>JADGNV010000024.1 GCA_017883285.1 Candidatus Aminicenantota bacterium | reverse complement strand
GAGCATCAGGCCGAAATCGTATCGTCCGCTCACGCCGGTTCCATTTTGAGCCGGGCGGCGATGTCCTTTTCCGAGAGAAGATGGAGGGCGTCGAGAAACCGCGTCTGGAAGCTCGCCGGTCCGGCCGCGCCTTCGCCCGCCATCTCTCCGGCGATCCCCATGACGGCCATGGCGTGAACGGCCGCGGCGAGCGGGGCGGGATTCACGGCGGCGAAAGCGCCGGTCAGGGCTGAGGCCGTGCAGCCCAGGCCCGTGACGCGGGGCATGAGGGGGTGGCCGTTGGCCACCCGGACCACGGCGTCGCCGAGGACGATTACATCGACCGGGCCGCTGACGCTGACCGCGCAGCCGAATTCGGCCGAGAGGCCGCGGGCCGCTTCGAGGGCCGCCTCGGCCGCGTGCCGGCTGTCGACGCCCTTGGTCTCCCGTTCGGCATGGAACAGGGCCCGGATCTCGGAGGCGTTGCCCCGCAGGACGGCGGGGCGGGCCTCCTCGAGGATGCGGCGGGAGGTTTCTGTCCGCAGTCGAGTAGCGCCGGCGCCGACCGGGTCGAGGACGATGGGGATGCCGCGGCGTCGGGCCGCGGCGGCCGCCTTGAGCATCGACCCGATCCAGGCCGCGCTGAGCGTGCCGATATTGAGGACGAGGGCGGATGCGAGGCCGACCATCTCCTCGACCTCCTCCTCGGCGTGGGCCATGACCGGCGAGGCACCGAGGGCCAGGAGGGCGTTGGCCGTCAGGTTCATCACCACATAGTTGGTGATGTTATGGACGAGCGGCGCTTCGTCCCGGATGCGGACGACGTCCCGCCAGATCGCTTCGGAGGATGACGTGTTCGGCCTCCGCTTTTCAGCCCGTTACTTCTTCTTCATCGGGCAGGAAGCGCCCATCGGGCAGCCCACTTCGCCCTGGCCGCCCTCGGGCATCTTGCCTTCGGCCATCTTGGCGGCGTGTTCCTGGATCTTCTTGACGGTCTCGGCGTTCTTCGAGGAGAGGGTGATGATCACGCCGTCCTTGGTGTTCTGGACCTTCTTCTCCACGTCAGGGAGCATCATCGGGCAGCTTTCCATCTTGCCGCCGGCCATCATGCCGCCGCCGGCCGGGACGCCCTGCTGTTTGGCCAGGTACTTCTCGGGCTCCTTGTCGAAGGACGTCTTGCAGCCTTCGCTGCAGAAGTAATACTTGATGTCCTTGTATTCGGACGTGTACTTGGCCGTCGAGATCTTGACGCTCATCCCGCAGACGGGGTCCTTCGCCGTGTCGGGAGTCTGGAGGGCGCTGCCCGCCAGGACGAGCACGAATGCGGCCGCGGCGACCAAGGCCAGGAGTCGGAACTGTTTCTTCATGAAATCCTCCCAAAAACGAATTTACGCGAATTGTTCAACACCTCTATTATTTTACTGAATTTATAAAAATAATCAAGTCGGGCGGGCCGACGCGTCCGGCCGCCGGACCTTGAACCTCCGCAGCCGGAGCGAGTTCGAAACGACGGACACCGAGCTCGCGGCCATGGCCGCCGAGGCGATCATGGGGTTGAGGAGGATGCCGAATAGGGGATAAAGGGCGCCTGCCGCCACCGGGATGCCGATGACGTTGTAGAGGAAGGCCCAGAACAGGTTCTGCCGGATCGTCCGGATCGTCCGCCGGCTGAGCTCGATCGCCCCGGCGACGCCGTCCAGGTCGCCCTTGATCAGGGTGATGTCCGCGGACTCCATGGCCACATCCGTGCCCGACCCGATCGCGATGCCGACATCGGCCTGGGCGAGCGCCGGAGCGTCGTTAATTCCGTCTCCAACCATGGCCACCTTCTCTCCGGCCTCCTGGAGCTTCCGGATTTCGCGGAGCTTGTCCGCGGGCAGCAGCTCGGCGATCACCCGGTCGATCCCGGCCCGGCGGGCGATGGCTTCGGCCGTCTTCACTTGGTCGCCGGTCAGCATGATAACCTCGAGGCCGAGGGCCTTCAGGCGTTCGACCGCGCTCGGAGCTCCCTCTTTAAGGGCGTCGGCCACGGCCGCGAGCCCCGCCAGGCGGCCGTCCACGGCGGCGAAGACCGGCGTCTTGCCTTCGCGGGACAGCGCCTCGGCGGCGGCCGCGAGCCCGGACGCATCGATCCCCCGGCCGGCCATGAGCCGGGCGCTGCCGGCGACGACCGTCCGCCCTTCGACCACGGCCTCGATCCCCTGCCCTTCCAGGGCGGAGAAATCCGAGGCCGGGGGAACGGTGAGCCCCTTAGCGCGGGCCTTTCCGAGGAAGGCCTCGGCCAACGGATGCTCGGACGTCTTTTCGGCCGCGGCCACCAGGCGCAGGAACTCGTCCTCGGAGAAGGGCGCGACGGCGACGACGTCGGTGACCTCGGGAGCTCCCTTCGTCAGGGTCCCGGTCTTGTCGAAGACGACGGTCGTCAGCTTGCCGGCGGTCTCGAGGCTTTCGCCGCCCTTGATCAAGATGCCGTTTTCCGCGCCCTTTCCCGTCCCGACCATCACCGCGGTCGGCGTGGCCAGGCCGAGGGCGCAGGGGCAGGCGATGATCATCACCGCCACGAAATTAAGAAGGGCCAGATTCAGGGCGGGCTTCGGCCCGAAGAGGGCCCAGATCGCGAACGTCAGGATCGCGATGCCGATGACGGCGGGGACGAACCAACCGGCGATGACGTCGGCCAGGCGCTGGATGGGGGCTTTGGAGCCCTGGGCTTCTTCGACGAGGCGGATGATCTGGGCCAGGACCGTGGCCTTGCCGACTTTCGTCGCCCGGAATTCGAAGCTTCCGGTCTTGTTGAGGGTGGCCCCGATGACCTCGTCCCCTTCCGCTTTGCCGACGGGAAGGCTCTCGCCCGTGATCATGGACTCGTCCACGGCCGACCGCCCCCGGGTCACGACGCCGTCGACCGGGATCTTCTCCCCGGGCCGGACGACGACGATGTCGCCGACGATGACCGACGCCACGGGGAGGTCGGCTTCCAGGCCGTCGCGGATGACGCGGGCCGTCCGGGGCCGGAGGCCGATAAGCTTTTTGATCGCTTCGGAGGTGCGGCCCTTGGCCCGGGCTTCGAGCAGCCGGCCGAAAAGGATGAGGGTGATGATGACCGCGGACGTATCGAAATAGATATCGGGCCGGACGCCGCCGGCCGCGAAGAACGCGGGGAAGAGCGTCGCCGCGGCGCTGGCGAAATAGGCGGCCGACGTCCCCACGGCCACGAGCGTATTCATGTCCGCCCGCTTGTGCTTGAGGGAGGCCCAGGCGCCCTTGTAAAAGCGCCGGCCGATCCAGAACTGGACGGGCGTCGCCAGGATGCCGAGGAGGCGGGGATCGGACAGGAAGGCGGGGATCCAGGGCAGGAGTTGGCGCGAACTCCCAAGGAGTATGACGGCGCTCAAGGCCAGGGCCGTCAAAAAATCCCTTTTCAGGCGCCCGTATTCTTTCTCCCGGGCGGCGCGCTCGGCGTCGACCTCGTCGCCGGCGCCCGGCCGAACGACCGAATAGCCCGCCGATTCGACGGCCCGAACCAGGGCCTCTGGAGTCACGAGGCGCGGGGCGAACAGGACGGTCGCCCGGGAGGTGGCGAAATTCACGTTGGCGCTCTCCACGCCCTCGGTCTCCTTCAGGATCTTCTCGATGTTGATCGCGCAGCCGGCGCAGTTCATGCCGGAGATCGGCAGGTCGATCCGGACGGCGTCCTTCGGCGCTTCGGTTTTTTTCGTCGATTCGCTCATGGCCTGCTCCTTGCGGGAAAGGAAGGCCTCAGCCGCTCTTCCGGAACCGGCCGAGGATCTCGATGATTTCCTCGACCTTCCGGTCACGGGTCCCCCCTATAGTATATCAACTCCGTTTCTTTTTCTTTTTCTTGACGGGCTCGCCCCCCGGCCCCTACAATATGGCGGATTCCGTCGAAGGATTGTCGTTCCCATGAAAAGAGAATTCATCCCGGGTTGGATCCTGATGACCGTGGTCGCGGCGGTGTCCCTCATCCTTTCGAACCAGATCACGGCCGGGGGCAAGCATCCCCTCGAAGCCACGGCCCTGGCCGTCGTCCTCGGGGTGCTGGCCCGCAATCTGAAGCTCGTCCCCGCCGCGTTTCACGCCGGAATCAAGACGTTCGAGAAATTCCTGATCTGGGGCGTCATCCTCATCGGGGCCACCCTGAACTTCAAGGATTTCCGATCGCAAGGTCCCCAAATGCTGACCATCATCCTCGGGACCATGCTCGTCAGCTATCTCGTGATCTACGCCCTGGGGCGCCTGTTCAAGCTGCCCTGGACGCTCGCGACGCTGCTCGCGGTCGGAACCACGATCTGCGGCGGTTCGGCCATCGCCGTCACCGCGCCCCTGATCAAGGCCAAAGAGGAGGAGACGAGCTACGCCATCGGAACAATCACCCTCTGGGGCCTGGCGGCCATCCTCCTCTATCCGAAGATCGCCCAGCTTCTCGGCGCCACGGACATCCAGTTCGGCGTCTTCGCCGGCACGGCGATCCATTCCACGCCCCAGGTCGTCGGCGCGGGATTCATCTTCTCCGACCTGGCCGGCAAGACCGCGACGGCCATCAAACTCGTCCGCAACTGTTTCATGGCCCCTCTGGCCTTCGTGATCGCCGCCTGGTACGCCAAGAAATCGCTGGGCGCCGGGCCCCAGTCCGCGTCCCAGACCGGGTCCCGGAAATTCAACGCAGCCAAGGCGTTCCCCTGGTTTCTGTTCGGCTATTTCGTGATGGCCGGGCTCAATACGGCGGGCTATTTCTCGAAGATAGGCATCGACGGGCTGACCTGGTTCGGCCGGTTCCTGATCACGATCGCCATGGCCGGCATCGGCCTGAACACGGTCTTCAGCGCTTTCAAGAAAGTCGGATTGAAGCCGCTCGTTGTCGGCCTGCTGGGCGCCCTGGTGGTGGCGGGCGTCAGCATCGCCCTGATCGCCCTCATCTTGTAGCCGAGAGCCCCCCTTCCGATGGGCGCCAGTCCGGCACTGAGGTCGGCCCCGGCCCTCTGGGGAACCCCGGCCGCCCTGCCTCCCCTTCTCGGCCGGGCCTGACGGTCAGGCCGGACCATCCTCCAGGGCGCGGGCGATGAGGCCCCCGCCGACCACGATGTCGCCGTCGTAGAAGACGGCCGCCTGGCCCGGCGCGATCGCCCGCTGGGGCGACTCGAACTCGACCCGGACGCGGCCATCCGCCTCCGGGACGATCGTGGCCGGCGCCTCGGCCTGCCGGTAGCGCACTTTGACCTTGACCGCCCGCGGGGCGCCTAGGGCCTCGATCGAAATCCAATTCACGTCCTCGACGAGGAGCCGCTTCCTCGCCAGGTCCCGATTTTCTCCGGTCACGACCGTGTTCGTCGCGGCATCCACCGACACGACATAAAGCGGACGGGGCGCGGCGATGCCCAGGCCGCTCCTCTGCCCGACGGTGAAGCGGGCGATGCCGTCGTGCCGCCCGATGACCTTTCCGGCCATGTCCACGATCGGCCCGGGGCGGAACGCCTCCGGAAACCGCCCCCGCAGGAAGCGCGGATAGTCGTCGTCGGGAATGAAGCAGATCTCCTGGCTTTCCCCCTTGCGGGCGACCGGGAGTCCGAACTCGGCCGCCAGCCGCCGGATCTCCGTCTTGGTATGGTCCCCCACGGGGAAGAGCGTGCGCGACAGCTGCGCCTGGGTCAGCGAATAGAGGAAATACGACTGGTCCTTGTCCGCATCGGCGCCCTTGCGCAGGAGCCATCGGCCCGACCCCGGGTCGAACCTCACCCGGGCGTAATGCCCGGTGGCCACGGTCTCCGCGCCCAGGCCCTCGATGCGCTCGAGGAGCAGGCCGAACTTGAGGAACCTGTTGCAGCGGATGCAGGGGTTCGGCGTGCGGCCGCGGGCGTACTCCCGGCCGAAGTCCTCGATCACGCTCCGCTCGAACTCCCGCCGGAAATCGACGACGAAATGGGGGATGCCTAAGACGATCGCCACCCGGTTCGCGTCCTCCTGGGCCTTCCAGCCGCAGCAGCTCCGGAGGTCGTCCCGCACGCAATCCTCCTTCGGGAGGGAGAAGAGGTTCATCGTGACCCCGATGACCTCCCGGCCCTGGCGCTTGAGCAGCGCCGCGGCGACGGACGAGTCCACCCCGCCGCTCATCGCCGCAGCCACAGGGGCGGAAGAAACCACTTCACCATCCCTGGAAGCCGCAGCCGCGGAATGTAACATTTTTTTGGTCATACGCGTATGATAAAATGAAACTGATGTCCGAATTCTACCACGCCTCCGCGCCGCAGGGAACCGGCGCCGACGATAAACCCGCCGGGGGCGTCAAAGGACAAGCCTTCGCGGCGGAAATCGACCCCCGGGCAAAGCCCGGGGCCCCGGCCGCCGCGGACGCCGGGACGATTCGCCGGGCCATGCTCCGCTTCCACTCTCGCGTCGGCGTCCGGCTGGCTCTCCGGGTTCTCGCTCCCGCGCTGGCTGTTCTATTCGCGCTTTTTTACATCCTGCGGCCGGAATTCTTCATCTATTTCGCCGAGGTCATTCTGTTCGATTCCGGTCCGTTGGCCCGCGGCGCGTTCTCGGCCTTGATCGCTTTCGCTGCGGCCCGGGCGGCCGCCCCCCGCATCTGCTACGGGCTCGGCGGTTGGATGCGGCACCTGCCGTCATCGGGTCCGCTCGTGCGGCGAATGGCGGTGCTCGCGATTTTCATCGCCCAAACGCCCGTCCTCGGCGTCCTCCTGGTCTTCGCGGTCCTGACCGCGCGTCAAGCGCCCGGGCAAATTCCGGTCAACGCGCTCGGCCTCATCGGTTTGGGTTTTTCGGCGGCCGCGGCCGCGGTCCGGACCCGCCGCCGGGGGCCCCGGCTTGCCCTCGGCCTCGCGGCCGGCGTGCTCTGCGCTTCGGGGCGATGGGCCCTCCTCGCTTTGGGATTTGCGCTCCTCGGGATCGTCGATCGGATTTCGGGCCCCATCGGCCCATCAAAGACGGCGCCCACTTTTCGGAGCATCTGGACCCTCTTCGGGCTGCCGACCGCCGTGGCCGGGCGCGCAGTCGGGCCGAAGATCCTGATTTCCTACGCCCTATCCGGCGGCGTGCTGGTCCTAATGCTGGCTTTCCTCCGGAACAATCCGGTTTCCGGGCCGACGGCCATCGCCGCCGCACGGCTCGGAGGGACGCTCGCCTTGGCAGTGTTCCTGGCCGGAGCGGCCTCCATTCTGGCCGCCAAGCGGCCTCCCTGGCCTCTCGCCCGGACCTGGCCGCGGTCCGCCCGGCGGCGGGTCCTGGCCGATGCGCTGTTCCTGGCCCTCCCGGCCGTCCCCCTGCTTATCCCGATTGGTCTGATCGAGCCCCGGGCCGTTCCCGCTGCGGCGGCCTGCCTCCCGCTCCTGGGGTTGCGCGCCGCGGCCGCGGTGCGCCTCGACCCGGAGCTCCGCTTCGGCGCCTGGGCCAAGGTCCTGGCTGAAGGCGCGTTCGCGGCGGCCGTCGTCTGTTTCGAGCCTTTGACCTCCATCGCGTTCCTTCTCCTGGCCGGACCGGCGCTCCGGGCCGCGGCCCGCCTGGACAAGCGACAAAAAGTCAGCCGCTGGCTCGCACTCCACCATCTCTCCGCCGGCGATCCCCTCTCCTGGAGCGAAGAATGATCCGCTTCGAAAGCGTCACATTTTTCTACCAGAAAGGCGAGCCCGTCTTCAAGGGCCTCGATCTCGAGATCGGCACAGGTCTCACGCTCGTCCTGGGCGTTAACGGGAGCGGGAAGAGCACGCTCCTCAAGCTGGCCGCGGGCGTCGAACATCCGGACGCCGGGGCCGTGTTCGTCGGCGGCTGCGACCTCTGGAAAGACGAGATCGCGGCCCGCCGCGGCCTGGCCTATCTGCCCGAATTTCCGGACCTCAGCCCCTACGCCACCATTCGCGAGATCTGCGATTTCGTCTGCCGCCTCCGCGGCGAGCCGGTCGTCCGGGGGCGGGAGGCGCTCGAGGTCTTTGGACTCGGGCCCTACGCCCACCGCTCGGTTCGCGAGCTGTCGCTCGGGCAGAAGCGGCGGGCGACGCTCGCCGCCGCCTGGATCGGAAGCCCGACCCACCTTCTCCTCGACGAGCCTCTGGAGGCCCTGGACCGGAAGGTCCGGGAGGCGGCCCTGGCCTGGATCTTCCGCCTCGCCGAGCTGGGCGCGGCGGTGCTCGTCGTGTCGCACGAAATCGACCCTTTCCTCGACCGCGCGGAACGGGCCGTGGGTCTGGCCGGCGGCCGCCCGACCGTCGTCGCTCCCCTTCCGGAACGGCGTGAAGACAGGGCCGCCCTTCTCGAAAATCTGGCCCGGAGCGGGTGACGGGGAGCGGTCCGGGCGATTGCCAGAACGGGGCGTTTATGCTAAAATTTCGGCGACTTCATTCCTAAGGAGCCATGACCATGTCCGGACATTCGAAATGGGCATCCATCAAGCATAAAAAGGGCGCCGCGGACGCCAAGCGCGGTAAGGTCTTCACCAAGATCATCCGCGAAATCGCCGTCGCCGCGCGCGCCGGCGGCGGGGACCCCGACAAGAGCCCGCGTCTGCGAAAAGCCATCCAGGACGCCAAGAACGCCAACATGCCGGCCGACAACGTGAAGCGGGCCATCCTCAAAGGCACCGGACAGCTCGAAGGCGCCACGTACGAGGAAGCTATCTACGAAGGCTACGGCCCCGGCGGCGTGGCCATCTACATCACCGCGCTTTCGGACAACAAGAACCGGACGGTGTCCGAGATCCGCCACATCTTCACCAAGAACGGCGGCCAGATCGGCACCCAGGGCTGCGTCGCCTTCCGGTTCAAACGGGGCGGCTACATCGACATCGACAAGGAAAAGGTCGCGGAAGACAAGTTGATGGACGTCGCCCTGACCGCCGGCGCCGACGACATCAAGGACGACGGCGACACCTGGGAAGTGGTCTCTACGCCCGAAAAGTACGAGGCCGTGCTCGAGGCCATCAAGGGGGCGGGGATCGAGGTCGCGGACGCGAACGTCGGCTACATCCCCCAGGACTACACCAAGATCGAGGGCAAGCAGTCCCACCAGGCCCTGAAGCTCGTCGAAGAGCTCGAAGACCACGACGACGTGCAGACCGTCGCCGCCAACTTCGACATTTCTCCCGAAGATATCGCCCACTACGAGGACTCCTGACGCCGACCGCGATGCGGGTTCTCGGGATCGACCCCAGCAGCCGGGCAACGGGATACGGGATCCTGGAACTCAAAGAGGGCCGCACCCTCGTCCTCGGCTACGGAACGATCAAGCCCCGGCGCCAGGGTACTCTTCAGGAAAAGCTTTTGGAAATCAAGGGCGGGATCGACCGCTTGATCGGGGCCTTCGAGCCCGGGGAGATCGCCGTCGAAAACCCCTTTTTCGGGCTGAATATCAAAACCGCCATCACCCTGGGCCAGGTCCGGGGCGCGGTGCTCGTCGCCGTGGCCGAGCGCGGCCGGCCGCTCTACGAATATTCCCCCCTCGAGATCAAGAAGGCCGTGACCGGCTACGGCCGGGCGGACAAGCACCAGGTGGCGACCATGGTCAAAGCCCTCCTCAGCCTCGACGACGAGGCCCTCGAGGAGGACGCCTCGGACGCCCTGGCCTGCGCTATCTGCCACCTGAATACGCGGTCCTTCCAGAAGAACATCGAAGAATCCGCCCGCTGATTCAGAGGGTCCTCGGGCTCCTCTCCGGGCCGGATGAGATTCCCGGTTTCCTTTCCTTGAAATAGAACGTGACCACGATCAGGACGACCCCGGCCCACTGGACCGGGACGGACGTCTCCCCCTTCGTCTTGGCGACGAGCAGGACGACCAGCGGGACCGTCACCGCGAGCACTTCGAGCGCGACGAGGAGGCGGAAGCGCTCGTGCGTAGGCTCGAGGGTCCCGATCGGGCTCTCCTTGAAGTAGAACCCGACGGCGAGCACGACGGCGCCGATCCAGGACGCCGGGATGGACGGTTTCGGCGCGGGCACGAGGAAGGCGGCGGCCGCGCCCAGAACGAGGAGGGTGGCGAGGAGGAACTGATACGTCATTTCCCCGATGACGCCCACGGTCTCCTGGGTCGGGATCCCGGGCGATCCCGGCCGGGAACGGAGGATCGCCGGGTTACGCTGCATCTCCTCCTCGAGGGGACGGTCCTTGAAATAGTAGCCGATGACCACCAGGAAGACGGTCTCCCACTCGACGGGGATCTTGGCGTCGCGGAGCGTCATCCAGAACGTGACGGCGATGACGACGGCCGCGGACAGCGCCCGCCAGAAGGTGGTTCCGGGTGCGGCCAGGGACTCCAGGACAGTTTTAAGGAGTCCTGAATTCTGTTTTTCATCGTTGTTCGCGTTCATGGCCCCTCCTTCTCGCCATGAATTGTGTCGAGCCGCGCGGATCGACATGGAATTTCGTGAAGGCCAGATTGAAGCGGGGAGCGTTGACTGATCATTCGAAGCTCTGAGGCTATTTTCTCCAGATTTCGGTCACGATCGAGGTCGAGACCTTGCTCCAGGCCGTCATCCAGCCGTTGTAGGCCTCCCCACCGCCGCCCGGGTCTTGCCACGCTCGTAAATTCCACATTCCCAAAAGCGCGCCTCCCGGATATAATCGTCACTCAGCCTTTCAGGAAAGGAAGGCCGACCGCGGCCGCCGAGAGGTCCAAAACGATGTATCTGCTGAACGAACTCTTATTGAGCATTCCCCTCGTTCTCTATGCCGCGTTTCGCATCCGGCGGCTGTTTTCGCGGTCCTTGTTCAAGAACATCTTCACGGTGGTCTTCGCCATCGTCGTCCTGGGATTCCCGGTTTCGGAATCCCTGTCGCACGGTTCGAACGCCGCCTGGACGCGGACGCTTATGCGGGGAGGCTACTACATGCTGCCTCTCCTCCTCTATGTCGTCCTCATCGTCATCTTTTCGGACCTGATTCTCGGGCTCCTGCGGCTCCTCAAGATCCTCTCCCGGGACACGGTCCAAAAGCCAAGGTTCCGCAAAACGCGGCTCGCCTTCTACCTCATCGCCCCCGTCGTCATCGTCCTCGGCGGGATCTGGAACTACGGCCATCTCCGGTACCATGAATATGCGATCGATGTCCCCCGCAAATCCTCCGAGATCACCCGGTTGAAGATCGCCTTCGCCTCCGACTTCCATCTCGGCGAGCAGACCGAGGACGGCTTCATGGCCCACTTCGTCGAAAAGGTCAACGCCCTGAACGCCGACATCGTCCTCATCGGCGGCGACGTCCTCGAAGGCGACCGGCGCGACGAGGCGCTGACCCGATTCGAGGCCGAGTTCCGCCGGATCAAAGCGAGATACGGCGTCTACGGCGTCCCCGGCAACCACGAGCGCTTCGGGGGCATGCGGACCGACTTCTTCGAGAAGTCCGGAATCCGTCTCCTCCAGGACGAGGTGGTGAAGATCGAAGGGGCGTTCTATCTCGCGGGGCGCAAGGATGGCCGCGGCGGCAACCGCAAGCCCATCGCCGACCTCCTCCGCGACACGCCCGACGATCTGCCCTTGGTCGTCCTCGACCATCGCCCGATCGACCTCGAGGCCGCCAGCCGGACCCGGGCGGACGTCCAGCTCTCCGGCCACACCCACCACGGCCAGCTCTTCCCGATCAATTTCATCGACGACCGGCAATACGAGCTGAGCTGGGGGCATCTGAAAAAGGGCGGGACCCACTTCTTCGTCACGAGCGGGATCCAACTCTGGGGACCGCGCGTCCGGACGATCGGCTATTCGGAGATCGTGGTGGTGAACGTCGCCTTGCGCGACGGCGTCCGGCCGGCTTCAAGCCGGCTTCCGGCTAGTCCTCACCCCTTCTGAACGCCGCAGGCCTCCATCAGGCCGGCCAGCTGGCGCTCGCTCAATCCGACGTGATCTCCGCCGTCGAGCCGCTTCGAGACCTTGCCGTCCTTGAAATACAGGACGGTCGGGTAGACCTCGATCTCGTGTTCGTCGCAGAGCGTCTCGGCGTCGTCGACCAGGAAGCGGACGAAGTCCCGCTCCTTGGCCTGCGCGTATTTTTCGTAGATCGGAAGGAACCGCTGGGAAAAGGGGCACCAGGACGCGTAGAACAGGACGAAGACGCCGTCCTTCGAGGCCATGAGCTTCCGGAGCTCCTCCTCGTTTTCGATCAGCTTGCTCATCATTTGTCCTTTCCCGGATATCTTACCCGGAGTCGACTCGGAGGGGAAGACACCTTCCGACAGGCGCCGGGAAGACCCGGCCGCACCCGCTTTGATTTTGCGGCCTGTTTATTTTACAATGGCGGCGACATGATCGCCTGGCTCAAGGGAACGATTGTCCGGAAGCAGCCCCACCAGGTCGTCGTCGACGTCGGCGGGGTGGGCTACTGTGCCGCCATCCCCCTCACGACCTACTTCGAGATCGGCGAGGTCGGCCGTCCGGTCGAGCTCCTCATCCACACCCATCTCACGGACAACGCCCTGGCCCTCTACGGCTTCAAGACCGAGGACGAGCGCGACCTCTTCCTCAAGCTCATCGCCGTGTCCGGCATCGGCCCCAAGCTGGCCATGAACGTTCTCTCGGGCATGAACGCCGTCGAGCTCGTCGACGCCATCCAGAAGAGCGACATCGCCCGGATCACGGCCATTCCCGGAATCGGCAAGAAGACCGCCCTCCGGATCGCCATGGAGCTCCAAGACAAGCTCGAGAAGAAGGAGACGCTCCTCGCCGGCCGCGGCTCGCCGGAGCGCGAGGACCTCGTCTCGGCCCTCGTCAACCTTGGATTTCGGCGCAAGGAGGTCGAGGGCGTCGTGGACGCGACCCTGCGCGCCCACAAGGACGAGCCCGCGGATTTCGAGAAGCTCCTCCGCGAATGCCTGAAGAAGATGGCCAAGGTGTGACGTGAGCGAGCCCGCCGTCCTCAATCCCGTCCGGACGAAGGAAGACCTCCTCTTCGAGGACAGCCTCCGCCCGCGGAGCTTCGACGAGTTCATCGGTCAGAGCAACATCAAGGCCAATCTCAAGATCTTCATCGAGGCCGCCCGGAAGCGCAACGAGCACCTCGACCACGTGCTGCTCTACGGACCGCCCGGACTCGGGAAGACGAGCCTCGCCTACCTCATCGCCAAGGAGATGGGCGTGGGCATCAAACCGACCGCCGGCCCGGTCATCGAGCGCATAGGCGACCTGAGCGCCATCCTCTCCAACCTCCAATCGAAGGAGACGCTCTTCATCGACGAGATCCACCGCCTGAACCCCTCGGTCGAGGAGATCCTCTACTCGGCCATGGAGGACTTCAGCCTCGACATCATCATCGGCCAGGGCCCGAGCGCCCGGAGCCACAAGCTCCAGCTCCGGAAATTCACCCTCATCGGGGCCACGACGCGCGCCGGCCGGATCACCGCGCCCCTCCGGAGCCGGTTCGGCATCATCCACCGCTTGGACTACTACCGGGACGAGGACATCAAAGACATCATCCTCCGGGCGGCCCGGATCCTGAAAGTCCGGATCGACGACGAGGGCTCGGCCCAGATCGCCCTGCGCAGCCGCGGCACCCCCCGCGTGGCCAACCGCCTCCTCCGGCGGGTGCGGGACTACGCCGACGTCCGGGGCCAGGCCGTGATCACCGGCCGGGAGGCCAAGCACGCCCTGGACAAGATGGAAGTCGATGCCCTCGGCCTCGACGACGTGGACCGCAAGATCCTCATGACCATCATCGAAAACTTCGGCGGAGGGCCGGTGGGAATCGGGACGATCTCCGCGGCCATCGACGAGGACAAGGACACGATCGAGTCGATCTACGAGCCGTTCCTGATGCGCATCGGCTTCCTGGAGCGGACGACCCGCGGCCGGAAGCTGACGGCCAAGGCCTACGCGCATCTCGGCGTCGCCTATCCGCACCGTGACGCGCCGCCGGTCCCCCAGAAAAAGCTCTTCAAGGATTGAGCCCCGCCCCGTGCTCGTCTCGGATTTCGATTTCGACCTCCCGCCCGGGCTCATCGCCCAGCGGCCCCTGCCCGAGCGCGACGCGTCGCGGATGATGGTCGTCTCCCGGAAGGAGGGGACGATCGTCCACGCCCGGTTCCGCGATTTGCCGGACCGCCTGGACCGGGGCGACCTCCTCGTCTTCAACGACGCCAAGGTCATCCCGGCCAGGGTCTGGGGCAAAAAGGACGGGAAGGACGTCGAGTTCCTGTTCATCAAGGAAAAGGAGAAGGGCGTCTGGGAGGTCCTGTGCCGGCCGGCGAAAAAGCTGCGACAGGGGGACCGGATCGAATTCGGGCCCGATTTCGCGGCCGAGGTGGCGGCCGTCGGGGACGAAGGCCGCCGGACCCTCGCCTTCGGCGGGACGGACGTCCTGGGCCGCCTGAAGGAGATCGGGTTCGCTCCGCTCCCTCCTTACATCAAACGCCGGAAGGAAGATGCACCCCTCCGGGCGGAAGACCTCGCCCGCTACCAGACCGTGTTCGCCGAACGCGAGGGGGCCATCGCCGCGCCCACGGCCGGGCTGCACTTCGCCCCACGCGTGCTGGCCGCGCTCCGGGACAAAGGCG
>JADGNV010000196.1 GCA_017883285.1 Candidatus Aminicenantota bacterium | reverse complement strand
GTCCAGTGCGCCTGTGGCAAGATCTGGGAGATGAACTCCACCAGGAAGGGACAGCGCGTCGGCATTTGCTCTGACTGCCATCCTTTCTTCACCGGCAAGCAGAAGTTCATCGACAGTGCCGGCCGCATCGAAAAATTCCGCAAGAAATACAGTACCCTGCAGCCTCCTAAGAAATAGGCGCGATGCTTCCGGACCTTTCCTCCCTCGAGGAGAAATTTCGCCAACTCACCCTGGCCCTGTCCGATCCGGCCCTGATCGCCCATCCCCAGCGCCTCCGGGAGATTTCCAAGGAGCGGGCGGACCTCGAACCTCTCGTCCGCAAGCTGGACGACCACCGCAAAGTCCTGCGTGACGCGCAGGATTCGCGGGCCATGCTCGCCGATCCGGGGATCGACCCCGAGCTCAAGGCCATGGCCGAGGCCGACCTGCGGCGCCTCACGGCCCGGGCGGAGGAGCTCGAGGCCGAGATCAAGGTGCTCCTCGTCCCGAAGGACACTCTTGACGAAAAGAACGTCATCCTCGAGATCCGGGCGGGCGCGGGGGGCGACGAATCCTCGCTCTTCGCCCAGGACCTGTTCCGGATGTATTCCCGGTTCGCGGAGGCGAAGGGCTGGAAAATCGAAGTCCTGGATTCGAGCGTCTCGCCCATCGGGGGGTTCAAGGAAGTGATCGCCTCCGTGCAGGGGAAAAACGTTTATTCCCGGCTCAAGTTCGAGAGCGGCGTCCATCGCGTCCAGCGCGTCCCCCGGACCGAAACCAGCGGCCGGATCCACACCTCGACCGTGACCGTGGCCGTCCTTCCCGAAGCCGACGAGATCGACGTCAAGCTCGATCCCAAAGACTTGAGGATCGAGGCGTTCGGGTCCTCGGGCCCCGGCGGTCAGAGCGTGAACCGGAACTACACCGCCATCCGGGTGACGCACAAGCCGTCGGGCCTCGTTGTGTCGTGCCAGGACGAAAAGTCCCAGCACCGGAACAAGGAGAAGGCCCTGCGCGTGCTGCGCTCCCGCCTGATGGACATCGCCCACAGCGAACAGCACCGGAAGATCGCCCAGGACCGACGCTCCCAGGTGGGGACGGGGGAGAGGAGCGAAAAGATCCGGACCTACAATTTCCCCCAGTCCCGGATCACGGACCACCGGCTGGATGAAAGCTTCCACAACATGAGCGCGGTCCTCGACGGCGATCTGGCCGGCATCCTTGAAAAGCTGGCCCTGCAGGAGCAGGCCCGCCTTCTCGATAAAACCAAGACCCCTTGAGTTCCCTCCGCGAGCTCGCCATCCGAGGCCGGGACCTCCTCCGCGGCCTTCCCCGGACCGACCCGGCGCTCGAATCCCGTCTGCTCCTCCAAAAGGCCGCCGGCTTGGACGAAATCCGCTTCTGGGCCTTGCCCGAATCTCCCGTCAGCCCGACCGTCGAACGCGTCTTCCTGGCCTTCGTCCGACGGCGCCGGGCGGGAATCCCTTTGGCGTACCTCACCGGCGAACGGGAATTTTGGTCCCTGACGTTCGCCGTTTCGCCGGATGTGCTCGTCCCGCGGCCGGAGACCGAGCTCCTCGTTGAAAAAGCGCTCGCGTTCGCACCGCGCGGCGAGGCCGTGATCGTCGAGATCGGGACGGGGAGCGGGGCTGTGGCGGTCGTCCTCGCCAAGGAGCTCCCGCGGGCAAGGATCGTGGCCGCCGACGTCAGCCGCCGGGCGCTCGAAACGGCCCGCCGAAACGCCCTGCGGCACGGGGCAGCCGTGACGTTCGTCGCCTCGGATTTGTTCCGGAGCCTGGGCGGCCGCATCCCTCCGGGCGGGGCGGACCTCGTCGTTTCCAACCCCCCTTATGTGGCCGCTGCCGAATGGCCGACGCTCCCCCCCGAAGTCCGACGCGAGCCTCGCCGGGCGCTCGTGGCCGGCCCGACGGGACTCGAATTTATCGCCCGCCTGATCGCCGGGGCAGGGTCCCATTTGAAGCCGGGCGGCCGCCTGCTTTTCGAGGTCGGACGGGGACAGGCCCGCCGCGCCCTCGGCCTCTTCGATTCCCGATGGGATTGCCGAGAGGCGTTCAAAGACCTGAGGGGGATCTGCCGGGTGGTCGCCGCCCGGAGAACCGGTTTTTGAATTCTCCCCTGTAAATATGTTATATTCAACCGGAAACGAACGTCCGGAGATCGAGGAGGCATCATGGTCGCGCATCCTTTCGTCCCCAAGACGGTCCGAGCCCCGCGGGGCTCCAAATTAAATACGAAAGGCTGGTCTCAGGAGGGCGCGCTTCGGATGCTGATGAACAACCTCGATCCGGAGGTCGCGGAAAAGCCCCGGGATCTCATCGTCTACGGAGGAACGGGAAAAGCGGCCCGGAACTGGGACTGCTATCGGGCCATCGTCCGAAGCCTCAAGAAGCTCGAAAACGACGAGACCCTCATCGTCCAGTCCGGGAAGCCGGTGGCCGTCTTCCGGACCCATCCGGAAGCCCCGCGCGTCCTCATCGCCAATGCGAACATCGTCCCCCAATGGGCGACGTGGGACGAGTTTCGGCGCCTGGAGGCCCTCGGCCTGACCATGTACGGCCAGATGACGGCCGGAAGCTGGATCTATATCGGCACGCAGGGCATCCTCCAGGGCACGTATGAGACTCTCTCGTCCGTCGCCCGCAAGCATTTCGGCGGAAGCCTCCGGGGGCGGATCGCCCTCACGGCCGGATTGGGAGGCATGGGCGGCGCCCAGCCCCTGGCCGTGACGATGAACGACGGCGTGGCGATCGTGGTCGAGGTCGACCGGGACCGCATCCGCCGCCGGCTCGAGACCCGCTATGTCGACACCATGGTCGAAAGCGTGGACGAGGCGCTCCGCCTCGCGGCCGACGCCGCGCGGAAGGGCCGGCCGCTGTCGATCGCCCTCCTCGGCAACGCGGCGGACGTTATCCCCGAGCTCGTCCGCCGCGGATTCACGCCCGACGTCCTCACCGACCAAACTTCGGCCCACGACGAGCTCAACGGCTACGTTCCCCACGGGCTGCCCTACGAAGACGCCCTGAGGCTTCGGCTCGAGGACCCGGCCGATTACATCCGGCGCAGCTACGCTTCCATGGCCGCGCACGTCCGGGCGATGCTGGACCTCCGGAAGCGCGGCGCCCAGACGTTCGACTACGGCAACAACATCCGCGGCCAGGCCCGGAAGGCGGGCGTGGCCGACGCGTTCGACATCCCCGGCTTCGTCCCGGAATACATCCGGCCCCTCTTCTGTCTCGGCAAGGGCCCGTTCCGCTGGGTGGCCCTGTCCGGAAAGCCCGAGGACATCCATGTGACCGACGAGGCCGTCCTCAAGGAATTCCCCGAGGACGAGCCCCTCGAGCGCTGGATCCGCAAGGCCCAGAAACTGATCAAGTTCCAGGGCCTGCCGGCGCGCATCTGCTGGCTGGGATACGGTGAGCGGGCCCGTTTCGGGGCGGTCATCAACCACCTGGTCAAGAAAGGAAAGATCAGCGCCCCGATCGTCATCGGCCGCGATCATCTCGACACCGGATCGGTCGCCTCCCCGAACCGGGAGACCGAAGGCATGCGGGACGGGTCGGACGCGATCGCGGACTGGCCCATCCTCAACGCGCTCCTCAACGCTGTGAGCGGCGCGTCCTGGGTGTCCGTCCACCACGGCGGCGGCGTGGGCATCGGCCTCTCGATCCACGCCGGGATGGTCATCGTCGCCGACGGGGCCGACACGACCGCCCGGCGGCTCGAGCGCGTGCTGACCGTGGATCCGGGGATGGGCGTCGTGCGGCACGCCGACGCCGGCTACGAGTCCGCCGTCCACTTCGCGAAAAAGAACAAGATCAAGATCCCGATGCTCGGGAAGTCCTGAGCGCCGGCACCGTCCCCGAGCGCTTCGCGCCTTCGGACGGCACGCTCCTTCGTCAACGGAGCATCACGCCGCTCTCCCTCCGTCGTCTACCCGGGTTGACCGGTCCCGCCGGCGGACGGTTCCTCCACCTCCGCAACTCGCGGCCCATCAATCACTTTCCGGATCGCGGGAGGGGCTCGGTTTTTGGCATGGGGCTTGCTTAAGGAAACTCCGAAAGGAGTATCTGATGAAAACATCTTCCCTCTCGAAATCGGCCGCCCGCATCTCGGCCGGTTTTCTCATCCTGTCGTTGGCCCTCGCCATGACCGCGGCCGCCTCGCCCCTCGAAGACGACGCCGGCTCGGCGCTCTGCAAGGGCGCCCTTTCGAGGTGCATGGGCGAAGCCATCATCTCGGGCCTGTTCTCGTCCGGGGCGACGCTCTTCTACTACGTGAGCTTCTGCATCATCGGCTGGGACTTCTGCCAGAAGTACGTCCAGGGATGACGGAGGAGACCCATGCGCGCCCTGAATCGTAAAATCGGCAAGGCAACCGCGGCCGCCCTGATTTTCGTGAGCCTGTTCCTGGGGCTTCAGGCCTTCGCCCTGCGGGGAGGAACCTGCGAGGAGGCCCTCAGCCGCTGCCTGGACGACGTCTTCACCCAGGCCTTCGGCTCCTTCGGAATGGTGTATTGCGCGATCGGCTTCGCCTTCTGCAAAAGATACATCGATCCGGCGGGGTGAGGCTTCAGAGTGGGAAAAAGCGGCGGTCCGGACGTCTCTCTCATCGGGAGAACGGATATGAACATGCGACGAATCTTCATGGGTTTCTTCTTCGCGGCGCTCGTTCTCGGCCCGGCCTATGCGGCCGGGGGCGGGGACGCGGTCCGGAAGGTGGGCCTCGAGGAGGTCCTCTCGATCGGAGGGCTGGACGACCAAGCGCTTTTTCAATGGACGGGCGTGGCCACGGACGGCGCGGGAAACATCTACGTCCTGGACGCGATGGATTTTTCGCTCAAGAAATTCGGGCCCGACGGACGGCTGTTGAAGAAGGCCGGGCGGAAGGGCCAGGGGCCGGGGGAATTCATGGCTCCCCGGCTCCTGGCCTGCTCGGGAGAGCGGCTCTACGCCACCGACCAGAACGTCTTCGGCGTTTACGTGTTCGACCGGGAGCTCCGGTTCCTCGGGAAAATCCCCTGCCCGTCGCTCATTCTGGCCCTCGCGGCCCTCGGCGACGGACGGCTGGCCGTGGCCGTCATGGGCATGGCGTCCCCCGGAAAGGTCCTGGTGCTCGACGCCGACGGGCGGGTGCTGTCGGAGTTTATTCCGGCCGAGGGTCCGGGGAAGGGCATCCTGATGGACTCGATGAGCTTCGCCCAGGACAAAGACGGCCAGTTCTATGTCGCCTATCTTTTCCGGGACAGCGTCGAGAAATGGACCCGGGAGGGGAACCGTCTTTGGTCCAAGGCCTTCCTGGGGCAGAAGAAAATCGCTACGACCGAGGTCCAATCCCTGGCCCTGCCGTCTGAAACGTGTTTCAAGGACGTGGCCCTCGACGCCTTCGGCCATGTTTTCGTCCTGGGCGGCAAGCTCTCCAAGCACCCGAGCCGCGACGTCTATGTCCTGGACAAATACGGGGCCCTGCTGGCGACGTTCACCCTGCCCGAGCCGAGCCACTGCCTCCACATCGACGGCCGGAATTATCTCTACGCCCGGGCGAACGACGGCATCACTCTGAAGAAATACAAGATCCTCTATGATTGAGACCGGTCGGGCGGGGCGCTGGGCCCGGGCCGTGGTTTGCGCCGCGGCGATCTTCCTGCCGGCCGCGCGGTGCGGCCGGCCCGGAGCGCCGCGCCCCTCTCCAGCCGCCGGTCCGAAGAGCATGGGCTGGGTCCTCGTGGATGTCGAGAGCTTCTTCTGCGGGGCCTGTCTCGATCCGCTCCTCGAATTCTGCCGGGCGGTCCCCGCCCGGGTCCAGGAAGACCGGCTCCGGGCGATCCTCGTCTTCGGGGCCGGCCCGTCCTCCGAGGACGCGGAAATCCGGGCCCGGATCGTCAAGACCAAGTGGCAGGGATTCAGCCAAGCCAACGGCATCCGGTTTCCGGCACTCGCCGATGCGGACCGTGTGTTCAGGGGAACGCTCAAGACGGGCGCCGGCATCCTGATCTTCGCGGAGGAGGCCCGGACCGTTCGATGGTATCCGCTGCCCCTCTCCAAGGAACGGCTTGAGGAAGTCCTGAGGATTCTTATAGATTAAGAGGGGGCCGCGGGGACGGCACCCTTCCGAGGAGACGCCATGATTCAGCCGACACGGATCAAGCCGCTGAACGGGGCGGAGCCGCGCCGGGGCGATTATGTCCTGTACTGGATGCAGGCCTCCCAGCGCGCGGAATGCAACCATGCCCTGGAATACGCCGTCCGCCGGGCGAACGAGCTGGCCCTGCCGGTCGTCGTGTTCTTCGGTTTGACGGACAAATTCCCGGAAGCGAACGAGCGGCATTACGCGTTCATGCTCGAAGGGTTGGCCGAAGTGAAGGACCGGCTCGAAAAAAAGGGCATCCGGTTCGTCGTCCGGCAGTCCGCGCCGGACGAAGGGGTCGCGGCCCTGGGAGCGCGCGCGGCGCTCGTCGTGACCGACCGGGGCTATCTGCGCGTCCAGAAAGCCTGGCGGGCGGCCGCCGCGGCCCGCCTGAATTGTCCCCTGATCCAAGTCGAGACGGACGCGGTGGTGCCCGTCGAGGAGACCTCGGCGAAAGAGGAATATGCCGCGGCCACCATCCGGCCAAAAATCCATCGGAAGCTCCCCGATTATCTCGTCTCGCTCAAGGAGAGGCGGCCGGCCAAGACATCGCTTCCGCTGGACCTCGAATCGCTCGATTTGTCCGACACGGCCGGCGTCCTTTCGCGCCTTCGGATCGACCGGAGCGTGAAGGCGTCGGCCCATTTCCCGGGCGGGACTTCCGAAGCCCGGAAGCATCTCCAGGTTTTTCTCGCCGAAAAAATCGGGCATTTCCGCGATCTGCGCAACAATCCCGCGCTGGATTTTCTTTCCCACCTGAGCCCCTACCTCCATTTCGGCCAGATCTCGCCTCTGTTCATCGCCCTCAAAGTCCGCGAATCCGAAACCCCGGGGGCCGAGGCTTTTTTGGAGGAACTCATCGTCCGGCGCGAGCTGAGCCTGAATTTCGTCCACTACAACGGCCGCTACGACGAGTTCGAAGGAGCCGTGCCGGCCTGGGCCCAAAAAACGCTCGAGGCCCACGCCGGGGATCCCCGCCCCGCCTGTTATACGCCCGCCGAGCTCGAAGCCGGCCGGACGCACGATCCCTACTGGAACGCCGCCCAGCTCGAAATGGTCGTCACGGGCAAGATGCACGGTTATATGCGGATGTACTGGGGCAAGAAGATCCTGGAGTGGAGCCCCTCCGTCCGGGAGGCGTTCCGGACGGCGCTTCACCTCAACAACAAATTCGAGCTCGACGGGCGCGACCCGAACGGATTCACGGGCGTGGCCTGGTGTTTCGGCAAACACGACCGGCCTTGGCGGACCCGGCCGGTCTTCGGCGCGGTCCGCTATATGAACGACCGCGGGCTGTGCCGCAAGTTCGACG
The DNA here is from genome assembly GCA_017883285.1 of Candidatus Aminicenantota bacterium. GTDB lineage: Bacteria > Acidobacteriota > Aminicenantia > Aminicenantales > UBA4085 > FEN-413. The sequence goes on along the minus strand of JADGNV010000196.1, from coordinate 1,070 downwards.
CCGACCAGTACGTCAAGAAAGTCCAGGCGCTCAAAAGCTGAGGGGCCCCGCGGCTCCCTGACCGTGATTCGGTTTTCAGGGGCGCGTCCCCCGGTTTGCCCTTGACCTCGAAGCGTGCTATGTATTCTCCATGTCCTACGACGCGATCATCGTCGGGGCGGGTTTGGGCGGACTGCTGGCCGGGGCCAAGCTGGCCAAATCCGGACGGCGGGTCCTCATCCTGGAGAAGAATCCGCATATCGGGGGGACGAGCTACATCTTCCGGCGAGGCGCCTACTTTTTTCCGATGGGGCCGCTCTCGTTCAGCTATCCCGGCCGGGTGAAGGCCCTGCTCGAGGAGGCCGGCGTGGAACACGGCCTCGAATTCCGGCGCAACCATTTCCAGCTCTTGACCCCCCATCTCGACATCGTCTATTCCCAGCCGCTGGCCGGCCTCCGAGACGAGCTGCGCCGTTTGTTCCCGGCCGAGGCTGCCGGGATCGATCGCGTTTTCGCCGAGCTCCTGGATCTCGTCGCGCTCATCCGGGACATCGACCGCTGGCACCCCGATTACGCGCTTCGCCCGGCCGGATCTCCTGCGGGGCCGGTCCCGTCCGGCGGTGTTTCATCGCGCGCGGAGCTCGTTCGGGCGCGGAGCGGCGCCTCGTCCCGGGACCTACTCGATCCGCTCATCCGAGATCCCCACCTCAAGAACCTGTTGGGATCGATGGGAACCGATCCGCCCCGGATGTCGCTCCTCAACCTGGCGTTCATGTGGGCCGCGATGTCCGAGATCGGGATCTGGTCTCCCTCGGGCGGCATCCACGGGATCTGCCGGATGCTGGCCGCGGCGGTCGGATTCGGCGGGGGAGAGATCCGGCTCCGCAGCCCGGTGGCCCGCATCCTCGTCGAGAACGGCCGCGCCGCGGGGGTCCGGACCGAGGACGGCATGGAGATTCGGGCCCCGGCCGTCATTGTCAACGCGGATTACAAAAAGACGTTCCTCGAGCTTCTCGATCCGGCCCACCTGCCGCCGGCCCATCTCGCGGCCGTCCGCGAAGTCCCGTACACCGGCTCCGAACTCTGCGTCT
>JADGNV010000195.1 GCA_017883285.1 Candidatus Aminicenantota bacterium | reverse complement strand
CTTCAACCATAAATATTTGACGCCCGTTTGACGCGCGTTTGACATTTTGCGCGTAAAACGGCTTCCTACGACAGAATACGGCTTAAATCACGACCTGAGAAAAACAAAGGAAGATAAAGAAAAAAAGAGCGCGCGAGGCAGGACTCGAACCTGCGACCTTCTGATTCGTAGACCTCTCCCCGCGTGGCACCGTGCCGCACGTCGAGGACGGGAATCATGTGACCCCGCTTCCCTGTGCGGTTGCCGTAGCACCGTGTTCCCGGTCTTCGCGGGGCCGCCTACACCCCCAAAAGCGTGTCGACTTTTTGACGTGTTGAACACCAATACGGACATAAAACGGCATAAACGAGCATAGATCGGGTTGGGGGTAGGGTGACCGCAAACATAGGTGTTTTGCTACGTTTACCAGGGGAAACGGAAAGCGCGCCTGGCCCGGCTCGAACGGGCGACCTAAGGTTTAGGAAACCTTTGCTCTATCCATACTGAGCTACAGGCGCGTCAAGGTGAGAAGTCAATATGTCAATATAGCGGAAAAAAGGCCCCGAGGCAACCGCGACCGGTCCGGCGCTCCGCGCGCCCCACGCCGCATCGGACCAACCGACCGCGCCCTTGGCGATCAGTTCCCCGCTCCGGCGACGACCCCCTTTTTCAGGCCCCGGACGAAGCGCTTCAGGTATTCCAAGACCGTCTTTTTATTGGTCCCGTCCTGGATATCCTTGGCCGAAAGCTCCTTGATCTTGGACAGGAATTCCCGGTTCCGCTCATTGCGGGCGCTGACGATCTCGGCCATCTCCTCGGCGAGAGCCGGATTGCGGTCGATGAGCACGCCGAAATCCTCCGCCTGGATCACGAGCAGCTCGGATTCCTCGGCGACGACCCCGGTCGCCGTCCGGGGCATGCCCGTGAACAGGGACATTTCGCCGAATATCCCACCCGGTCCGATCGTGAACTCCGAAAGGTAGGTCTTGCCGGCCTCCTCGTAGGCGATCTGGCCGTGAATCAAGCCCACGGCGACGACGAAACAGCTCGTTCCCTTTTCGCCCTGACGGCAGAGCACCTCGCCCTTCGTGTAGGCGCCGCGGACGATGAGCGCCGCGAGGGCCCGGACCTCGTCCTCGGCGGCGATCAGTTCGCCCGCCTTCTCGCCGTGCTGGCGGCGGAGGAAGACGGAGTTCAGCAGGTCGCGGAAGGTCGCCTCCCGATCGTCGGCCGCCGGAGCGGCCGCGGGCCGCACCAGAGCCCTGAGCTTGTCGCCGACCGACACCGCGATCTCGATGCGGTGCCGGCGGAGCTTGTACCACGCCGTCCTGCCGACCGTGGTGATGATCGTGTGCTTGCGGGCATAATCCGTGATCCAGAACTTGAGGAGGTACGAAACGCCGAACTCGTCATAGCTCTGAAGGAAGGCCAGGGGCGCCGGGACCTCGATCACGTCCGGGCATTCTCTCGCCGCCTCGAGGAGCAGCCGGAGGACATCGTCCGCCGGCGCCTCGAAGCTGAGCTTGAAGGGCAGGGTGAGCGCGGCCTTCCTGTCCGGCTGGGAGAAATTCGTGATCTTTTCCGAGGCCACGACGTTGTTGGGCAGGACGACGATGTTGGAATAGCGGTCGAGGAGCCGCGTTTCCCGCCAGTTCGTGTCCACGACAATGCCTTCGTGGCTGCCGATCGCGATCCAGTCGCCCTGGCTGAACGATTTCGTGAAATGAAGGGACATGCCCGAGAAGATGTTGCTCAGGACGCCCTGGAAGGCGAGGCCGAGGACCATCGTCAGAACCGCCGAACCGGCGAGGTAGGCCGTGAGGTCCACGCGCAGGATATTCTTGAGCACATAGAACAGGAGCAGAAGATAGACGACGCCGAGCACCAGGCCTCGGAGCACGTTCGGCAAGGGATACGGCCGGCGACGCCCCGCATACCACAGCCGGACGGCCGCTTCGCCGAGACGGACGACGAAGACCGCGCCGAAGAAGACGAGGGCGGCCCGAAAGTAGGGCCGGACGGATTCGTCCGGAGCGAATAGGGCCTGGGCGGCGAAGACGGCGGCGACGATCGCCGCCGGAAACCAAAGCCGGACGGCGAACAGCCGCCAGCCTTTGTCCTTGATCATCGGGGTATCGGTCATGAGGATCCGCCTTTCATCATCGTCTCCGGCCCGCCGTCAAAACACGAGCCGGCGCCCCTCCCGCGCGGCCTCCGTCGCCCGGAACGCGCGGCGGGCCAAGCGCTCGATCGTCCGAATATCCCGGTCCACATGCTCCCGGTTGAAGTGGGACAACACGAGCCGGCGCACGCCGGCCGCGGCGGCCAGCTTCGCCCCTTCCTGCCAGGTGCTGTGGCCCCAGCCCTGCTTGCCCGCGGCGTATTCCCGGGGGGTGAACGTCGCGTCGCAGACGAGACAGGACGTCCCGCGGGCGAATTCCGCGAGCCAGCCGTCCACGCCCTCGGCGGGATGCTCGGTGTCCGTGGCGAAGACGATCGAAGCCCCGCCCTCCTCGATCTTGTAGGCGACGCAGCCCTGGGGATGGTTCAGCGGGCAGGCCGACACGGCCGCACCTCCGATCCGGACCCGCCGCCCACCGATTTTCCGGAACTCCTTCCGCGAGGCCGTCGCCTCGAACGGCACGGGGAAGAACGGGCTCCCCATGAGCCGCCCGAGATGCTCCCGGAGCACGTCGGGTTCCGCCGCGGAATAGAAGACGATCTCGGTCGAGGGATCGTACAGCGGATCGAAGAACGGCAGGCCTTGGAGATGATCCAAGTGGAAATGGGTGATCAGGAGCGACATTTGGAGAGGACGCCGTTTACCCGCCGCGAGGCGGCGGCCGAGGTCGTGAAATCCCGTCCCCGCGTCGACGACGATCAGGCGTCCCCGGGCGGTCGTCACCGTCGCGCAGGGGGTATTTCCGCCGAACGCCGACGCCGGCTTCCGGATGACCGGCGTTGTCCCGCGCACCCCCCAGAATGTGAGTTCCATGCTCGTCGTCCTTTCACTTGGATTTCAAGTCGAACACCCCGTCCCAGTCCCCGGGCGGCGGATTCCCCGCGAACGCCCGGCAGCGGTCCCCGTAGAACTCGGCCAGGGGGTCCCGCCCGAGCGCGGCGAACGCTTCGAGCGCCCGATCCCAGTCCCGGCCCCGATACAGGGCCAGGGCTTCGCGATACGCGCGGAGAGACGCCAGGTCGTCCGCGGTCGCCGCCTCGCGCTCCCCTAGGAGCTCGAAGATCCGCACGGGCTTGTCCTTGCCGACGACGCGGATGAGGTCCGCCTCCCGGGCCAGGATCGCTTCTCCGGCCTGCACAACCGTGGCCTCGCCGGCCAGGATCGAAACGCGGTATTGCTTTCCGGCGCTCTCCAGCCGGGCGGCGAGGTTGATCGTGTCGCCCATAGCCGTGTAATCGAAGCGCCGGCCCGAGCCCATATTGCCGACGACGGCCGGCCCGGTATTGAGCCCGATCCGCATCCGGAGGCCGTGGCCGTAACGCGTCTCGAGGTCCGGCCGGATCTCGTCGAGCCGGCGGCGGCAGGCCAGCGCCGCCCGACAGGCCCGCAGAGCGTGATCGGGGACGTCGAGCGGGGCGTTCCAGAAGGCGACGATCGCGTCGCCCTCATACTTGTCCAGGGTCCCGTCCGCGTCGAGGATGATGTCGGTCATCTCCGAAAGATAGGCATTGAGCAGCCGGACGAGCTCGGGCGGGGTCAAACGCTCCGAGATCGAGGTGAAGCCCGCCACGTCCGAAAAAAACGAGGTGATCCGACGCTCCTCGCCGCCGAGCCGGAGCATCGCCGGGTCGGCGATGAGGCGCTCGATGACGGCCGGACTCAGATAATGGGAGAAGACGCCCTTGATGAAGCGGCGCTCCTTCCCTTCGATGCTGTAATTGAGGACCGAGGCCCCGATCAAAGACAGCAGGACGGCGGCCTCGGGAACGACGAATTCGAGCCAGGCCCCCGCGGCAAACGCCGCGCCGGCGGCCAGGGCCGGCAGGGCCAGGAAGACGACGAACGCGCCGGCGATGATCCCCATTTTCCGGAGTCCGGAAATCGCGACGCCGGCCCCGACCGCCAGGACGAGCGCCAGGGCGAAGAGGAGGACCGGGGACGCGGAGGAGAAATATCGACGCTGGAGAAGGGTATCCAGAGCCGCGGCCTGGATCTCGGCGCCCGGGATCACCGCGCTGAGGGGACTGGATTTTAGGTCATAGAGGCCGACCGCGGAAAGTCCCACGAGGACGATCTTGCCCGCGAAGTCCCCCGGCGGGACCTGAGGTGTCTTGCCCTCCTGGATCTGGGCCATCGAATTGAGAAGGGCGACGATCGGATAAGAGCGGTAAGTTCCCGTCGGTCCCCAGAAGCGGATGATCATCTGTCCCGACCGGTCCGTGGGCACGGCTCCCGGAAGCGGGAGAGCGGACGCGGCGCCGGCGAGCGCCAGCGGAACGGATGGAAGGACCATGTCGCGGAACGCGTAAGACAGCGGCATCCGCCGGTAGATCCCGTCGTCGTCCGGATTGACCTGGACGTTGGCTGCGCCTTTCGCCGAGCGGAGATAGATGTCCAGGGGGGTCGTGATCGATCGGTACACAACCTGCGATCGGGCCGGCGTGGAGGCGCCCAGGGAAAAGCGCTTCAAGTGGGCGATCGCCGCTTCGTCGCTCTCCTTTTCCTCCCTGCTCAAAGCGATCGGGACGAAGACGTTGCCCGCCGCGGCGGACTCCCGGGCGAACGCCTCGTCATCGGCGACGCCGCGCACGGAATCCTCGGTTAGGGCGATGTCAAAAAAGCAGGCGGCCGCGCCGCCCGACTTCAGATAACGGACGAGGTAGCCATAGATCTCCCGCGGCCAGGGCCAGCCGAGGCCCTGTTCTTTCCGATAAATGTCGAGGCTGTACTGGTCCACGAGGACGAGGACAATGCCCTTGTCGGCACGCGACGGGTCGGCGAACAGGCGCATCCGGCCGTCCCAGGTCTTCCCCTCCAAGCCGCGGAACAGGGAAAGGGAATCCAGCGCGAAGGCGGTCACGACAGCGGCCAGGCCGACGAGGATCCCGCGGAGGATCTTGTTCTTCATTTCATGGCGGCGATCGCCTGGGCGAACCTCTGCGTCCGCGCCGTATCGATCCTGGGCGCGCTGCTCAGGGCGGCGATGGCCTTGGTCGCGCTGCTGATGCGGTCTTCGGGCGACGGGTGGGTCTTGAACCAGCCTTTTCCCGAAGCGGTCGACTTGTCGCCGACCATCGTCTTCAGGAAGCGAAGAATCGACCCGGGCTCATAGCCTGTCCGGGCGCCGAATTTCACGGCCAGCCCGTCGGCCTCATATTCCGAGGCCCGGTCGTAGCCGCGCACGACGAGCTGTTCGACGATGTCGCTCAGGACGCCCTCGAACAGGGTCGTGAGCGGGGCCACTTCCTGCGGCCCGAAGCGCTGGACGGCCTGCGTCCCGAGGACCATGAAGGCGTCGGTCAGCCGGGATTTTTTGATCGCCTGGAGCCCGTGCTTCGCCGCGACGTGGCCGACCTCGTGGGCCAGGATCAGGCCCAGGGTCTCCTCGTCCTTGCACCGCCGCAGCAGCCCTTTCGTGACGAAGATAAGACCGCCGGGGGCGGCCAGGGCATTGACCTCTTTCGTGTCGAGGACCAGGAAATGATATCCGGCGTAGATCTCCG
>JADGNV010000194.1 GCA_017883285.1 Candidatus Aminicenantota bacterium | reverse complement strand
TATCCCTTTTTCTCTCCCGATAAAGGAATCGCCATGAGCACGCCTCTCGAACGCTGGGTCGACGAACAGGCCCGGCTCTTCCAGCCGAAGGACGTCTACTGGTGCGACGGGTCGGAGGGCGAGGCCTACCGCCTCATCGACAAGGGCATCCGCGAGGAAAAGATCGGCTCCAACCCCATCTTTCGCGAGCTCAGCCATAAGAACTGGCCCAAGTCCTACTACCATCGCAGCCATCCAACCGACGTGGCTCGGACCGAGCACCTGACCTTCGTTTGCCATCCCGAGCGGGAGCAGTCGGGGCCCAACAACAACTGGATCGCCCCGAGCGAGGCCAAGGCCCTCATGACGAAGCTTTCCCGCGGGGCCATGAAGGGCCGGACGATGTACGTCCTGCCCTACATGATGGGCCACCCCGACTCCCCCTACGCCAAGCCCTGCCTCCAGATCACCGACATATCCTACGTCGCGGTCAGCATGCGGATCATGACCCGCATGGGCCGGCACACGATCAAGAAGATCGGCAACTCCGAGAACTTCGTGAAGGGCATCCACTCGGTCGGCGACTTCGACCCCGGCCGGCGGTACATCATGCACTTCCCCCACGAGGGCTTGGTCTGGAGCATCGGTTCGGGCTACGGCGGCAACGCCCTCCTCGGCAAGAAGTGCTTCTCCCTGCGCATCGCCTCCTACCTCGGCCTGCGCCAGATGTGGCTCGCCGAGCACATGGTCATCATCGGCATCGAGGACATGAAGGGTAACGTGACCTACATCACGGCCGCCATGCCCTCGGCCTGCGGCAAGACCAACCTGGCTATGATGGAATCGGCCCTGCCCGAATACAAGGTCTTCACGGTCGGCGACGACATCGCCTGGCTCAACATCGGGCCCGACGGCCGGCTCTGGGCGATCAACCCCGAAGCCGGCTTCTTCGGCGTCGCCCCCGGCACCTCGATGAAGACCAACCCGAACATGATCCGGACGCTCAAGGCCTCGAACTTTTTCCCGACGATCTTCACCAACGTCGGGCTCGACCTCGATGCCAACGAGCCGTGGTGGGAGGGACTGGAAAGCCCGCCGAAGAACATGCTCGACTGGCAGGGCAATCCCTGGACGCCCGCCTCCGGGACGAAGTGCGCCCACGCGAACTCGCGCTTCACGGTCTCGCTCTACAACTGCCCCACCCTGTCCAAGCAGTTCGATAACCCGCAGGGCGTCCCGATCTCAGCTATCCTCCTCGGCGGCCGGCGCTCGCGCACCGTGCCGCTCGTCACCGAGGCCTACGATTGGGCGAACGGCGTGTTCATGGGCGCCCGAACCGGCTCCGAGACGACGGCCGCCGCGGCCGGCCAGGTCGGCGTCCTCCGACGCGATCCCTTCGCCATGCTCCCCTTCTGCGGCTACAACATGGGCGACTACTTCCGCCATTGGATGAACATGGGCGGGTACATCACCAAGCCGCCCCGGATCTACGCCGTCAACTGGTTCCGGGTGGACGACAACGGCAAGTTCCTCTGGCCGGGCTTCGGGGACAATATGCGCGTCCTGAAGTGGATCATCGACCGGACGAACGGCACGGTCGGCGCGCGCGAGACCCCGATCGGCTACGTGCCCGAACCCGAGGACATGAACTTCGACGGCCTGCGGATGTCCCGCAAGGACAAAGAGAAGCTCTTCGAGGTCAAGCCCGAGGAGTGGCGCGACGAGCTCCGGGACACCAAGAAATTCCTGGACACCTTCGGCCGCCACATCCCCTACGAGATCTGGCAGAACTACGAAAAAATGGACCGACAGCTTTCGACGGCGCGCTGACCGGCCGGCCGGCGGCGCTTTTTATTGAGGGGGGATTGCATTTCCCTTCGAAAATGCCGATAATGCACTTAGACGAGGTTGGGCCCGTGCGGCACGGCCTCCACATCATAAAAGGAAGGAGTACATCGAATGCCGAAAGCAGTGACGAAGGGCCAGATCATCGCGGGAATGGCCGAGGCCGCGGGCATCACGAAGAAGCAGGCCGGCGAAGCGCTCAACGCGCTGTTGAAGATGGCCTACAAAGGAGCCAAGAACGGATTCACGCTCCCCGGCCTGGGCAAGCTCGTGCTGGTGAACCGCAAGGCGCGCATGGGCCGCAACCCGGCCACGGGCGCGGCGATCAAAATCCCGGCCAAGAAGGTCGTGAAGTTCCGCGTCGCCAAGGCCTGCAAAGACGCCATCCTGGGCTGAGATCGTTTAGTATTTCGCTATGACAGGGCCGCGGCCTTCGGGTCGCGGTCCTTTTTTTAAATCTTCTCAGAACCGATAGCTCGCCTGCTTGGCGATCCGGCGGTAGTCGTCGCCTTCCAGGTGCACGACCTTGCACATCTCGTAGATCCGGGACCGGAGGCGGACGCCAATCCGGTCGAGGAGCGTGTCCTCCCCCGGCTTCTGGAACCCGCTTTTCTTGAAAAACGTTTGCCGCCCGTCCTCCACGTCCTCCTCGGAATCCGGATAGTTCGAGGTAAAGATCGTCAGCCGCTTGTGGTTGTAGCGGTGGTTGATGATATAGAAGACGGTCTCCTCGACCCAGGCCGAGGAGCGCTTCGCCCCGAGCTCATCAAGGGCGAGGACTTCGCTCTCGAACACGGGGGCCAGGACGTCGGATTCCGACTGCCCGGTATCGCCATTGAAGGTGCTCTGGATATCGCGGATCAGCTCCCGGAAATCATAGAACAGACAGGAGGTGCTCTTCTTCTGCATCAGCTCCCGGAGGATGGCCGCGGTCAGGTGAGTCTTGCCCACGCCGCACGGCCCGATGAACATGATGCCCACCTCCTGGGCGTGATCGTGATAATCCTTAACGAACTTCTTGGCCAGCTTGAGCGCTGCCCCTAGCGATTCGTTCAGGGTGTCGAAATTGCCGAAGGAGCACTCCCGGTAGCGCTTGGGCAGGCGGGCCCGCTCGAAAAGGAGCCGATCCTGCCGCTCCACGAAACACTCGCAGCGGCGGGCGAGTCCGCCGGCCTCCGCCGTGAACCAGCCCGTATCCCCGCAGCGGGGGCATGTCGTCTTCGCATCGGTCGCCATGATGTTGTCCGTTTCCCTTCGCGGCCCCCGCGCCGGCGGCGTGGCCGTCAATTGAGGTATCCCCGGAGCTGCTGGAGCTTGCCCGAGCGGCTCAGCTTCCGCATCGCCTTCTGCTCGATCTGCCGGATGCGCTCCCGGGTGAGCCCGAGCGCGTCGCCGATCTCCTGCAGCGTCCGCGGCTGGTCGTCGTCCAGCCCGTAGCGCAATTTTAGCACACGGGCCTCCTTGTCATCCAGCTCGTGGAGGATGTCGCGGATCTGGTGCTCGATCGAGCTCTTGATGATCTGGTATTCGACCGAGGGTGTGATCTCGTCGCTGATCTTCTCCTCCATCTCCATGTCGTCCTCGCTCGCCCGCGAACTCAGGGACACGTCCCGCTCTTCGAGGATCTCCAGGTCGGCGATGTCCTCGACGGTGAGGCCCATGCCCCGGGCAACCTCCTCGCGGGTCGGCTCGCGGCCGAGCTCGGACTTGAGCTGGGCCGCCTTGCGCTTGCGCCGGAGGATCTGGTCGGAAAGCTTCTGGGGGATGTGGTAGATCCGCGAATTCTGGGTCAGGGCGTGGATGACGGCCTGCCGGATCCACCAGACCGCGTAGGAGATGAACTTGACGTTGCGGTTGGGATCGAAGCGCTTGGCCGCCTCGATGAGCCCGAGGTTGCCGTCGTTGATCATATCGAGCAGGCTGAGGCCCATGCCCTGGTATTTCTTGACGTAGGACACGACGAACCGGAGATTGGCCTCGATGAGCTCCCGGATGGCCGCGGCGTCCCCTTGCTGGATCCGCTCGCCGAGGGCCTTCTCCTCCGCCTCGGAGTGCAAGGCGAACTTCGCGATCTGTTCCAGGTAGAGCCGGAGGTTCCGCGACTCCAGAGCGCCCTGATATTCCATGTCCGTCCTGACGCCGGGTTCGCCCGCGGGCGGCTCCGCCCGCGGGGTCGGGCCCGACCCCCGCTATTTGGAAGGTTTCTCGATCTTGACGAGCTTCATGGGCGAGACCGGGACCAGGCCCGTCCGCCGCCGCTCGAACTCGTCCTCGCGCCCGGAATAGAACTCCCGCTTGACGAATTTCAGGAGCTCGTTGACACCGGCCTCGATCTGCTCGATTTTGCGCCGCATGTTGAGGACGACTTCGACCCCGGCCAGGTTGACGCCCAGGTCCCGGACAAGGTTGAGGATCAGCTCGAGCTGCCGGAGGTCGTCGTCCGTGTAGAGCCGGGTATTGCCCTCGCTCCGCGACGGTTTCAATAACCCCTCGCGCTCATACAGCCTCAGCGTCTGGGGATGGATGTTGAACCGTTGGGCCACGCTGCTGATGTGGTAGGTGCTCCGGCTTTCGGAAGCCGCCGTTTTGCGCTTCATGTCACCCGCCCTCCCGCGCCGTCCGGGGGTTTTCGCCGGCGATCTTCTCCAGCTCCTTCATCAGGTCCCGGACGCGCTGGTCGGCGAACGGCGGCGGGACGATGGTCACCTCGACGAATTCGTCCCCCCTCGCCCGGCCGCCCGCGAGCGGCGCACCCTTTTCTCGAAGGCGGAACTTCTGGCCGGACTTCGTCCCGGGCGGAATGCGGATGGTCGACGATCCGTCGAGCGTCGGGACCTCGATCTTGGCCCCGAGGGTGGCCTCCGGGACGGTGATCGGGACCTTGGCAAAGATGTTCGTCCCTTCCCGCTTGAAGACGGGATGGAAGGCCACGTCGATGGTGATATACAGGTCGCCGGGCGGACCACCGTTCGGCGCCGCGTTCCCTTTATCGGGAACGCGCACTTTGGACCCCGAATCCACGCCGCCCGGGATCCGGACGTTGATGAGCTCAGTCTTCTGGACGAGGCCCTGGCCGCGGCAGGTCCCGCAGACGGGGCCCCGGACCGTCCCGCGGCCCTCGCAGGCCGGACAGGCGGAGGAGAAGCGCATGACTCCCCGCTGCATGGCCGCCCGTCCGGTGCCGCCGCACGTCGAGCAGGCCCGGGACCGGCCGTCGCCGACCTCCCCCGCTCCCCCGCAGCTGTCGCAGAGCGCCAGGCGGGTCAGCTTGATCTTGGTCTGAAGGCCTCGGATGGCGTCCTCGAAGCCGATTTTCATGGTGTAAATCAGGTCTTCGCCGCTCGAGACCGGCGCCTGGGCCGGCCCTCCGCGCCGCCCTCCGGTGGCCGCGCCTCCGAAGAGGTTCTCGAAAAAGTCCTGAAACGAGGATGTCCCGGAGTCGGAGAAATTGAAGCCCTCGAACCCGGTCCCGCCGCCGGGGGGATGGGGCCCGCCGCCGGCGCCCGGGCGGGCGTCGCCGACGAAGCCGAACTGGTCGTATTGGGCCTTCTTCTTGAGATCGCTCAGAACGGCGTAGGCTTCCTGGATCTCCTTGAATTTGGCCTCGGACGACTTGTCGCCGGGATTGAGGTCGGGATGGTATTTCCGGGCGAGCTTGCGGTAGGCTTTCTTGATCTCGGGGATCATCGCTTTCCGCTCGACGCCGAGGACCTGGTAATAATCTTTACTCATGCCCGCCCCGTCCGGCACGGCGGGCGGACCCCCATGGCCCGCCCGGCCCTGCCGGCGCCTTGCGATGTCATCTTACCCAAGAACGGACCGTTCCGGGAACCTTATTTTTTCTTGTCGTCGTCCACGACTTCAGCGTCGATCACGTCGCCCTCCGCCGCGGCGCCGCCCTGGCCGGCCTGCGCGCCGGGCTGGGGCCCAGGCTCCGACGACGCCTGCTGCTGCGACGCCTGCTGGTACATCGTCTCGCTCATCTTGTGCGAGGCGCGGGTGAGGGATTCCACGGCCGACTTGATCTGGTCGAGGTTCTCGCTCTCGATGGCCTTCTTGGTGGCCTCGATCTCGGTCTTGACCCGCTCGGCCTCGGCCTCGGCGATCTTGTCCTTGTTGTCCAAGAGGAGCTTCTCCAGGCTGTAGACGAGCTGGTCGGCCTGGTTTCTAGCGTCGATGAGCTCGCGCCGCTTCTTGTCCTCGGCGGAATGGGCCTCGGCGTCCTTGACCATCCGGTCGATCTCCTTCTCGTCGAGTCCGCTGTGGCCGGTGATGGTGATCGCCTGCTGCTTGCCGGTGCCCATGTCCTTGGCCTGGACGTGAAGGATGCCGTTGGCGTCGATGTCGAAGGTGACCTCGATCTTCGGCACGCCGCGGGGTGCGGGCGGGATGCCGTCGAGGTGGAATTTCCCGAGCGTCCGGTTGGCCGAGGCCATTTCCCGCTCGCCCTGGAGAACGTGGATCTCGACGCTCGGCTGGCTGTCCGAGGCCGTGGAATAGATCTCGGTCTTCTTGGTCGGAATCGTCGTATTGCGGACGATCATCTTGGTGAACACGCCGCCCAGGGTCTCGATGCCCAGAGTCAACGGAGTGACGTCCAGGAGGAGGACGTCTTTAACCTCCCCCGAAAGGACCGCGCCCTGGATGGCCGCGCCGACGGCGACGACCTCATCCGGGTTGACGCCCTTGTGGGGCTCCTTGCCGAAGAGGTCCTTGACGAGCTGCTGGATCCGGGGCATGCGGGTCTGACCGCCGACCAGGACGACTTCATGGATATCGGACGCCTTGAGGTTGGCGTCGGCCAGGGCCTGCTTGACCGGGGCGACGGAGCGCTGGACGAGGTCCTCGACGAGCTGCTCGAGCTTGGCCCGGGTGAGCTTCATCAGGAGGTGCTTCGGCCCGGAGGCATCGGCCGTGATGAACGGCAGGTTGATCTCGGTCTCCAGGGTAGTCGAGAGCTCGATCTTGGCCTTTTCCGCGGCTTCCTTGAGGCGCTGGATCGCCATTTTGTCCTTGGTCAGGTTGATGCCCGATTCCTTCTTGAATTCGGTCACGATCCAGTCCTGAAGTTTCTGGTCGATGTCGTCTCCGCCGAGGTGCGTATCGCCGTTGGTCGACTTGACTTCGACGACGCCCTCCCCGACCTCGAGGATGGAGATGTCGAACGTCCCGCCGCCGAAATCGTAGACGGCGATCGTCTGGTCCTTCTTCTTGTCCATGCCGTAAGCTAAAGCGGCCGCGGTGGGCTCGTTGATGATCCGGACGACGTCCAAGCCGGCGATCTTCCCGGCATCCTTGGTCGCCTTTCTCTGGCTGTCGTTGAAGTAGGCGGGAACGGTGATGACGGCCTTCTCGATCTTTTCGCCGAGATAGTCTTCGGCCGCCTTTTTGAGTTTCTGGAGAATGAGGGCGGAGATCTCGGGAGGAGAGTATTCCTTGCCCTGGGCCCGGACCCTCACGTCGCCGTTGGACGCCTCGACGACCTTGTAAGGCACCTGCTTGATCTCGCTGGGGACTTCCTGAAACCGGCGGCCCATGAATCTCTTGATGGAATAAATCGTGTTTTCGGGGTTCGTGACCCTCTGCCGTTTGGCCACTTGGCCGACCAGCCGTTCGCCTTTCTGAGTGAACGCGACGACGGACGGGGTCGTCCGGCCGCCTTCTTCGTTGGCGATAACGGTGGGGTTGTCTCCTTCCATGACCGAAACGACGGAGTTCGTGGTTCCTAAGTCAATTCCTATGATTTTAGCCATTTATCTTTCCTCCTGGATTAAGTACTTCAGTAATATATAATCTTAGTATTATATTGTCAAGTATATCTTATAATTATTTTTCTTTTATTTGCATTGTTTTTGGGGTTATTGACTATTAACGACAGATGATAATCGTTCCGTGTCCCTCGAGAAACGACCAGTAGACACCCTGCGCTAACTTCTCGTCCGGCATGACGACTTCGATTTCGGTGAAGGCTTTGTGTCCTAAAGCGAGCCAGAGTGTCTTCAAGGGAAGATAAACGAACCACGAAACGCCCTTTCCGAAATTCAGGAGCGACGGCCAGAAACGGGACGTCCTCGGCCTGAACGAGACCCGGATATCGTCCCCAAAATTCAGCGTGAAGTGGACAGGCATGTCCTTCAATTCCAGGACTTCGGGCTCTCCCGGATCTTTTTTCGTTTTGTCCTTGTTGGAATCTTCTTTGCCGGGCGTGATGTTTTTCCGCTCCGGTTTGGAAAGGGCGCTCTTTCCCAGGAGCTTGTATTCCTTGAGCGGAACGGGTTTCCCCCATTGGCGGGAACTCCGGATGTCCCATTTCTTGAGGACAAGGCCGCGCGCCTTGAGCAAGACCGCCCCGCCTTCGAGGTCGATGATCATATAGGAGGCGGGAGTTTTGGCCAGGGCGGCCTCACATTCGAGGACCGTGTTCATCTTGGCCAATTTCGCCATGTCCTGTCCCTGGGCGAAGCCCTGTGAGGCCAAAACCACAACGGACACGGCGACACCCAAAAGACCGGCAGTCTTGCGCAGGCTCATCCTTCGCCTCAAAAGATATAGACCCGCGCGCCGAGAGGCACGGTCTGAAAGACTTCCTTCAGGTCCTTGTCCCCCACCCGGACGCAGCCGTGGGTCACGTTCCTTCCGAGGAGCCGGGTATAGAGCGTTCCATGGATGAAGAACCCGTCTCCGAATCCGAGGGCGTAATTCCCGAGCGAATCGTTGTCGATCCGGTCGTTGAATTTTATGGGCGGCTTTTCGCCTTCCTCGATGAAGGCCCAGTCGGGCTTGATCCAGGTCGGCTTCACGAGCTTCGACGTGACGCTGAACTCGCCCCGCGGCGTGTCGAAAATCCATTTCCGGGTCCCGCCTGTCTCCTCGAGGACGTCCCCGGAGCCGCACGACACGACGACCTCCTTCAAGACTTTCTTGTCCTGGACGAGGTACAGCCTGTTGGCCGCCGTATCTATGACGATGAAGACCCCCCAGGGGCCTTGGGCCTTTATCCGGGCTTGGAACTGGGCATTTCGGGCGGCGAGCGCCGCGACGCTCTTCCCCGGCGCGGCCGGGCCGACCCCGATCGAAGCGAGCGGTGCTCGCCGCTGATGCCGCTCGACCAGACGGCCCGCGATCTCGAGGCCGAGGAGGATGATGAAAAAGCCAGCCGCGGCCCCGATCACGATTTTTGCTTTTTTCGTTCTAGCCATTTTTTTCGAATTTCACGATCTCGGCCAGGATGGTGTTTTCGATGGAGACCGCGCCGACGATCGTCACGGCCGTCCCCACCCGGGCATAGTCGTAGACCCGGTCCATGTCCCCGTTCTCCATGCCGACGCAGCCTTTGGTCAGGCTGTCCTTGCCGCCGCCGTGGAGCTCGATCGCGCCGCCGATTCCGGCCTGGCCCGGAATCAGTCCCTTGGCCCGCGCCGCGGCAAAGGCCTTCTTGTCGTCCTCGTTGGGGTAATTGATCAGGAGGGCCTTGTAGAATTCGCTTGCCGGAAACTTCTGAACGATCTTGTATTTGCCTTCGGGGGTGGCTTCGTCGCCGGCGTAGAGCTTATCGGAAAGACCGTAGCGGCCGAGGCCGATCTCGTAGGTTCCGACGGCCACGCCGGCCTTGTAGATCGTGATCCGTCGCTCGAGCTTGCTGACCAGGAAAACCACCGAGCCCTTCTGGCGCGATTCGTCGATCGACTCCTGCGTCCAGCGTTTCCACTTGGCGAGCTCACGTTTGTCGAGATACCGGCTCAGGACGTCGGCGATGGCCTGTTCGGCCGCGCGGACGTAGAACTCGCCGTCGGCCAGGCCCCGGCTTCCGGCTTCGTACTCCTCTTTTTTCAGAAGAAAGCCGACTTCGGCCAGCTTGATCTCGGCCTGGGCGAGGTTCATCCGGACGGGACCGTTCTCGTTGAAATACCCGGTCATCTGCTTGAGCCGCTCGACGCGGTCGACGAGCGTACGGGCCCCGGTCTGGAAGGTCTCGGTCTTGGAGGCTTTGAAGGATCGGATGTGCTGG
>JADGNV010000193.1 GCA_017883285.1 Candidatus Aminicenantota bacterium | reverse complement strand
CTCGTCCAGATCCGAGACGGCGGTCAGAATCATGTTCTCCGGGACGAAGTAATTCGCGAAGAACGCCTCGACATCCCTGGCCTTGACCTTTTTTAAGGCCCCCTCCTCGCCGAAGACCGAGCCCGCATAGCCGAGTCCGGCAAGCCAGGTCCGGAGGTGGGCCAGATGGCCGGCGTTGACATTGTCGTCGGATTCGATCTTCCGCTGGCCGTCCATGTAGTCCTTGGCCCGGTCGATGCGCATGCCGGAGAAGAGGGGGTCCTTCAGGATCTCCAGGAACACGCCGAGTGTCGCTTCGAAGTGTTCGGTGAGGCATTCGAGGTGGATGACGGTGTAGTCCCCCTTTTCGGCTGTGGCCCATTGCGTGGCCCGCTCCATGAGTTCCTGGGCCTTTCTCTGGTCGGGGATCTCGAGGGAAAGGCGCGTCGTCAGGTAGGCGAGCCCTTCCTTTCCAGCCGGTTCCGCCTTTTTTCCGCCCTTGACCAGGATTTCGAGCACGGTGACGGCGGCGGTGTCGTCCTTCTGGGTAATCAGGGTAAGGCCGTTGTCCAAAACGGATTTCCGGGCGGACCCGATATCCGAAGCGGGTGGAGCCGAGGTCCATCCGGACCCGGACACCGGGACGAGGAGCGCCGCCGCGAGAAGGACCGCGTTCGTAACGCTCCGGATGTCCATGGCCTATTTCTTCTTGGGGACGATCGAGATCACAACGTATTCGGTCTTGGCTAAATATTTGGCCGCGGCCTTGCGCAGGTCGGGCGATGTCACGTTCCGGATTCCCTGGAGATAATCCGGGCCGGCCGGCTTGTCGCGGAACAGGAGGTGCATCGCCAGGGACGTCGCCAGGCTCAGGCCGCTCTCCCGGGACTGCTGGAGCTTGAAGAGGATTTGGTTCCGGGCGCTCTCCAGGAAATCGTAGGCGGTGAGTTGGGCGTCGCCGAAGACGTCGCTTTTGGCGAAGTTCTCGTTCCGGACCTGGCGGAGGAATTGGAGGGCCTGGCTCTTGGCCGCCGCGACGCGGCGGAGGTCCAGGGTGAGGTAGACGGCGATCGCACCGGACCGCTTCAGGGTGATATAGCTCATGGACGCAGTGTTGATCAGGTCCCGGTTCCCCTTGAGAGGCCGGTAGAGCATGGGGCTGATGCCCCGGCCGAGGATCTCGGTCAGCAGGTCGACCGCGTATTGGTCCGGGCTGTTGTAATCCGGCCCGGCGGCCCCGATGACGAGGTAGGCCTCTTTGACGTCGAGCTCCTGCTCGATCTCGACGGTCTTGGGCAGGGGAGCGGGCGGATCGATCCTGGTCGGGACGGGCTCGGCCTTGGGCACGGGGCCGAAGCAGGCGCGGACCTTGGCTTCCATGTCGGCGAGAGCGAAATCGCCCACGACGGCCAGGGTCGTCGCCGCCGGCACGAAGCGGGTCCGATAGAAGGACTCCACCTGATCCGCGGTCAGAGCCCGGATGGCTTGCGCGGTCCCGTAGACCGGCTTTCCATAGGGATGTCCCCGGAACAGGTTCTGATAGAGGAGCGAGGAGGCGAAGCGGAAGGGGTCGTCCGAGATCTGGCTCAGCTCCTCGAGGACGACGTCCTTCTCGGCTTCGAGCTCCTTGGCGTCGATCTTGAGATTGAAGAGGATCTCCTTCTGGTTGGCCAGTCCGAATTCAGCGTGCTCGGCCGGCAGGGAGAGCTCGAAGACGGCCATATCCTGCCCGGTCTGGGCGTTGAAGTAGGCCCCGTGGCGCCGGATTTCGCGGGCGACCTCGGAACCGCTCCGGGCTTCCGTCCCGCGAAAGAGGATGTAGTGTTCGAGGATGTGGGCCAGGCCGCTCGTGGCCTCGGTTTCGTCCTTGGAACCGGCGTCGACCGCGGCGGCGATGTTCAGCAACGGGAGATTGCGTTTTTCGTAGAGAACGACCCGGAGGCCGTTGTCGAGGGTGAATTCTTTTTCGCGGGACGCGCCCTGGTCCCGATTCGGGCTGACCAGGCCGGCGAGAGCGGCCACGAGACAGAAGCCGAAGGCCACCCGGGACCGGATGCGGGGCTTCGGGCCTCTCACGGGGTTCATTGTATCCAACATCTCTTTTGGAATGCAAATTTCAGGCCAGATTCGTTCAGTCAAGGGACAGCCTCCGGCTCGTCCCTTGACGTCAAATCTGTTGACATCCGGAAATTGTGATAAAATCGCCTTCGAGAAAGGACGCCGCATGAAGACCGAACGGAAAACCAAGATCCTGGTGATCGACGACGAGGAGAACATCCGGAAATCGCTGAAGATGATCCTGGAGTATGAGGGCTACGCCTTCCTCGAGGCGGGCGACGGCGAAGAGGGCCTGCGCAAGCTCGAGGAGACGGTGGGGGTCGACATCGTTCTGCTCGACATCCGGATGCCGGGGATGGACGGCCTCGAGGTCCTGAAGGAGATCAAGAGCCGGCCCTCTTCGCCCGAAGTCATCATGATCTCCGGCCAGGGCACGATCCAGACGGCGGTCGAGGCCACCAAGCTCGGCGCCTTCGAGTTCCTGGAAAAGCCGCTCCACCGCGATCGGGTTTTGCTGTCGCTGCGCAATGCCCTCCAGCGGAACAAGCTCCAGCGCGAGAACCTCGACCTGAAGCGCAAGACGGAGAAGCACTACGAGCTCATCGGCAACCATCCCCTGATGAAGAAGCTGTGGAAGGAGATCCAGGCCGCGGCCCCGACGAACGCCACCGTCCTGATCTTCGGAGAAAGCGGCACGGGAAAAGAGCTCGTCGCCCGGGCCATCCATAGGAACAGCCTCCGGGCGGGGGAGAGCTTCGTCCAGGTCAATTGCGCGGCCATCCCCGAGGAGCTCATCGAGAGCGAGCTCTTCGGCCATGAAAAAGGCTCGTTCACCGGGGCGACCGAACGGAAGATGGGCAAGTTCGAGCAGGCCGACGGGGGGACGATCTTCCTTGACGAAATCGGGGACATGAGCCTCAAGACGCAGTCCAAAGTCCTCCGCGTGCTCGAGGAGGGGGAGGTCCAGAAGGTCGGCTCGAACAAGATTTTCAAAGTCGATGTCCGGGTGATCGCCGCAACCAACAAGGACCTCCGAAAGGAAATCGAGGCCAAGATGTTCCGGGACGACCTCTATTTCCGGCTGAACGTCGTTCCGCTGTACTCGCCCGCGCTCCGCGAAAAGAAAGAGGACATCCTGCTCCTCATCGACTATTTCTGCCGAAATTTCGCCGAGGACAACAACTTCCGGGCGAAGAGCTTCGCCCCCGAGGCGCTCGAGGCCATGGTCCGATATCCCTGGAAGGGCAACGTCCGGGAGCTCAAGAACGTCATCGAGCGGCTCCTCATCATGACCGAGAAGGACGTCATCGGGGTGCGGGACCTGCCCGAACAGATCCGGGGAGAACACCGGGTCTTTTTGCCCGATCCGGGAGCGGTGAAGACGCTCAAGGACTTCCGCGACTTGGCCGAGAAGGACTTCATCCTGGCCAAGCTCGAGGAAAACGGCTGGAACATTTCCCTGACGGCTCGGGAGATCGATACGCCTCGGAGCAACCTCTACAAGAAGCTGGAGCAGTACGGCATCAAGATCACGGCCGGCGTGGGGGAGACCGCGCCCGGCGGCCCGGGCGACGAGGAATGACCGGGCCCGGTCCGGGGCCGCGCCGGCTCCGTGATTGACAGTCCTTCGGCCAACCTGTATAAAGGAAGAGAGCCTAAACGGTCTATAACGGCCGGAGTGGGCGAGGCGGTTGCTCCCGCGCCCTTTTCAAGGGCCGGGGGAGGAAAGTCCGAACTCCGAAGGGCAGGATGGTCGCTAACGGCGACTCCGGGCGACCGGGGGAAAGTGCCACAGAAAACACACCGCCCGCGAGGGCAAGGGTGAAATGGCGAGGTAAGAGCTCACCGCTCCGATGGCGACATCGGAGGCAGGGTAAACCCCATCCGGAGCAAGGCCAAACGAACCCCACATGGGACGGCCCGTCCCCGGGGTGGGTCGGCCGCTCGAGCCCGCGGGCAATCGCGGGCCCAGACAAATAACCGCCCCCGCTTCGCGGGAACAGAATTCGGCTTATGTCCCGCTCCGGCCGTTTCTTTATATCGGATCCGACATCCACGGGTGGGGGATTTCACGGTCGCACGGAACGATAATCTGGCTGCCCGGCCTAGCTGGCGGCCGTTCCTTCGTTCTTGACATCGATCCGCCGCCTGAAATATCCTTATTCTCAATTCGTGCGTTGAATGCAAATCGCGAATCAGGAATCGCGAATACCTCGGAGACATGATGGACATTTTCCAGGCCCTCATTCTTGGCCTCGTGCAAGGCCCGACGGAATTCATTCCCATTTCGAGTTCCGCGCATCTCATCATCGTGCCGTGGCTGTTCGGCTGGCCGGATCCCGGCCTTGCGTTTAACGTGGCGCTGCATCTTGGCACGCTGGCCGCATTATTGATTTTCTTCGCCGGAGATTGGGTGCGCCTTTTCCGGGCCGGTATCGCCAGCATCGCCGAACGCAAAATAGGAGACGACGTTGATCGGCGGCTCGCGTGGCTGATCGTCATCGGCTGCATCCCCGGCGCCATTGTCGGTGCGCTCGCCGAAAGCAAAATCGAAGAGTTGTTTCATCGGCCCAATGCCGGGCACAATGCGGGGGCCATGATCGCGATGGGCGTCATCATCGCCTTGCTGGGGGCCGTGCTGTTTGTCGCCGAGCGCATCGCCAAACATTTGCGCGGGATGGAATCGCTTTCGCTCAAAGACGCTGTTTTGATCGGGATATCGCAAGCGTTGGCGATTTTTCCCGGTGTGTCGCGCTCGGGCGCGACGATCACCGCCGGTTTGTTTCTCAACCTCACGCGCGAAACGGCGGCCCGATATTCGTTCCTGCTTTCTGCGCCGATCATCGCGGGCGCGGGCGCGAAAAGCATTTTCGGGTTGATGCGCGGCGGTTTTCCTTCGTCGGAATGGATTTTCTTCGGCGTCGGCTTTCTCGCGGCGTTGCTGAGCGGCTATTGGGGTGTCAAATACCTTTTGCGCTTTTTGCAGCGGAACTCGACGGATGTGTTTGTTTATTATCGCTGGCTGTTGGCAGCGCTGGTGATCGTCCTCGCGCTGGCGCGACGTTAAGACTTGATGTCAATCGGACTCGAGTTTCAGGGCCTTCTTAAGGGCGCCGAGGTGTTCATCGGACCCTCGGAATAAGCCGGCCGGGAATTTGAGGAATTCCAGGAGGCTGTCGAAGATTTCCCCCCCGCGCCAGGCGTTCAAGCTCATTCCGGCCAGGTATTGGAGCCGCAGGTTCCGATCGCGATTGATCGCCGCCCCCGCGAGCCAGGTCGCCAGGTCTGGCCCCCGCCCGGCATAGGTAGCAAGCAGGTCCACGGCCGTCCCGAATCCGACCTGCTTAATCGACCCATAGGCCAGCTCGTGATCGTTTCGCTCGAGACGGCGCTGCAGGCCGTCGACGTCGATTTCCATCGGACCATCCGCGCCCAGGAGGACGACATCATATCCGGCGCCGTTGATGTCATTGCTCCAGATCGTCCCTTGGGGAAAGACCTTGAAAAAGGTCGCGATTTCGCTTTTGACGGTCTCGGACGTGCTCTCGTAGAAGGGGACCCATTGCGTGATCACCCCCCTCGGATTGAGGTGGCTCCGGCACATCTCGAAATATTCCAGAGAGTACAATGCCGCCGAGCCCTTGATCCAGGGATGGATGGGGTCGGAGGTAATGATGTCGAACTTTTCGGAGGTGGTGAGGATGTAGTGCCGGGCGTCGTCGTAGATGACTTCCACTCGCGGATCGTCCAGGACGCCGTAATTCTGCTCGCCGAAGTAGCGGGCCACAACTTTCGGGATGAGCGGTTCGATTTCGCAGATGACGATCCGCTTGACGGACGGATAGAGGACGAACGAGCCGGCGGTGATGCCCGCGCCGCACCCGACGATCAGGACCGACTTGGGGTCGGGATGAAGCAAGGAGGGGAGATGGCCCAGCATGCGCTCGAGGCGCATGTCGACGGGGTCGCTCGAGGCCTCGACCTTCCCGCTGACATGGAAATTCCGGGTCCCGTCGTCGAGCTCCGTAACCGCGACCGAAGAATTTAGGCCTTCGCCGTAATAGAGCGGCCGGCCTTCGCCGAGCTTCGAGGGGATCCGGCGGCCGTAGGCGATGAGCTCCCAGGAAATGCGCGGCACAAGCAGCGCCAGAATGATGGACACCACGACGGCCCCGGCAGCGATGGAAACCGCCCCGCTCGGGGCCTTGGGGGCTGCCCCATCCGCCGTTGGACCGGAACGTTTCACGGCAGCCCGAAGGAAGGGGAAAAACGCGAGCATCCCGGCCAGGGCGGACATCGCGATCAGAATCTGTTGCGAGTGCCGGGTCCCCAGGGTGGGAATCAGGACGAGATTGAAGCCGATCGCGCCGAGGATCGCGCCGGCCGTATTGGCGGCATAGACTTTTCCGACAGACCGCCCGGGATCCGGTCCGTAGGGCACGACCGCAGCCAACGCCAAGGGGAAGCTGGCTCCCCAGAAGAGCGCGGGCGGGAACACGGCAAGGAGGGTCCGGACGAGGTCGCTCAGAAAACGGAGCCAGGGGGAAGTGTCGCTGCCGCCGCCGATCACCCAGTAGGGCAGGGGCTTGAACAGCATGAACGCGGCATAGGCGATGGCGGCCACGAGAAGGAATTGGCAGGCACCCAGGGCAAGCTCCGGGTTTCCCCGGCGGCGGGTCCAGGAAGCGCCGGCAGCGCTCCCCAGGCCCAATCCCGCCAAAAACACGGCCAGAATGATGGCGAACGTATATACCGTGCCGCCGAGCATCAGCGATAGGAGGCGCGTCCAGATTTCTTCGGCGCCCAGCGCGCAGAAGCCCGAGAGTCCGATCGCGGCCAGTGCGGGCCAGGTCCTCTGCAACCCGCCGGACATCTTCGGGGAAACGCCGGCCGGGGCCGGCCCGGCCGATTTGACGGCCAGGGCGAAACCGATCGCGGCCGCGATCAGGTTGATAGCCGCGGCGGCGAATGTCGCGATCGAAACGTCGTGGACGCGCAACAGATAGAAGCCCGCCAGGAGGCAGCCGAGGACGGCGCCGGCGGTGTTTCCCCCGTAAAGAAATCCCATCCGGGCCACTCCCTGGGGCGTCGTCTCGAGCCATCGGGATATGATGGGCAGGGTGGCCCCCATGAGTATGGTCGGGATGAGAAGGCAGAGGGCGCTGACGGCCCCGCGCAGGAGAATCCCTCCGAAGCCGGGGCCGGCGTTAACCGTGTAGAACCGGACGATCGCCGGCATTCCGAACAGGACGCCGAGCCCGATCGCTCCGATCCCCAGCTCGAGCCAGGCATAGACGCGCAGGGGATGCCGTCGGGGGGAGACGAGGCGGGGCAGGACGAGGCTGCCGATTCCCATGCCGCCCATGTAGGTCCCCAGAAGGACGGCCAGCGAGACGGCCGTGGACCCGATCACCATCTGCAGCATCTGGAACCAGACGATTTCATAAATCAGCGCGGCGCAGCCGCTGGCGGCGAAGGCCGCGAGGAGGAAGCCAAGGGAACGACTCGAGCACGGGACTTCCGGTGGAATAATGATCGAGTTCGAGTCGGACATGGCGTCATATTACCAGAATTTCTCTATTCAGGGTATGATGTATTCGCGCGGAAGGCCCATGAGCGATACGGTCCGGACCATCATTCGGGAGGCGGCGTTCACCCTGACGATCAAGCGCTCGAAGTTCGTCGGCCGGAGCTTCAAACGGACGTCTCCGGAGGAGGCTTTGACGGCCGTGAAAGAGGCCAAGGGAAGATATCGGGATGCCCATCACAACTGCTGGGCGTTCCGGGTCGGCGCGACAGGCGAACAGGCCCGCTATAACGACGACGGCGAGCCGGGCGGAACGGCCGGGCCGCCGATCCTCGAGGTCCTCAAACGAGGACGCGTCACATACACGCTGATCGTCGTCACCCGCTATTTCGGCGGGATCAAACTGGGCGCCGGCGGCCTTGTCCGGGCTTACGGAGACGCCGCCAGAGGCGTCTTGGATGCGTCCGGTCTCAAGGACCTCCGGCTGATGAAAAGCCTCCGGGCGACGGTTCCGTACAGCCTCCTGGCCACACTCGAGAAGTATGCGGACCAGGAGGGCTTCGAGGTGGTTTTGCGGGAGTTTCGGGAGAATGTCAATCTCGGCTTTCGAGTCCCCTCGGAGCGGGAACCGGATTTCCGGACGTTTTTTACGAACCTCGTCGGGGGGAAATCCGGCATCATCGTGACGGGCGAGGAATACTCTTGAG
>JADGNV010000192.1 GCA_017883285.1 Candidatus Aminicenantota bacterium | reverse complement strand
CCGAACTGGAGGAAGAACCGGCCGATGATCCCCTTGACGAAGACGACGGGGATGAAGATAGCCACGACGGCCAGGGTCGCGGCCAACGCGGCGAAGGCGATCTCCTGGGTCCCGCCCAGGGCGGCCTGGACGAGGCCCTCCCCCCCCTCGCGGTGGCGGAAGATGTTCTCCATGACCATGATCGCGTCGTCGACGACGATCCCGACAGCCAGGGCCATGGCCAGGAGGGTGAAGGTGTTGAAGGTGAAGCCGAGGAAATAGATGATGGCCACCGTCCCGAGGAGGGACATGGGGATGGCCAGGACGACGTTGAGCGTGCTCGAGAACGAGCCGAGAAACAGCCAGCAGACGAAGGCGGTCAGGACGACCGAGAGCAGGATTTCGAACTCGATCTCCCGGACAGACTCCTCGATGAACTTGGTCGAATCGTAGACGACGCTCACGGCGATGCCCTCCGGGAGAGTCTTCTGGAAATCATCCATGGCCGCCCGGACGGATTTGGCCAGGGCCACGGCGTTCGACCCGCGCTGCTTCTTGACCTGCAGGCCCTGGGCCGGCACGCCGTTCACCCGGGCCAGCCGCCGCGTGTCGTCGAACCCGTCCTCGACGAGCGAGACGTCGCTGATGTAGATTGGGCTGCCGTTCACCTCTTTGACCACAATGTTGCGGAGCGTCTCGAGGTCGATGGCCTCGCCCAGGATGCGGACGTTGACCTCCCGGCCCTGCGTCTCGAGGCGGCCGGCGGGGAGCTCGATGTGCTCGCGCTGCAAGGCCGCGATGACGTCGCGGACGGTCAGCCCCTTCTCGTCGAGCTTGGTCGCGTCGAGCCAGACCCGGACGTTCCGGTCCTGGACGCCCATGAGCGAGATCTCGCCGATGCCGGGGAGCGTCTGCATTTTCTCCTTGAGCCCGTATTGGAGGTAATCGGTCAGGATGCGGGGGGACACCGCGCCGGCCAGGGAGAGCATCATGATCGGCTGGTCCTCGGGATTGGACTTGGAGATCGTCGGCGGATCGACGTCGCGGGGGAGCGAGCGCTGGGCCTGGGAGACCTTGGCCTGGACGTCCTGGAGAGCCAGGTCGACGTCCCGGGACAGGTCGATCTCCAGGGTGATCGAAGCGCCGCCCATGCGCGAACTCGAGCTGATCGTCTTGAGCCCTTCGACCTGGACGAGCGCCTCTTCGAGCGTCTCGACGATGTCGTTCTCGACGACTTCGGGGGCCGCACCAGGCCACGAGATGTTGACCGAGATCGTGGGGAAGTCCACGTCGGGAAACTGGCTGATGCCGATCCTCAAGCCGGCCACGATGCCGAAGATGATGGTCGCGGCCATCATCATCCAGGCGAGGACCGGCTTCTTAACGCATACTTCGGTGATCTTCATGGCGGGGCTCCTTGGGCCGGCTCACTTCTTTTTCGGGGCGGGGGAAGGGGCGGCCGCAGCCTGCTCGCCGGGCTTCATGACCCGGACCGGCGCGCCCTGCCGCAGCGCCTCGGCGCCGCGGACGACGAGCATCTCGCCCGGCACCACGCCGGACAGGACCTCCGCCTGCCCGTCCGCGGTCCGCATCCCGATGGCCAGAATCCGCTCCACGGCCATGTTGTTCTCGACGACGTAGGCGATGAAGCCGCGCTCGCTCGGGCGGATGGCGGTCTGGGGGATGACCGGCGCGGTCCGGGGGGCGCTCACCGGGATCGTGATCTCGGCGAACGCGCCGGGGCGGAGGGCCATGTCGCTCGTGTCGCGGATCTCGGCGGTGATGGCCACCATCCGGGTCCCTTCGTCGGCGGCGGCGGCGACGTGGACGATCTTGGAGGCGTACTCCTTCTCGTTGTCGCGCACTTTGAAGTTGGCCGGCTGTCCGGGGCGGATCTCCGCTGCGGACCGCTCGGGCACGCTGAACCGGAGGAGCAGGGGATCGCGGCGGATCAGGGTGGCGAGGACCATGCCGACCTGGACGTACTGGCCCGTCTGCACGGTCCGCGTCTGGAGGATCCCCCTGAACGGCGCCCGGACGTAGGCGTCGTGCAGGTTGAGCTTGGCCTGGTTGAGCGCGGCTAGCGTCTGGGCCACGTCGGCGGCGGCCAGACGGACCTTCGTCCGCCAGGTCTCGAGCTCTTCGCCGGGGATCAACCCCGGGTTTTGGGTGATGACGGTTTCGCGCCGTTTGAGCCCCGCCTCTGCGTCGGCCTTCGCGGCCAGGGCCTTGTCGTAAGCCGCTTGGGCGACGTCGACGGCCAGCTTGAAGCGCTCGGGCTCGATTTCGACGAGGATCTGGTCGACGGCGGCCAAGTTTCCCTCGGCGAAGAGGACCCGGTCCACGACGCCCGAAACGCGGGACGTGACCTGGACCTTTTCGAAGGCGTCGACCGATCCGACGGCGTTGACCGTATAGATGAGCGACCGGGTGACGACCGGGGCCGCTTCAACCGGATACTCGATCCGGGATTTGGCCGAGGGCGAGTCCTTCTTGGCCGGGGCTCCGGCGGGCGAACCGGAGGTGTCGCTTTTCTTGCAGGCGGGGGCGGCGAGCAGGGCGAGGGCGATCGCCAGGCCGAAAGGCAGGACAAAGGACTTAGTATTCAACGGTCGGCTCCTTTCCAAAGGGGTCCAGGCCGAGGGCGGCCTCGAGATTGAGATAGGCGATGCCCAGGCCGTACCGCGCCTGGACGAGGCCGACTTCGGCTTCGAACAGGCGGACGATGGCGTCCGCGACCTGAAGGGCCGAGCTGAGCCCCTGCCGGTAGAGCTCGGAAGTTTCGGCCTCGTTCTTCTTGGCGACGCTCTCGGCCACCGTGGCCATTTTCAGCGAGGCCTGGGCGCTCTGGAGGGAGACCAGGGCGTCGCGGACGTCGAGCTCGACCTTCCGGAGAGCTGCCTTGAGGTTCAAGTCGGCCTGATAGGCAAGGGCCTTTCGCTCGCTGTAGTCGCCGTTGCGGGTCAAGCCGTCGAACACGGCCCAGTTCATGGTCAAGCCGGCGTTCCAGTTGAAGTTCCGGCCGGTCAACCCCGCTTCGTTGGTGTAGGTATATCGCCCGGTGAGGATCAGGCTGGGGAGCCAGCGCAGGAGGGGCTCGATGGCCAGGGAGCTCTGGGCCTTGGCCCGCATCCGGAGGGACTTGACGTCAGGCCGCCGGTCCTGGGCCTCGAGGACGAGCTTGTCCGCGGCCTGCGGCTTCTCGTCGGAGGCCTGGAGCAGGAAATCGGGCACGCGGAGCTTGCGGGGCGTCGGGCCGTTCATCAGGTAGCCGAGGTTGAGGTAGGTCGTCTCGACCTGGCCCTGGACCTGGGTCAGGCCGACCTCCGCGGTCGCGAATTCGAGTTCGGCCCGGGTCACGTCGTTGACCGAGACCAGGCCGGCCGCATAGCGGGCCCGGGCGGCGTCGAGGTTCTGCTTGGCGAAATCGTTGCGGTGCCGGGAGGCCTCCATGACCTGGTCCACGCTCAGGGTCGCCAGGAACGCGCTGCCGACCTCGAAGGCCAGCATCCGCTTGCTGTCGACCGTGGCGAATTCCTCGGCGGCCTTGTCCGAGTTGGCCTGGACCAAGGTGGGCAGGCTCTTGGAATCGAAAATCGTCATGTTGAGAGACGCCACACCCGACAGGGCGTTCAGGCTCTGGACGATGATCTGGGCGCCGCCGATGACGCGCACGGTCTCGAACGGCCGGCGGGTGTAGGTCCCCGAGACGTTGATGGTCGGGAGGAAGAAGGCGCGGGCCTTCAGGACACGGGCCGAGGCCGCCTCGACGTTCTGGTCGGCCGTGATCGCCCGCTCGTTGCCGCTCAAGGCCATCTTGACCGCCTGTTCCAGGGTGAGGACCTCGTCGTCCGCGATCATCCGCGAGACGAGCAGAGCCGCGGCCAGCAGGCCGCACGCCGCCCGGCGCCGGCGGGCTCTTCGATCGGATTTTTTATCATTCCTCTTCACGGGATCGAGTCCTCCTTGTTTCCGTGCTTGCGGTCCCAGGGCCGCGGCCCTGGGACCGGCGGACGGAGCATTATAACATGGACCCCGGACTCCTGGGGAGGAAGGCCGGAGGGAAAAATGCGCGGGGGACGGACCGTCCTTCCCCCGAAGACGTTTCAGTCAAGGGACGAGCCTTCGCGGCGGAAGTGGACCCCCGGGCAAAGCCCGGGGCCCCGGTCGACCCGGTCGACTCAGTTGTCAAGAACAACCTGGTCGTCGCAGACGCCGTCGAGGGAAAGATCCGGGGATCTTTCCCGGGGCTCATTTCAGGACGTCGTCGATCTTGATGTTCCGCTTTTCCAGGATCGTCCCCGTGGACC
The DNA here is from genome assembly GCA_017883285.1 of Candidatus Aminicenantota bacterium. Classification (GTDB taxonomy): domain Bacteria; phylum Acidobacteriota; class Aminicenantia; order Aminicenantales; family UBA4085; genus FEN-413. The sequence continues at coordinate 9,639 of JADGNV010000192.1, read as the reverse complement.
GGTCGAGAGCGGCCTGGGCGTTGTTGTAGTTAATGATGGCTTGGAGCTCGGACCCCCGGGCGATCGTCAGGTCGCGCTGGTACTGGAGGACGAGGTAGTTCGTGCTCAGCCCGACCCGGAGGCGCTCCTCCTCGGCGGAGAGCTTCTTCTCGGCCAGCTCGCGGGCGACTCTGAAGGCCTGGACCTGCTTGTAGGTCGTATCGACGGAGCGGACGGCGTTCCGGATTTCGAGGACGACCTGCCGCTCCTGATTCTTGAGGTTCAAGAGAGCCTGGTCCATATTGAGTTTGGCCTGGGCGTAGGCGGCCCGGGAAATGATGTTGCTCAGCGGGACGCTCAGGTTCAGGCTGACCGACCAATTCTGGTATTTGAAGCCGAAGGCGTCCGTCAGGGCCTGCGTGCCCGTGCCCGGGACCGTGTAGAGGACGTTCCCGTCGAGGGGGCTACCCAGGTAGACGATCTGCGTCCCCGAAACGCCCGGGCTCCAATAGCGGGCGTTCAGGGTCAGGCTCGGCAGGAGCTGGTTCTTGGTGAAGCTCAGGTTCAGCTCGTTGGACTTGAGGCCGAGGTGGGAGATCTGGAGGTCGGTCCGTTTCTGCATGGCCAGCAGCAGAGCCTGGTCGAGGTCCACCTTTTGCTCCTCGAGCTTGGGCTTGTCCAGGGCCACGACCGAGCGCAGGCCCTTTTCCTCCTCGTCCGAGAGGTTGATCAGCATCTTGATCTGGTCTTCGGCGTTCTTGACCGCGGCCTCGGCGGCGATGATGTTCGCCTCGCGCGAGGCCACCTCGGCCTCGGCGCTCATGACGTCGAGCGGCGAAAGGATGCCGATCTCGACCGACCGCTGGTTCTTGACCAGGAAGTCCTGGGCCAGCTGGAGGGCCATCTGCTGCACCCTGAGGTTCTCGATGGCGTAAACCAGGCTCCAGTAGGACGTCGTCACACCGTAGACCGTATCCTGGACGGTCTTCGTGAAGCTGATCTCGGAGATGTCCAGGTTGTTCCGGGCGACGATGATGTTGTAGTTGGCGATCTTGGGACCGAATCCCTGAAGCAGGGGCTGGTTGAACGTGAACTGGAGCTGTCCCTGGTAGCTGGGGTTGATCGTCTGGGCCTTCTTGTTGGTGTTGGTTGTGCTGCCCGTGACCGAAACCGCGAACGACCCGCCCGTCGGGAGCTGCTGGCTGACCTGGCCGGAGTAGTTCATGGCCAGGGTCGTGACTTGGGCCCCGAGCGCGTCGAGCCAGGAGAACGAGGCGCTCTTGTTGTTTTGATCGGAATAGCTGAACGCGAACGAGGGGTAATATTTCTCGCCGGCAAGCCGTACCAAGGCTTCGGACAGCTGCGGAGAGACGACCGCGGCCAGGAGGGCGAGGTTCTTCTGGAGGGCCCGGGCGATGACGTCGTTCAGCGTCAGGGAAAGGTTTTTGCCTGGGGCCTGGTCCTGGCCGCCGTTCGCGAGCGGCAGGAGAACGAGGACCAAGGCTATCAGGAATATCGTTCTTCGTTTGAACATGTCAGACTCCTTCATCATTCATAGCGCAGGGCTTCGATCGGATCGAGCTTGGAGGCTTTGCGGGCAGGGTAGAACCCGAAGAAAACGCCCACGGACGCGGAGAAGAGGAACGCGAGTATGACCGAGCTGGGCGAAACGACGGTCGTGATCGAGGCGAAGATCGGGATGAACTTCATCAGCTTCGAGACGCCCACGCCCAGGACAATGCCCAGGATGCCGCCGAAGAGGCTCAGGACGATCGCTTCGACCAGGAACTGGAGGAGGATGTCCTTCTCCTTGGCCCCGATCGACATCCGGATGCCGATTTCCCGGATCCGCTCCGTCACCGAGACCAGCATGATGTTCATGATGCCGATCCCCCCGACGAGCAGGGAGATCGAGGCGATGCTTCCCAGGAGGAGGGTCAGGATATTGGTCGCGTCGGCCGCGCTCTCGGCGATGTCGGCCATGTTCCGGACCTGGAAGTCGTCGTCCGAGCCGGGCATGATCCGGTGCCGGTTGCGGAGGAGGTCGGTGATCTCCTGCTGGGCCTTCGCCGTCGTATCGGCCGAGACGGCCGCGATGTCGATGGACGAGAGATAATCGGTCTTCTGGATGCGCATCATGAGCGTGGTGTAGGGGATGCAGATCTGGTCGTCGCGGCTGCCGAAGCCGGCCGACTCGCCCTTGGTCACGAGGACGCCGACGATGGTGAAGGGGACCTTCTTGATGCGGATGACCTTGCCGATGGGGTCTTCAGTGTCGAAGAGGTTCTTGCGGACTTCGCCCCCGAGGACGCAGACCTTGGCCCCGGCTTTGACCTGGGCCTCGTCGAAATAGGACCCCAGCTCGACGGGCCATTTCCGAATTTCGGGATAGCCCGCCCCCGTGCCCTGGACGTTCGTGTTCCAATTCTTGTTGCCCAGGATGACCTGGGACCGGGAGCTCACGCTGGGGGAGACGTCCTGGACCGAGGGGCACTCTTCCTTGATCGCGGTCGCGTCGTCTTCCTTGAGGGTCTGGAAGCCGCCGAACCCGCTCCGGACGCCGCCGGTATTCCTGCTGCCGGGGCTGACGAAGAGGAGGTTCGTCCCCATGGAGCTGAACCGGTCTTCGACCGCCTGCTTGGCGCCCGCGCCGATGCTGACCATGGCGATGACCGCCCCGACCCCGATGATGATGCCGAGCATCGTCAGGAAGGTGCGCATCTTGTTCCGTCCGAGGGCCCGGAACGACACCCTTAAGATTCGGAAAATGCTCATTTCATTCTCCTCAGGTGTTCTCTTCCCTGACGATCAGGCCGTCGCGGATGAAGATCCGGCGCCGGGCCTGGGCCCCGACGTCGGGGTCGTGGGTGATGATGAGGACCGTCTTCTTCTGCTCTTCGTTGAGCCGGCGGAAGATGTTCATGATCTCCTCGCCCGTCTTGCTGTCGAGGTTGCCGGTCGGCTCATCGGCCAGGATCAGGGCGGGGTTGTTAAGCAGCGCCCGGGCGATGGCCACCCGCTGCTGCTCGCCGCCCGACAGCTGGTTGGTCTTGTGGTATTCCCGGCCCTTGAGGCCGACGGATTCGAGGGAGGCCATGGCCCGCTTGACCCGCTCCTTGCCGTGGACGTTCGAATAGAGAAGCGGGAGCTCGGCGTTTTCGAGGGCGGTCGTCCGCGACAGGAGGTTGAAGGTCTGGAAGACGAACCCGAGCTTTTTGTTCCGGGTCACGGCCAGCCGGTTCTTGTCGTATTTGGAAACGTCCTCGCCGTCGAGGAGGTAGCGGCCCGACGTCGGCTTGTCCAGGCAGCCGATGATGTTCATCAGCGTGGACTTGCCCGAACCGGACGGCCCCATGATGGCCACGAAATCGCCTTCCTTGATAGTGTAGGTGACGCCCCGGAGGGCATTCACCTGCGTATCCCCCATGAAATAGGTTTTCGTCAGGTTTTCAAGTTGGATGACATTACTTTCCATTGTCGTATCTTAAGCGGGACGGAGGCTTACCGGCCGCCGCCCATCCGCATGATGTTCGGCTGACCGAAGCTCGTGGCGGCGGGTTTGGCGCCCGGAGTCTCTTCGCCCGTGATGACCTTCATGCCTTCCTTGAGCTCGGCGCCGCGGAGCTCGGAATAGGTGTTGTCGGTGAGGCCGGTCCGGACCATGTAGGGGGTCAGCTTGCCGGCGTCGTCGATGATCCACACCGTGCCGCCCGTGCGCACCCGGCTCCGGGCCATCTGCTTTAACTGGGCCTGCTGTTCGGGGGTCAGGGCGGCCGCATTGACGCCGCCGCCCTGGCGTCCGCCGCCCTGGCGCTGGCCGGTCTGGCCGGCTTGGCCGCGTTCGCCCTGGGGACCGCCCTGGCCGCCGGCCATCCGGGACTGCATGTCCGCCTTAAGCTTCTCGAGCTCCTTGGGATCGAGGGTCGTGGGGGTGAAGCGCATGGCCGAATTCGGGACCTTGAGGACGCCCTTGGCCTCGCCGACGATGACGGACACGGTGGCCGTCATGCCCGGCCGGAGTTTGAGGTCGGGGTTCTCGGCGTCGACGATACAGGTGTAGGTCACGACGTTCTGGACGACCGTGGAGGCCAGCCGGACCTGCCGCACGGTGCCGTTGAACTGTTCGCCGGGGAAGGCGTCGACCGTGAACCGGGTGCGTTGGCCCTCCTTCATCTTGCCGATATCCGCCTCGTCCACGGCGCAGGAGAGCTGCATCTTGGTCAGGTCGCTGGCGACCTTGAAGAGCACCGGCGCGGTCATGCTCGCCGCCACGGTCTGGCCGAGGTTGACGTTCCGGGTGACGACCACGCCGTCGATCGGGGACCGGATGATGGCGTAGGACCTGTCGACCTTGCTCGAATCGAGCTGGGACTGGGCCTGGGAAACGGTCGACTGGGCGGTGATGAGGCCGGACTTGGCGCTCAGATAGTTCGCCTCGGCCGTCTCATTCTCTTCGAAGGAAATCAGGTTGCGCTTGAAGAGGTCGAGCGACCGGTCGAATTTTTTCTTGGCGGTGTCGAGCGTGACTTGGGCCTGCTCCAGCCGGGCCTTGCTGCTCGCATAGTTCGACTCGTTCTGGTCGACCTTGGCCTGGAGGAGGTCCAGATCGAGCTGGGCCACGATCTGGCCGGCCTTGACCGGGGAATTGAAATCGGCGAAAAGCTTGGCGATCTTGCCCGAGACCTGGCTGCCCACATCGACGACGGTGACGGCGTCCAGGGTCCCCGAGGTCACGACCGTGGCCTCGATGTCGCCCTTGGAGATGACGTCGGTCCGGTATTTGACCTTGCTGTTCTTGCCGCCCTTAAAAAGGCCCAGTCCCAGGCCGGCTGCCACGAGAACCGCCAGGACCACCACTCCGATGATCAGTTTCTTTTTCACCTTGCTTCTCCTTGATGGGATTTCCCTTGCTCGGGGATTCGCTGCGCTTGTCCCTCGGGGAATTTTCTCTTCGGCGCTGCTCCATCTTCTGGATCATCGCCGCCATTTTCTGCCGCTGCTCGGGGGTCAGGACGGCGTCGATGTCCTTCCTCAGCGCGTCCCGCATCTCCCCGATGTGCTTATAATAGTCGCTCCGCAGCTCCTTGATCCGGTCTTCGTTCTGCTTGAAGATCTCCCGGATCTTGGCCTGCTGCTCGGCCGTGAGTCCCAACTCCTTGGCCCAGCGCTCCTGCGAGGGATAGCGCTCGGCGTTGTCGGGCCGCCGGTCCGGGGACCGCTTGGCCAGGAGCCAGCGTCCGCCGAACGCGCCGACGACGAGCCCGGCGGCGAAGACCAGGACGAGAGCCAGGGCGATCCACAGTTTCGGTTTGCTCACGGCTGGTATCTCCGGGCGGGGACGATCTCGTTCCCGGCGAATATGATCATCATGTTTTTGTTCTCGGTTTTCTCTTCGTTGAACAGGGCGTTCGTTTCGGCCAAGGGGTTGACGTTCTTGATCAGGAGCGCGGCGGGCCTGCTCATGTCCTCGTCGAGCGGGGGGCTGATGAAGACGAGGGCGCCGATGAAGACGGCGATGAGCGCCAGGGCGACGGGGATCGCCCGGAGGCTCCACCGCATCCAGACCGCCCAGGACTCGGATTTCTCCCGTTCGGCGATCTTGGCCCAGAGCCGCTCCTGGAAATAGGGCAGGGGCTCGGGCTCCCGGCCCTCCTTCAGGAGGCCGAGCATCTCGCCGCCGTCTCGCCCGAAGGCGCGGCAGCCCGGGCAGGCGGCCACGTGGCCCGCCAGCTCGTTCCGCCGGCCCTCCGGCAGGCGGCTATCCATCGACCGCAAGAGGTTCTTTCGAGCTTCCTTACATCTCATCTGCCCCTCCTTCCGGGCCCACATAGGGCGCCATCTTTTTCCGGAGCATCTTGCGGGCCCGGTGGAGACGCGAGTCCACCGTCCCGGGGGAGATCGCCAGGATCCCGGCGACCTCCTCGTACGAAAGCCCACGGACGTCCCGCAGGGTCAGGATCGTCCGGTATTTCTCGGGAAGGGCCGCGAGGACCCGGAAGATGACCTTCTTCCGTTCGTCCTGGGCCCGCATCTCTTCGCGTTCCTTGATTTCGTCGCCGCCGCTCACGGGCAGATCGGCGAATTCCTCGAGCGACACTTCCTTTTTCCGGGCCGTCTTCCGGAGGTGGTCCTTGATGTGGTTGACCGCGATCCGGTAGAGCCAGGTCCCGAACTCGGACTTGAAATGGAACTTCGCCAGGGCGAAATAGACCTTGATGAAGACCTCCTGGGCCAGATCATCGGCCGTGGCGCGGTCCTGGACAAAGCCGTAGGCTAGATGAAACACTTTTCGTTCATACCTTTTGACGAGGTCCTCGAAGGCGCCGCGGCTCCCTTGTTGGGCCTGCTTGACGAGCGTGATGTCTTCCATGCGAAATCATGGCCTTTGACCTCCGTCATTAATTAGACGAAGGGCGCGGGGAAATCTTCCAGATTAACGACGGCTCTCAGCCAAAACCCGCGGCCAGCCGCTTACGTTGCGACGGACCGGCCTCTGGAGCCCCGAAAGTATAGCAGATTCCGGGGATTGTGATAAGAGAATCCGGCCGAAGGCCGGCAAAAAAGCAAAATCCCCCTCCTTCTCCAGGTCCTGGAGAGAGGAGGGGGATTCGGACCTAGGAACAGATCGGAATGAAGGGGGAGACGTTACTTCTTGCGGGTGGCTTTCCAGTCCACTTCCGCCTGGCCCATGGTGACCTTGCCGGAGATCGTGTTGTCGTCGACGATCTTGCCTTTGTAGGTCGTGGTCATGGGCGTGCCGTCCCGGCCGGTGCGCGTGATCGAGAACTCAACGTCGGCGACGGTCACTGTGCCGGTGCCCTTGGTCTCGGTGACCTGGCCCTGGGGGTTGGTTCTCTTCATGACGACTTCGAGCTTGTCGCCGGTCTGGGTGATGACCATGTCGGACTTCTGCTCGCCGCGCTGGGTGGTCATGGTGAACTCCCAGTTGCCCGTCAGGTTGGCGGCCGCGAAGACCGCGATCCCGGTGAGAAGAACGGCCAGAGAGAGTAAAAGCGCTTTTTTCATGTAAACCTCCTTACACATCTTTTAGACGTTGGTGGGGGGAAAATCTTCCCTTTTTTTTCCCATCTTTCGGGAGATGGCCCTTAGCCGAATATCTGTTGTCGATAAAAATCATTGTCGGCTGTGATAATCTTCGGGGGTGTCGATGTCAAGGAGCACTCCCGGATCGTCGATTTCGACCCGGAAAATATCGTCCGGATGACGGACCAGGAGCTCACGGAGGCCGATCCCGGCGCTCAGCCCGTCGATTTCCGCCCGGTACTTGAGATCGATGAGGAGGGGGTGCCCGCTACGGCCGGCATGGACGGGGAGGACGATCCCCCGGCCCGAAACCCGGTAGGCGGCGAGGACCCGGCCGGACGTTTCCGGGCCGACCGCGGGCTGATCTCCCAGAAAAATCAAGGCCGCCCGGGCGGAGGCGGGAAGGGCCCGGATCCCCCGTTGGACCGAGGACAGCATCCCCGAGCGAAAGTCGGGGTTCACGATCGTCTCCACGGGAAGCTTCGCGAGGAGAGGGGCGACCTTGTCCGCGGCCGCCCCCAGAACGACCAGGGTCCCGTCGACCGGGGACGCGAGCACGTGGTCCAGGACGGTTTCAAGGATCGTGCTCCTCCCGTATGGGAGGACCTGTTTCGGCCTCCCCATGCGCTTCGATTCGCCCGCGGCCAGGACGACGGCCCAGATCACGCGCCACTCTCCAGTTTCCGCCTCACGCTCCGGACGGCGACGAGCTCGGCGGCGATGCTGACCGCGATTTCCTCCACGGTCTTGGACCCGATGGGCAGGCCGATCGGCGTCCGGACCCGGTCCCATTCCGCGGTGGAGCACCAGCCGTTTTTCAAAAACCGCTCCCGGAGCAAGCCGACCTTGCGCGCGCTCCCGATCATCCCGATGTAGGCCGCCTTTCTCCGGACGCAGGCCCGCAGGGCGTCCTCGTCGTGGCGATGCCCCCGGGTGACGATCACGACGTAGGTGTCCGGGCCGACGGGGAACTCGCGCAGGGTCCGAGCGACGTCGGCGACGATGACCCGCTTGGCCTCGGGGAAACGGTCGGCGTTGGCGAATTCCGGCCGGTCGTCGACCACGACGACCTCGAAATTCAGGAGACGGCCCAGGTGGGCCGCGGCCCGGCCGACATGGCCCGCGCCGGCGATGAACAGCCGGGGAGGAGGGAGATGCGGCTCGACATAGAGCCGGCCCGCCTTCCGGGAGAACCAGCCCGGCGCGCCGGCCCGGGCGCCGGCGCGGAGGGCCTCCTCGAAGGGACGGAGCGCCGACTTGGCGAGAGCGGACGCAGGGACGTTGATGGGGAGCCAGAAACGGCGGACCGTGACGCGGCCGGGATCGCCCGTTCGTCCGATCCGGACGGCCAGGAGGCCGGCCTGTCTTTTCCGGACGGCTTGGCTCATCGCCAGAAACGCCGCAATGTGCCGCGCCGGACGGGCGTCGATCAGGACCCGGAGCCGGCCGCCGCAGATCGCTTCGCCCGCGTCCGTCGGGCTCTTGCCGAAATCGAACGTCCGGAAAAGGGACGCGCCGTTCCGGAGCGCCCGACGGGCCAACGCCTCGACGCGCGCCTCGCCGATTCCACCGCCGACCGTGCCGCAGACCAGGCCGTCCGCCGCGAACAGGGCGCTCGCGCCAGCCACCTGGGGGGTGGAGCCGTCGGTTTCGACGACGGTGGCGAGAACGGCCGGCGTTTTTCTCCGGGCGAGCTCGATCAGCTTTTGGTACGGTTCCGCGTCGGCTATATAAGGTAGATCCATGATCGACTCAGAAAAATCAAAAGTCTAGCCGGCCGCCGACAGGGACTACCACGGCGCTGGGGTCGGCCCCAAGGCCCTCATAGCGGAGGGGGGGTGCCGTCCTGAGCCCCTTGGGCTTAAGACGGTAGCGGAACCGACGGGACTGGTTCCCCCGGAGGGCCGGGGGCCAACCCCTGCGCCGCATACAGGAGCAAGCCATTCCCGGTCCGTCCCCAAACATCAACGCCTCACCCGGCGAGCTTGAATTTCGCCTTCTGCACGCCGCCGCGGGTCGAGCCGATCGTCACCTCGGCCTCGGCGTCGAGCTTGAGCTGGCCCTTGACCTTCCACCGGACCTCTTTCGTCTGCTTCGACTGCAGATAGCCGATCTCCTGGCGCGCCCGGCTGCCCACGAATTCCAGCCCGGCGGGCAGCGCGATCTGGACGGCGTCGGGCCGGACGATCTTCACCCGGTCGGCCTGCTTGAGGGCGGTCGGCAGGAAGCCCTCGTTCGTGAACACGCTCACGATCTCAAACGTGCCCGGTTCTTTTTTCACGGGCTGGACTTTCGTCGAGACAATTTTCACCTGGGGGAGGGACTTGTAGAGGAGCATGTTGAACATGGCCTCCTTCTTAATCCACTCCTCGAGGAGCTCGGGCGGCGGGTTCTGGTTCCAGAATTTCGGATTGAAGCCGCCGATCTCCACTTCGCCGAGGGTCGGGTGGTTAACCTTATGCCAGGGGACGAAATATTTCCCGCCGAGCTCCTCGTCGATATAGCGGAGCTGTTCGAGCGGCGTGACGCGGCCGTCGCCGTCGTAGTCCTTGAGGCGGCCGCCGTTCCAGAGCTCGTCGCCGTACCAGACCGAGCCGTAATAGAAATAGCCGAAAT
>JADGNV010000191.1 GCA_017883285.1 Candidatus Aminicenantota bacterium | reverse complement strand
TCCTCCCCGATGCGGATCCGGCGGCTTTTCGTCCCGATTTCCCTTCTGACGGTCTTCGCCCTCGGGGCCGGCCCGGCCCGGGGCCAGCTCAAGATCGGCCAATACGAGGACGAAGCCCCGTTTCGGACCTGGAACACCCATCCCTTCACGGCCGCGTCCGCCCTCGGCCGGGGCGGGACCGCCTTCACCCTGGCCACCGACCCGTCCACGGCCATGAGTAACCCCGCCCTCCTGCCGCTCCTCCCCCGGTTCTCCGTCCTGGTCGATGGGGCCTTCCAGACCGCGACGTTCGCCAAATACGGACTCGTCAATACCGGGATTTTCACCACGCAGGGGAATATCGATCAGAGCCTGACCGGTCTCGATTTCGCCGGCCTGTCCGTCCGCCTCGGATTTTGGGCTTTCGCCCTCAGCGTCTCCGAAGCCGAATCCTATGTCCGTCCCCAGGCCCGCTACGAGGAACCCGACCGCAACGGCCGGACCGCCTATCTTTTCCAATGGAACCAGACCGGTAGCGTCAAGGTCCTGAATTTCGCGGTGGGCCGGATGCTGGGCGGCGGACTCAGCCTCGGCCTCGGGTTGAACTATGCCTTCGGCAGTCTCCGCCGGGACTATGTCGAACAGATCTACGGCCCGGGCGGCTACCGGATCTCGGACGCCATGACGCAGGATTTCCGGGGCGTATTCCTCAACGGCGGCCTCCTCTGGTCCCTCACCTCGAAGTTCCGGGCCGCGGCCGTCTTCAGGACGCCGTATGCCAAAAAATCGCAGAGCGGGAGCGATCTCGCCTACACGGCGCCCGACGGCCCTACGGACATCACGATCACGGCGACGTCCGACGATACGGCGGGGCAGCCGCTCGTCCTCGGCCTGGGCGTGTCATGGGACCTGCTTCCCAACCTCGTCCTCGCCGCCGAGGCGTCGTTCCACAACTGGTCGGCCTATTCCCTGCGGGAATTCGGGGAGGAGCGGGACCGCGCCTTTCGGGACGTCGTCAAGATCGGCCTCGGCCTCGAGTTCAGGCAGCAGATCACCCTCTTCGGGGCCGCGTTCGACATTCCTTCGCGCGTCGGCGTCATCTACGACCCGCAGCCCATGAAAGACCCGGCCTCGGCCTATGGGGACCTCACCCTCGGGATCGGGCTCGCCGGCAAGCACGTGCGCCTCGACCTCGGGGCCCTGATCGGGCGGGAATGGGGTTCGGGCGACGGGCTGGCCGCGCGAAAAATCGCCATCTCCCTTGGATTTCAGTTATAATACGCCAATGATCAGGGTTGTTCGGCTCGGCTTGGCCCTCTTTCCTCTTCTCGCGGGGACGGCGATGTCCGCCTCCGGACCGACGGAGCGGTCCATCCTGGTCAGCGTGCCCAACGCTCCCGGGATCGAAAACCGGCTGAAGCCCCTCGGCCTCGACGTGCTGGCCGCCTGGAAGGACCGGGTTTATATCGTCGCCGGCGACGCCGATCTCCGCAGCCTGGAAAACGCCGCGCTGTCCTTCAGGCCGGAGCTGGGGCGGACGCTTTCGCCCGGGAGCGTGGCGGCCGCCGGCGGCGGACTCAACGGCGCCTATCACACCTACAAGGAGCTCGAGGCCGATCTCCTCGCGCTCCAGCAGAAATACCCGGCCATCGCCAAGGTCTTCGTCCTCGGCGAAAGCCTGGAAGGGCGGCGCATCTACGCCCTCAAGATCAGCGACAACGTCGAGCGCGAAGAAGCCCAGGCCCAGGTCCTCATCCTCGGCTGCCACCACGCGCGGGAATGGATCTCGGTCGAGGTCCCGTTCCTCTGGGGAAAGTACCTGGCCGAGAACTACGCCACGAACCCCGAGGTCAAGCGCCTCGTCGACCGGAGCGAGGTCTGGATCGTCCCGCTCGTCAATCCCGACGGGCTGGAATACACGATCCACGCGTACCGCTATTGGCGCAAGAACCGGCGGGACAACGGCGGGGGGCAGTTCGGCGTGGACCTCAACCGCAACTATGAATACAAATGGGGCCTCGACGCCGTCGGGTCGAGCGCCGATCCCTCGTCCGCCGTCTATCGCGGCGCCGCCCCGTTCTCCGAGCCCGAGACCCGGGCCGTGCGGGACCTGTTCCTGAAGAAGGATTTCCGGGCCCTCGTGAGCTATCACAGTTTTTCCCAGGTCATCCTCTACCCCTGGAGCTACACCGACCTCCCTTCGGACCGCGACGCGGAGCTCCGGGACATCGCGGTCGAGATGTCGGACCGGATCAAAGCGGTCAACGGGCGCCTCTACAAGCCCGGGCAGTCGGGCAAGGACCTCTACCTGTCCAACGGCGACACGACCGACTGGACGTTCGGTTTGAGCGGCATCCCGTCGTACACCATCGAGCTGCCCCCGATCGACGAGCTCCTAGGCGGGTTTTTCAACCGCGAGGAGGACATCGCCCCCATCTTCCAGGAGAACCTGCCCGCTCTCATCTACCTCCTCGACCGGACCGTCCAGAACTACCGTCCCTCTCTCCAAAACCCGTTCGATCTCCGGGACTTCCTCTTCCGGCGCTGGCGGACGGGCGCCATCCTGAATTGAGCCAGCGGCCGTCTTTACCTTCCCTGGCGTCCGGCTTAAAATGAAGCTGCGATGAAGTCCCGGATCCTGGCCCATATCTGCTGCGGCCCCGACGCCGCCTACGCCGTCGGGCTTCTCCAGGAAACGCACGACGTCACCGGCTTCTTCTACAACCCCAACATCTGGCCGCCCGAGGAATACGGCCGCCGTCTCGACGAGGCCCGCAAGGTCGAACGGATCCTCGCCTTTCCGCTCCTCGCGGGGGCCTATGCACCCGAGGCCTGGTTCGAAACGACCGAGCGGTTCAAGGCCGAGCCCGAGAAAGGCCGGCGCTGCGACATCTGCTACGCCCTCCGGCTCGACCGGACGGCCCGCGAAGCCCTGGCCCGGGGGCTGCCGGCCTTCACGACCGTCATGAGCGTCAGCCCCTTGAAAAAAGCCGACGTCCTGAACCGGATCGGGCGGCGGCTCGGCCGCAAGTACGGACTCGCGTTCCTCGAAGCCGATTTCAAGAAGAAAGGCGGCTTCCAGAAGTCGGTCGAGCTCAGCCGCCGGTACGGCCTGTACCGCCAGAACTACTGCGGCTGCCTGTACAGCCGGCGGGACGCCCGGCCATAAAAATGAAAAAGCGCCGCGCCGTCCGGGTGGCGGCCTTCGGGGTCGTCCAGGGGGTGGGCTTCCGGCCGTTCGTCTATCGCCTGGCCCGCCGGCTCGGACTGACCGGCTGGGTCCGGAATTCGGGCGCCGGCGTCGAGATCCACGCCGAGGCGGCCGAGGCGGCCGCTCTCGACGCCCTGCTCCGGGCGCTCAGAGAAGAGCTCCCGCCCCTGGCCCGCATCGAGCGCCTGGACCGCCGCCCGGCGGCGGCCCGGGGCTACAAGAACTTTACCGTCCGGAAGTCGGGCGGCGGCGAGCGCTTCGTCTTCATTTCGCCCGACATCGCGACATGCGAGAACTGCCGGCACGACATCGAAAATCCCCGGGACCGCCGGTTCCGGTATCCATTCACGAACTGCACCGACTGCGGGCCGCGCTACACGATCGTCGAGGCCCTGCCCTACGACCGGCCGAACACGACCATGGCCGGTTTTCCCATGTGCCCCGACTGCGCCCGGGAATACCACGACCCCGGGGACCGGCGCTATCACGCCCAGCCCGTGGCCTGCCCGCGCTGCGGGCCGAGGATCGAAATCCGGGAGGCGAAATCGGGCCGGGGTGCGCCGGGGGGCATCTCCGAAGCTGTCGCGCTCCTGAAAAAGGGAAAGATCCTGGCGATCAAGGGCCTCGGCGGGTTCCATCTCGCCTGCGATCCTTACAACCCGGGGGCGGTCGCCCGGTTGCGGCGGATCAAAGCCCGAGCGACCAAGCCGCTGGCCCTGATGGCCCGAGACGTCGCGGTTGTCCGCCGCCATGCGCGAATTTCCGCGGAAGAAGAGGCCCTGCTCCTCTCCGACCGCCGCCCGATCGTCCTCCTTCGCAAGAAAAAGGACATCCCCGGCATCGCGCCCCACCTCGACGAGATCGGCTTCATGCTGCCCTACACCCCGCTCCACCATCTGCTCCTCAGCGACCTGGCGCTCATCGTCGCCACGAGCTCCAACCGGAAGGATGCGCCGATCATGAAGGACGAGGCGGAGGGGATCGGCGGGCTCTGCGATTACATTCTCACCCACGACCGGCCGATCGCCATGCGGGCGGACGACTCGGTCGTGAAAATCGCCGGCGGCGCTCCGCTCTTCGTGCGGCGGGCCCGGGGCTACGTCCCCTATCCCCAGATTGTCCCGGAAGCGCTCCGTTCGCCGCGCTCCGTGCTCGCCCTGGGCGGCGAGCTGAAGGACACCGTGTCGCTCTACAAGAACGGCTACATCATCACCAGCCAGTTCCTGGGCGACCTCGACGAGTATCAAAACCACCTGTATTTCGAGGAGACCATCCGGCACCTGACCGGGCTCTTCGACGCGGACCCCGCCTGCGTCGTCTCCGACCTCCACCCGGGCTTCCACACGACCCGGTTCGCCGAGCGGTCCGGGCTGCCCCATCTCCGCGTCCAGCACCACCACGCCCACGTCCTGGCGGCCATGATCGAGCACGGCCTCGACCTCGGGTCCAGGGTCCTGGGCGTTTCCTGGGACGGATACGGTTATGGGGAAGACGGCGCGGCGTGGGGCGGCGAGTTCCTTCTCGCCGGCTACGCGGACTTCACCCGCTTCGCCCATTTCGATCCGGTTCCCCTGCCCGGCGGCGACCTGGCGGCGAAACAGCCCTGGCGGATGGCGCTTGCGTATCTCCGGGCCGCCGGAGCGGCGCCGGGATCGAGGCCGGGGGGGCTAGCCTCCGTCAAGGGACGAGCCTTCACGGCGGGAGTAGACCCCCGGGCAAAGCCCTGGGCCCCGGCCTCCGTAGACCGGGCGAAAATCCGGGGCGTTATGGAGATGATGGACCGCCGCGTCCGTTCTCCCTTGTCCTCGAGCTGCGGCCGCCTGTTCGACGCCGTCGCCGCCTTGACGGGACTCGCCCCGCTCGAAAACGAGTTCGAAGCCGAGGCGGCCATGCGGCTCGAAGCGGCCGCGGTGGAGGGGCCGCGGACAGCCTATCCGTTCGACCTCGGCGGCGATGCGCCTCCTTTCCGGATCTCGTTCGGCCGGATGGTCCGGGGGATCCTGGCCGACCGGGCGCGCGGCGCCTCGGCGGGGCTCATTGGGGGGAAATTCCTGAATACCCTGGCCCGGGTGATCGTCGCCACAGCGGAGGAAGCCCGCCGAAGACACGGCATCGGGACCGTCGTATTGTGCGGGGGAGTGTTCCTCAACCGGAAGCTGATCGAGCGCGCGACCGCGTGCCTTCGAGAAGCGGAATTCGAAGTCCTCCGGCCGGTGATCTATTCACCGAACGACGAATCGCTGTCGGTCGGCCAGATCGCCTACGCCCTGGCCCGGCTGAAGGCGGGCGGACGCCTCACTTCATGAGGCCGAAAGGCCGGCTCTCGGGCGAATCCCCTTTCCGATCCTTCGGGCTCCGGGAACGGCCGGATTCGCCCGCCTGATATTTGATCCCGCCGATCATGGACAGGATCAGGTTGATCAAGAACGCTTTCAAAAAGCCGAGCAGTCCGATCGCCGCGAACCCGGCGATCCCCCCCGCGAGGCCGAAGAGGACCGCCCCCAGGAGCTTCCCCTGGAGTTCGAGGAGCGCGGTGGGCAGGAAGCCGAGGCTCGGGCCGAAATAGCCCGTGACGCCCGCGAAGGCGCCGGCCACGAGCCCGGCGAACGCGCCGAGGACCCCGCCGAAAAAGAGGAAGGAGAGAGGCTTGACGCTGTGCAGGACCCGGACGGACGCTTCGGCGGCCCGATCCCGGCCCTTCGGGGCCGGCGCATATTCATCCGCGGTCGTGACCGTCGCCTTCCCAACGGCCGGCGCCCCGCACACCGGGCAGACGAGGAACGGCTTGGGGAGCTTGGCGCCGCATTTTTCGCAGGCCGGCTCCGATTCCTTCATCGTTCCGCCGCACCGGCCGCAGGCCTCGATCTCGAGGCGGTTCTCGAAACCGCAATGGACGCAGATCGCCTTCTTTTCCTTCTGGGACGGCGGTTCGTCCTGGACCCAGTCCTTGCCGTCGAAGTAATACCACCTCCCGGTTTGGGCGCCGATCATCCAGAAGCGGCCCTGGTCATCCTTGATGCGGAGCTTTTTCATCTCGTCGATGAATTCCTGGCGGGAAATCTCGCCGTTCTGGAATTTCGCCTTGAGTTGGTCGAACGCCGAGATGACGTCTTTGAAGGCATTTCCCATAGCGTCTCCCTGCTTTATGAGGTCACCATCGCAACTTCATTGTTTTCAATATATTCATAACTCATTCATTATAAACAAATTAAAAGTGATGACGAATTCTTGTGCATTCTGTCGTTTCCCTAAGGATTATCCCGGATTTCGGCCTCGGGCCCGATGGTTTTCCACAATTTTTCCACAGAAACTGTGAATATCTCGGCGCGCCATTTTGATTCACAAAAGCTTGATCAGATCGAAAGCATTATACCCCTGGACCGGGTCGGGGATAAAGGACAAGATGAAAATGACCGCGATCAGGACGGCCAGGACCGTCCGCTTCATCCCGATCGGCGTGTCGTCGTCCCAGGTCCGCGGATGCTTCACGCCGATGATGAGGATGAGCCCGGCCCAAACGAGCCAGCCGACCCAGAGAAAGACGCCCATCACCAGGAACGCGGCGAGGAACAGCCGTCCGAGCGTCCGGGCCCGCGTTCCGAAGAGGGCGTGGGCGATGTGGCCGCCGTCGAGCTGGCCGATGGGGAAGAGATTCAAGGCCGTGACCAGCGCTCCGACCCAGCCGGCGAAAGCGACGGGATGGAGGATGAGGTCGGTGCCCGGCCGGGCGCCCTTCCCGAGGATCCCGGCCAAGACCTTGAGCAGGAGCGGATCGCCGAAGAAAATCGTGCCCTCGCGGGGAAGGGCGGGAACGGTTTTCGACAGCGCCAGCCCGACCGCGAGAACCGGCAGGGCCAGGGCGAACCCGGCGAGCGGGCCGGCGGCGCCGATATCGAACAGCTGGCGCTTCCGAGTAATCGGCGACTTGATCCGGATGAAGGCCCCCATCGTGCCGACGAGCGTCGGAGCGGGGATGAAAAACGGCAGGCTCGCTTCGATTCCGTACCGGCGGCAGGTCAAGTAGTGGCCCATCTCGTGGGCCGTGAGGATGGCCAGGAGTACCACGGCATAGAGGAGCGCGAGGGCGAGGACGCGGGGGTCCCGGAACTCGGCCCGGCCCGGCTCGAAGGCCGGGTTGGCGGCGATCGTCTCGGCAAAACGGTAGCTCGCACTCCAGCCGAGGCCGACGATGAACGTCGAACCGATGGTCAGGACGAAGAGCAGGGCGTTGAGCCAGGGGCGGGACTTAGCGAAAAGCCAGCCCTTCCGCCGTACCGCCGGGGACGGAAGCGGGAGCGGTGTCAGAGGCACGGATTCGAAGCGATTGTCGTCCATGGACGCCTCTTAAGAATAAAAAAATAGGAGTGAGGGCCCCTCACTCCTATTTTCCGGATGGCGAGGAAAGGCGGATCAGCCCTTGAGGGCTTTGTGCTTGGCCTCGAGATGCTCCCGCGTCTCGACGTGGTCGGGATCGGGGACACAGCAGTCGACCGGGCACACCGCGGCGCACTGGGACTCGTCGAACGATCCAACGCATTCCGTGCATCTGGCCGGGTCGATGATATAGATCGTATCGCCCGCCGAAATAGACTGGTTGGGGCACTCGGGTTCGCAGGCTCCGCAGTTGATGCATTCTTCCGTGATCTTGTAAGCCATCGAAAGTCCTCCTAGTGGAATAAACGCTAATTATAGCCTTTTCGCGCGATTTTACAAGAGAACGGCCTACTTCGCCGTCTCGAGCTTCTTGACCTTGAGCGAGGCGTCGTAGCCGTAGTAGGTCTGGGCATATCCGTCCTGGATCTTTTTGTAGACGGCGAGCGCCTCGGCGACGCTCCCCTTCTTCTCCAAAGCCTCGGCCTTGTGGAAGAGAACCGCGTCGAGGAGGTAGTCCTTGGGCTTGGCGTCCTCGACCTTCTTGAGGATGGCGAGCGCCTTGTCGTATTCGCCCTTCAGCGTCGCGGTCTGGGCGGCCAGGTCCTGGACCTGATAGTAGATAAAATCCTTGGGGGTGTCCTTGACGTTCGACAGCGCCGCCTGGGCCTTGTCGAGCTGCCCCTGCTCGATCCAGTGGGTCGAGAGGCTCATGGCCGCGACACGAGCGTATTTCCCGCCCTTGGCCGCGATCTGCTCGAGCTTCGCCACGTTCTGGGGCGTCTTGGCCAGGTCGGCCCGGAGGCCCAGGATTTCCGCGGCAGAGCGGCTGTCCTTGGCGTTCTGCTGCGAGCGGAGGAACTGAAAGCCCAGGAAGAGGAGCACGACCGCCAGGACGCCCGCCCCGGCGATGATGAGCTCCCGCTCCCATATCTTCAGGAAATGCATGAATTTGTTCATTCCGGAAACGAATTCGTCTTCTTTGAGCTGCTTCTTGAACTGTCTTTTCATGACGCGGTCCTTTCTGTCCGGCGGAAGACCGCCGAAACGGACTCTTTTTTTACCATATTCCACCCGAAAAGCCAAGGGGCGGGCGGTGCGTGGCTGCGCGGCTTCCGCCCCAATCGCTCTCGCGGCTCACCCATCTTCGAAGGGTCCCCGCCGCTTCGAGCGACAGGGGCTCGCGCCGCGCCGCCGTAGGCGAGTGTTGACAGGGGCGGATGTTTCCTTATCATAGGAGAAACCAACATGAACAAGCCGATTCATATCTTCATCTTCGCTTTCGCCCTTTCCTGTTTATCATCCGCCCTTCTCGCTCCGGCCGCGGACACGGTCTCCGCGGCAATCGTCCTCCATCCGTCGGACCACGATCTCGTCTTCAAGGACTTGGCCGCGACCTGGGACGAGGGCGTCCCGCTCGGGAACGGGATGGTCGGCGCCCTGGTCTGGCGCAGGGGCGGAAAGCTCCGGCTGTCCCTCGACCGGGCCGACCTCTGGGACCTCCGCCCCATGGAGAACATGAAGGGCCCGGAATGGACGTTCCGTTGGGTGCAGGAGCAATGGCGGAAAGGCGATTACAAGCCCGTCCAGGCGAAATTCGACGCCCCATACGACGCCGATCCGGCGCCTTCGAAGATTCCGGCCGGGTCGCTCGAATTCGATGCGCCGGGCTTCGGCGCCGCGGCCGAAGTCCGGCTTTTCATCCACGACGCCGTCTGCACGGTGACCTGGCCGGACGGCAAGTCGCTCGCAACCTATGTCCACGCCACCAAGCCCCAGGGCTGGTTCCGGTTCACGGGCGTCCCGGCCGGTTTCCGTCCGGCGATCGCCATGCCGCTCTACGAGACGGCCAAGGATTCGGGCGCCGCCGATTCGGTCACCGGCCAGGACCTCCGCCGCCTGGGATATCCCCAGGGCGGAGTCCGGGAGTCCGGGAACGTGCTCGTTTATCACCAGACCGGATGGGGCGGATTCCATTACGACATCGCGGTCGCCTGGAAATCCGCCGAACCGGGCGTGGTGGAGGGCATCTGGAGCATCAGCTCGAAATTTTCGGACGAGAAAAAGGAGCCGACGGCCGAAGCCCGGGTCCGGAGCGAGCTCGAACGCGGATTCGCCCTCGACTCCGGCAGCCACGCCGCCTGGTGGTCCGGATTCTGGGCCCGATCTTCGATCAAGCTGCCGGACCCGCTCCTCGAAAAGCAATGGTATCTCGAGCAATACAAGTTCGGCGCCGCCGCCCGGCGCGGCGCCCCGCCGATCTCTCTCCAAGCGGTCTGGACGGCGGACAACGGCAAGCTTCCGCCCTGGAAAGGCGATTTCCACCACGACCTGAACACCCAGCTGAGCTATTGGCCGTGCTACAGCGGCAACCATCTCGAGGAAGGGCTCGGGTTCCTTGACTGGCTCTGGGAGATGCGGCCGGCGTTCAAGAGCTACACGAAAGCGTACTTCGGGACCTCCGGATTGAACGTGCCCGGCGTTTCGACGCTCGACGGGAAGCCCATGGGCGGCTGGATCCAATATTCCTTCGGTCCGACCGTGGGCGCCTGGCTGGCCCAGCACTTCGACCTCCACTGGCGCTACAGCCGCGACCGCGCCTTCCTCGAGGAGCGGGCCTATCCCTGGGTCCGCGACGTCGCCGTCCACCTCGACGAGCTCTCGGTCCGCGATGCGAGCGGCCGGCGGCGCTTACCGCTCTCCTCGAGCCCAGAGATCTTCGACAACAGCGCGAAAGCCTGGTTCGCCGAGACGACGAACTTCGACCTGGCCCTGATCCGGTGGACGTTCAAGACGGCCGCGGACATGGCCGCCGAGCTCGGCCGGACGGAGGAGGCGAAGAAATGGAAGGCCGTTCTCGGCGAGTGGCCGGAGTTCGCCGTGGACCCGGCTTCGGGACTGATGTTCGCCCCCGGCGTCCCCTACGCCGAGTCCCACCGCCACTTCTCCCACCTGATGGCCTTCCATCCCCTGGGTCTCATCGACGTTTCGAACGGCAGCCGCGACAAGGAGACCATCCGAGCCACCCTGGCCACCCTCGACAAAATCGGCCCGGACTATTGGTGCGGCTACTCGTACAGCTGGCTCGGGAACCTCAAAGCCCGGGCCTTCGACGGCGAGGGCGCGGCCGAGGCGCTCCGGACGTTCGCCTCGTGCTTCTGCCTGCCCAACAGCTTCCACGCGAACGGCGACCAGACGAAATCCGGGAAATCGAAATTCACCTACCGCCCGTTCACCCTCGAGGGCAACTTCGCCTTCGCCGCGGGGATCCAGGAGATGCTCCTCCAGAGCCATACGGAGACCGTCCATCTCTTTCCCGCCGTTCCCGCGGCCTGGAAGGACGTCGAATTCTCCTCGCTCCGGGCGGAGGGCGCGTTCCTCATCTCGGCGACGAAGTCCCACGGCCAGGTCTATGAGGTCCGGATCGTCTCGGAAAAGGGCGGCCGGCTGCGCCTTCTCAACCCCTTCGAGTTCCCCTACACGATGGACGGAAAGTGGCGGAGGACCAGGGAGGACATCATCGAGATCGAGATGAAGCCCGGCCAGGCCGTCCGCCTCGAAGCCCACGACGAGTAATAGCGGTCGGGCAGAAGGGAGTTAAAGCCCCAATGCCCGCAGGGGGAACCAGTCCCGTCGGTTCCCCCCCATCGAAAACGATGGGGCCCCCCCTCCGCTATGCGGGCCTTGGGGCTTTAACTCCCCTCTGCCCTTCGAACTAGGAGGAGGGCGGAGCGAGGCGGTATCCCCCCGGCCCAGAAAAAGAAAAAGCTAAATTTTTAAGATTTGACTTGATCTATCCCTAGTGATAGAAAAAAAGCATTATTTTTCACCGCAGGAGGTTCGGATGATATCCTCTTTCAAGAAAGGCTCCCTCGCCCTGGCGCTCGTCCTCGTCCTGACCGCGGCCCTGGCCGCCCAGACGACCCCCGAGCAGTTCCTGGGCTTCAAGGTCGGCGCGGATAAGAAACTCGCCGACTACAACCAGATCAAAGGTTACTTCGAAAAGCTGGCCACGGAGACGCCCCGGATGAAGCTCCTGACCATCGGTGAAACCACGATGAAGAAGCCGATGATCATGGCCGTGATCACCGCCGAAGAGAACATGGCCAAGCTCGACACCTTCCGCGACATCGTGAAAAAGCTCCGCGACCCGCGGACGCTCTCTCCCGAGGAGGCGAAGAAGCTGGCCCAGCAGGGCAAGGCCATCGTCCTCGTTTCCTGCAGCCTCCACTCGACCGAGATCGGGGCGTCCCAGATGTCGATGGAGCTCGCCTACAACCTCGTCACGGGCAAGACGCCCTTCGACGCCAAGAAGGTCCTGAGCGACGTCATCGTCCTCCTCTGCCCCACCCACAACCCCGACGGCAACCAGATGGTCGTCGATTGGTACAAGAAATATCTCGGCACCAAGTTCGAGAACGGCAACATGCCCTACCTCTACCACTCCTACGCCGGGCACGACAACAACCGCGACTGGGACTTCTTCAACCTGGCCGAGACCAAGGCCGTCACCAAGGTCCTCTACCACGACTGGCTGCCCCAGATCCACCTCGACGAGCACCAGCAGGGTTCGAACGGCGGCCGGCTCTTTATCCCGCCCTACATGGACCCGCCCCTGCCCAACGTCCATCCGCTCGTCTGGCGGTCGGCCAACCTCATCGGCACGGCCATGGCCTATGACCTCCAGCAGAACAACAAAAGCGGCGTCGTGAACGGCCGGAGCTACACCGCCTGGTACATCGGCGCCTGCGACGACACGCCCTGGCTGCACAACGTGGTCGGCATCCTGAGCGAGGCAGCCTCGACCAGGATGGGCACGCCCGTCTTCATCGAGCCGACCGAGATCCCGAAGTCCTATGCCGAGAAGATGATGGACTTCGTCGACCCCTGGCCGGGCGGCTGGTGGCGCCTGCGGGACATCGTCGACTACGAGCTCATCATGACCCAGAGCATGATCAAGACGGCCGCCCTCCACAAGGAGGACCTGCTCCTCAACTTCTACAAGATGTGCAAGGACTCGATCGAGACGGTCGAAAAGGGCCAGCCGTTCGCCTTCGTCATCCCGGCCAAGCAGCACGACACCCCGACCATGCTCAAGATGCTCGAGGTCCTGCAGCTCGGCGGCGTCGAGATCCAACAGGCCAAGGCCGACTTCGTGGCCGAGGGCAAGTTCTTCCCCGCCGGCGCGTTCGTGGTAAAGACGGCCCAGCCGTACAAAGCCTTCGCCTGGGCCATGCTCGAAAAGCAGAAATACCCCGACATGCGGCAGTACCCCGGCGGCCCCCCGCAGCCGCCCTACGACAACGCGGGCTGGACGCTGCCCCTCCAGATGGGCGTCGCCTGCGAACAGATCGATGAGCCGTTCGAGGCCAAGCTCGAAAAGCTCGCCAAGGTCCCCTATCCCGCCGTCCCGGCCGGCCAGGGCGGCGGCAATTTCGTCGTCCTGGGCTCGCAGAGCAACGTCTCGTATCCGATCGCCTTCGCCCTTCTCAAGGAGGCCAAGGCCGAGGTCTGGCGGACGAAAACCAAAGTCAACCGAAAGGGCTTCGACATCCCGGCCGGGAGTTTTATCGTCAAGACCTCGGCCGACGTCAAGAAGGCGCTCCCCGCCCTCCAGGCCAAGTACCACCTGAGCGTCATCGACCTCGACGACGCGGCCGACATCGCCAAGGCGCCCCTGAAGTTTCATCGCGTCGGCCTCTACCAGTCCTGGCGGGGGAACATGGACGAAGGGTGGACGCGCTACGTCTTCGATGACCTGGGGATCCCCTACACCACCCTCCACAACGATTATTTCAAGGGGACGAAAGAGAAGAAGACCGACATCAAGGCCGACTACGACGTCATCGTCTTCGCCGACGAAAACGGCACCCAGATCAAATCGGGTCAGCGCGGCGCGGGCGGTCAGCGTGGCGCCGCCCCGGGAGGCACGGCCGCCGGCGGCGCCCCGGCGCGTCAGCCCCAATCCACGACCCCACCGGAATTCGAAGGCGGCATCGAACAGGCGGGCGTGGACGCCCTGAAGGCGTTCGTCGAGAAGGGCGGGACCGTCGTCCTCCTCAACGGCGCCTGCACGCTGGCCTTCAACGAGTTCGACGTCCCGGCCCGGAACGCCATCCAGAGCGTGGACCGGACGAAATTCTACTGCCCGACGTCGATCCTGAAGATCCTCGTGGACAACGAGTCGCCGATCGGGTACGGCATGCCCAAGGAGGCCGGAGCCATGTTCGTCAACAGCCTCGCCCTGGACACCTCCAACCCCGGCTTCGAATGGGACCGGAAAGTCGTCGCGGCCTTCCCCGACAACAACCTCCTCATGAGCGGCTGGCTCCTCGGAGAGGACACGATCGCCCGCAAGGCCGTGGTCGTGGACACCACGTACAAGGAAGGGCACCTGATCCTGATCGGCATCCGCTGCCAGAACCGCGCCCAGTCCCACGGGACTTACAAGTTCCTGCTGAACGGGCTGCTGTATCCGGACAAAGAATAGTCAGGCCGGGATTTGAATCCGTTCCCCATCGTCCGTCCCCGTCATCCGAAGGCGGGGCCGGACGATGGGGATTTTTTTTGCCTATCGAGGATAGAATGCCCAAGAGAAAATCAGGAAACATCAGATACGAAATCGCGGACGATATCCAGGCCCGGTTCGCCGACATCGTTCGAACGCTGGACCTCCGTCATATCGACCTGGACAAAGTCGTCTGCCTCCGGAGCTTCGGCTCTTCGGCGCGACGGGTCATCGCCCGGTGCCACGGGATGAGCAAGGTCCTCCAGATCGCGATGGGGATCAAGGCCTTTTACGTTCTGGAGTTCATTTCCGAGCGGTTCGACGCCCTCGGCGATCGGGACCAGGAAGAAACGATCATTCACGAGCTGATGCATATCCCCCAAAATTTCGGCGGGGGCTTCCGGTTCCACGACCATGTCACGGCGAAGAATGTGAAATTAATGCTCGAGCAATATCACGCCGCGAGGCGGTAGAGGACCGCTTTACTTGTAGATTCCCTGCCGCGGACCGAAGGAGAAGAGGATTATGGAATCTTTTTCGTGCCTGTATATCAAGCGGCGGGCCTGTCCTCGAACCGAATAACGGAACGAACGCAGGTCCCGAAACTCTCCCTTGAGCTTTTTCCCGGAGTCCGGATTTTCAAGAATGTATAGGACCGCTTCTCTGAGCGCGTCTCTCTCGTCTTCTTCTTTTAGATTCTTCCGGAGCTTCTGGAACTTCGGAGTTTCGAGGAGCCGCATTCAAATCGTCCGGATATCGAGTTCCGTCGTTTTTCCTTTTTCGAATTCAGCCTTGGCCTCCAGGATATCTTTGATTTCCTGGATTGTGAACTCGGGGTTCTCGATGGCCAGGAGGCCTATGCGGGCTGTATATCGCAGGGCTCCGGAAAAATCCCGGCCCTCTTTTCTGGCGAAAAGGTCGATATCATTGGCCAAATCCGTTTCAATCATAACTGTTTTTCTTATCATTTCATACTCCATCATATAATATATGCTATCTTCTTATTATTGTCAAATTTATCTCATCTTTCGCCGGGATCTTTGAGACAGGCAGGGTGATCGGCCGGTTTGAGAAATTCGAGAGTCAATTTGGAGAGGAAGGCCCCCTTCCAACGGGCGCCGGGAAGACCCGGCCGCCCCCCCTCCCCTTCTCGGGCAGGGCATGAAACCCCGCCCTGCGACCAAGGGGACGACTCCCCCTTGAAACCCTCTACGACGCGGCGCTAGCTGGATCTACGCTTGATCAGGCTGTAAACGAAGAGGAGCAGCAGGGCCCCGACGACGGATCCGATGAAACCGGCGGTTTGACCGGGCTGATAGATTTTGAGCCACTGGCCGGCGTACGAGGCAACGAAGGAGCCCGCAATGCCGAGCAGAACGGTCACGATCACGCCCATGTTTTCCCTGCCGGGAAAGATGAACTTGGCGATGATCCCCACGGCCAAACCCAATAGGATCGTCCAGACGATATGCATTGATAATCCTCCCTACTCCATCGTTCTTAGTGGGGAATCGGAAACCATCCTTCGTCCTTCCCCCCATCGTTCTGCATCATAGAACCTGATCCGCGAGAATGTCAAGTTGTCGGAGGGGAAGACCCCTTTCGAGGCCGAGGCTATTTCCACTCCTCGATGATGGCCATGACGAGCCGGGTCAGCGCATCCAGATCGCTTTTCACGATCTTCTCGATGAACGAATGGGCATGGACCCCCGGCCAGGAGAGCGGGATATCAACCGCGCCGTCGGCCACGAACACCGAGCCATCGTTCCCACCCCGCGAGCTGCAGATCTGAACGGGGATCCCGCGGGCAGCGGCGAGCTTGGCCACCTTCCGGATCTCGGTCTTGGGCGTGACGTTGCTTGTGTCGATCGACCTCAGCACGGCGCCTTTTCCGAGCACGGCGTCGCCGAACCGCTTGTTTTCGAGCGGCGTATCCGACGAGACGAACGTATCGACGGCGAAAACGTAGTCCGGCTTGAGCGTCTTGGCCAGGACCTGGGCCCCATTCAGGCCGGTCTCCTCTTCCACGTCCCAAGCGATCGTCACCGTCTTTCCGTGCACCTTGGACCAGTCCGTTTGAAGGGCGGCGGCCAGAAGGGCGGCGCAGCCCGCCCGGTCGTCCACGGCGCGCGTGGCCATGATGTCGGGAGACAAATCGACGAGTTTCTTCTTGACGAGAACCGGATTCCCCTCCGCGACGCCGAGCGCCCGGGCTTCCTGTTCCGTGGAAACACCAAGGTAGACCTCGAATCCCGGGGTCGCGCCTGCGGCGCCGGGCTTGGCAGCGGGAGGATTCTGGCCGGCCGCCACTGGTGCGGCCTTAGCTTGAGCGGGCGGGGCCGCCTGCCCTCCCTGAGGTGGATTGGCCGCCTGGGTCGGGACCGCTCCCCTATTCGCTCCCGCGGCAGGCTGCGCTCCCCTCGCCCCCGCGGCTGTCGCGGTCTGGCTGACGTAATAATCCGCGGCCGGCTGAATGATGCCCTCGACGGGACCCTTGGCCGTATGGATCACGAACGCCCGCCCTTCGCTGACCTGAGGCAGGAACGAGCTGTAGGGCTTCAGGAGCACCGTCCCCTGGGGCATGATCTTGTCGACCGTGTATCCGAGCTCGTCCATGTGGGCGACGAAGAGGATATGGGGCTTCCCTTCGCCCGCCGTAAACCAGACGTTATTCCTCGCGTCGCGCTGGACCTTGAGCGAGGCCGGCAGGGCCGCTTGCAGGAAATCGGCGGCTTTCCCTTCCTGCCCCGACATCCCGGGAACAAGGACGATCTTCCGGAGGAGGTCCCAGCTCGATGCGGCCGGCGCCGGAGCAGCGCCCTGGGGACGCGCGGCGGCGATGTTCAGCGTCAAAGCCAGCAGGAGAAGTCCATAAGTCGTTTTTCTCATTTGACCCTCCCGGATTGAACGAGCTGCAGCAGCACGGCTTTCAAAGCCTGGGCGTCCTTGAGGTCGACGATTTCAGACGGCGTTTGGGCGAACTTGACCGGCAGGGCCAGGAGGACGGCCTCCGTCCCCTCGCCGGCCAGACCGTTGAGCAGGGTCGAATCCGATCCCGTCACGACCTGGAGCGCGACCTTGGCCTCGCGCGCGGCCGCCTCGACGGCCTCTTTGAGCTTGGGAGAGCCGTCCGGCGGCAGGACGAGGACCGGGCCCTTGCCGAAGGCCGCGCCGCGCTCGCCGCGGTCGGCGGGGATGCCGTCCACGAGCACCGCGAATTTGGGCTGGAGGGTCTTGCGGGCCCGGGTCGATCCCAGCGCGCCGCGCGGCGCGCCGGCGCCGCTCGCTCGGGCGAGCCATTTCGTCTGGGCCAGCCAGGACAGAGTGACCTCCTGGGACAACTTCGCTTTTCCGAGATCTTCGGCCAGGTTGAGGAGAAGGGCGCACGACGTTTTCTGGCCGAGCGACGGGCCGGCCCACTTGTCGCCGGCCAGGAGGCTGAGGTCGGGCCAGAGCGTCACGGCGTCGAGCATCTCGACGCCCTTTTTCCGAGCCTCGTCCTCCGACCGGACACCGATGTCGACATAGGCCATGTCGAGCGTAAATCTCCGGAGCTCCTCGCGCCGCTCGCGCGTCAGGAGATGCATGGCCGGCTGGACGACGATCCCGTACTGGAGCCCCTTTTGGGTGGAGATGACGACCGGTTGCCCGAGCAGGTAGCCGTCGTAGTTCGGGTGAGGCTGGCCCGACCGGTCGAGCCGGAGGAATCCGTCGGCGGTGAAGCCGCTCACGAACCAGCCGTATTCGTCGAGCGGCGCGCAGAAGGCGAGCCGGGACCCGCCCTGCCCGAAGCGGGCGTGGACCGATCCCAGATTGTCGGTCGAGGCGCCGGCCTTGGGCAGATACGACAGGATCTTGCCCGCCAGGAGCTCCTCGTTGCCCGTGGTGGACGGGATGGAGAGGGCCTCGCGGATCAGGTCCTTCAGGTCGAACGGCGCCGCGGCGTCCTTCGACCTCAAGGCCGCCCCGGAAGCGGCGCCGGAGGCCCCTAAGACCAGAACGAGGGCGAGGGCCCCGATCCAAAAACGATGCCCATGGTGTCTGTTTATCATTCCTTCCTCGCTTTCATCCGGTTCGCCCGGACGCTTCAGAGATCGAAGACCTTCCCGGGGTTCAGGATTCCGTGGGGGTCGAAAACTTTCTTGATGCCGCGCATGAGGGCGACGTGTTCCGGCGACAGGCAGCCTTCCAGGTAGGGCTTCTTGACCAGGCCGATCCCGTGCTCCCCCGAGATGACGCCGCCCCGCGCCGCGCCGTCGGCATAGAGTGCGGCCCGGACCCGCTCGAGCGTTTCGCGCCATTCCGCTTCGGGGACGGGGACGAACCGGCCGCCCTCGCGCCGGCACTTCATGATGTGGGTGTGGACGTTGCCGTCGCCGGCGTGGCCGAACGTCGGCAGCCAGACGCCGTATTTCGCTTCGAGCTCGCGCACTTTCTTGACGTGGGCCGCGACCTCGGCCCGGGGGACGCAGATGTCGAGAATTTCGATCGTGTCTCGCTTGATGGCCTCGTAGATCTTGCTCCGGATGGCCAGGACGTTGTCCTGCTTCGCGGGCGTATCGGCCACGAAGACGTCGAGCGCCCCGGCGGCCAGGGCAATTTCGGCGACGGTCTCCGAGGCCCGGTCCATCTCCTCGCCGCTCGCCGCGTCGAGGATGACGAGGACGTGGGTTTCGCCCGCCGCGCACGGCCATTTTCGATTGAGGTGCTCCTCGGAGAGGCGGATGACTTCAAGCGGCACGAATTCCAGCGCCAGCGGGACGACCGACTTCAGGAGGAGGGGGACGGCGTCGATCGCCGCCTCCAAACCGGCGAACGGGATGACCAGGGAGCGCGTCGCGGCGGGCTTGACCATGAGCTGGATGACGGCCTTCGTGATGACGCCCAGCGTCCCCTCCGAGCCGATCATGAGCTGGAGCAGATTGTAGCCCGTGCTGCTCTTGATGAGCTTCCCGCCCAGAGTGAGGATGTCGCCCGCGGGCGTGACGATTTCGAGGCCGCGGATGTAGTTCCTGATGACGCCGTATTTGACCGCGCGGCTGCCGCCGGCGTTCGTGGCGATCATCCCCCCGATCATCGCGCTCTCCTCGCCGGGGTGGGGCGGGAAATAGAACCCGGCCTCCTCGACGGCCTTCTCGAATTCGCGGAGCGTCAGGCCGGCCTCGACCCAGGCCATCTGGTTGGCCGCGTCGATCTCGAGGCACCTGTTCATCCGCTCGAGCGAGAGGGAGATGCCGCCCGCCGACGGGACGCAGCCGCCGCAGAGGCCCGTCGCGCCGCCGCGAGGCGTCACGGGGATGCGCTCTTCGGACGCGATCTCGAGGATCGCCGCGACCTGGAACGGGGAAATGGGCTTGAGGACGATGTCGGGAAGGCAACTGATGTCCCGGAGGGAGAATTCGTCGTGCCCGTAGTCGATCATCCCC
>JADGNV010000023.1 GCA_017883285.1 Candidatus Aminicenantota bacterium | reverse complement strand
GTGCTGCCGTCGTCGATCAGGACGATCTCGAACGGCTCGCCCAGCTTCTCGCCGGCGGCGGCGAGCTGCCGGTAGAGCTCGGGGAGGCTCTGCTCCTCGTTGTAGATCGGGATGACGAACGATACGGCGGTTTTTCGGGTGGTCAACATCGTGGCCATGATAACATAAAAGAAAATCGAGGTTCAACGCGGGGGGGTGGTTCGAAAACACGCGAATCCCCCCAGCGAGGGAATTCGCTCTTCTTCGTCCCTCGCTCTCGCCGTCCTTCGGACGACGAACCGTGCCCGCTCGGGCCGAAGACCGGTTTTCGAACCACACCCCCCTCGCCCCAGAAAACAAGCAAAGGAGAGTATGGAGTTTAAGGGAACAGATCGGCGCGGCGCGAGCCCCGGTCGCTCGAAGCGGCGGGGGCCCACGGTTTGGGGGTGAGCCGCGAGAGCGACTGGGGCGGGAGCCGCGCCGAACCGCCCCCTCCTCGCCCCGGGAAAAAAGCTATACCAAAGCTGAAGATACCTCTATTTGATATACCCGAGCGCCCGGAGCATGTCCGCGGCGCTCTTGTCGACCTTGACCGTTTCTTTACCGGCCAAGACCTCGCGCGCCCGGGCTTCGAGCTTCTTCCGGAGCGCATCGGCGGCGGGCGGCAGGGGCCCGTTCGGGGCCAAATCCCGCATTTCGCCGGGGTCCGCCCCCAGGTCGTAGGCTTCGATTTTCTGCAGCTCGGGCGTGAAGATCAGGTGCCAGGGATAGGCCAGGAGACCGAACCGGTCGCGCTTGGCTTCGGGCTTGTAGGTTTCTTCGAAGATCTCGAGGGTCCGGCCGGCCGGCAGGCGGCGCAGGTCGCGCCCCTGGAAATGCGGGGGCCGTCCGAGCCCCATGAGGCCGGCCACGGTCGGCGCCACGTCGAGCAGCGTGACCGGCTCGTCGCGGACGGCCGGGGCCGAGGTCCCGGTCGGATTGGACAGGATGAACGGCACCCTCATATAGACGTCCTGGAGAAAATGAATGTGCCCGACGTAGCGGTCGCCCGCCTCGTCGTTGTACTCGCCCAGCCCTTCGCCGTGGTCGCCGACGGCGAGGACCGCGGTTGTTCGGGTGAGGCCGAGCTCGTCGAGCCTGGCCCGGAGCTTTCCGATCTCGCCGTCCATGTATTCGACTTCCCGCCGGTAATCCGCCCGGAGGGTCGTGTCGATGGGCAGGATGAGCTTCCCCCGGAACGTCATCCGCGCCGTCCGGGCCCTCCCCGCGTTCGTGACGAGGACCGAGGACGACCTCTTGATGAAATAGGTCCCGTCGGCCTTGTTGAAGATCCACTCCCGGTAGCGCTCGATCTTCAAGCCCGACTCGTCCTCGCTCGTGATCTGGAACTGGTCGAACCGGGCGTGGAAGGGGAAGGCGTCGGAGTCGTTCTTGACTTCGAACCGGATCTCGGTGACGCCGGGGGCGAGGGTCACCTCGGCCGTGTTGACGGTGTAATTGCTGAGGCAGTAGGAGCCGAGGCGCTTGTCGTTGACGTAGACGGTCAGGTCGTCGGGGGCGCCGGGCGGGGTGTAGGGCTCGTGCGGGTCGGAATAATGGACCCAGAGGAAGAAGGGGCCGTCTCGGTGGGTCTCGAGCCAGGGGAGGACTTTCGCGTTCACTTCCCCGGCATGGAGGTACCACCGGTCCGCCGGGAAATCGGCGGCGTAGGTGTCGAAGCCCTTGTCCAAGCCGAACATCGGCTGGAGGACGCCGAGCGAGACGAAGGCCGCGGTCGCGAACCCGGCCTTCTTGAACAGCGCCGCGAGGGGCGGGAGCGATTGCTTGTTCCGCAGGACTTGGCCGTTGTTGTAGAGCTTGAGCGCAGACGGGGGCTCGGAGAAGAACATCGTGGCGTGGGACGTCAGTGTGACCGGCGTGAGCGCGCGGGCGTTTCGGAAGAGTATTCCGCCGGCGGCCAGAGCGTCGAGGTTGGGCGTCGTCGCCCGCCCCTGCCCCGAGGCGCCGAGGTGGTCCGCCCGCATCGTGTCCAGGGTGATCAGGATGAAATTCCGCGGCCGAACCTCCTGGCGGCAGCCTTCGAAAGCGAGGCCGCAGACGAGGGCGGCGGCCGCGAGGGCGACGAGCCTTCGGGGCTTCATGATTCCTGCGCTCTCCTCACATAATAGCGGAAGCCGACCCATTCCCTGCCGGCGTGGCTGTCCTCGTCGATTTGGAGGACGGAATCCCCCCGCGATTCGAAGAAGTCTACGACGTCCGCCCGGGGTATGCCGAACATGGGGGCGTCTTCGGGGTTTCCGGCCTCTCGGGGCAGGGCGCTATAGAGCTTCTCGTCGAGGCCGCGTTCTTCGGGCTCGGGAGAAGAAGGCCCGGCCGACGGCGAGAGGAAATCCGTCGCCCCGGCTGTGGAGGACGGAGGTTTTGGCGTCGCGCTTGTCCTTATCTGGACTTCGCCCTGTGCGGTGGGCGATCCGCGTTCCTTGAACCAGGCGACCATTTCGTGGACGAGGTCCACTTCCCAGCGGTAGTTCCCATGTTCGGGAGGCGTGGTGATCGTGAGGAAGACCAGGCATTCCTCTCCTGCTTTGACGACCGCCGGCAGGTCGGCCCGGCCGTCGTCCTGGACGAGCATCGTCCGCCCGTCGCCGGAGAGCCAGTGGTTCGCGACCCGGATCGGCGAGGCTTCGCTCCGGACCCAATCCCGCGGACTCGCGTTCCGGACCCGGACCTCGAGGGTGATGCGCTCGGACGGAGCGAAAAGCGGGGCGGGGATTTCCCCCATCGATATCCGGGCGGCGTAGGCCTCGGGAGCCATCGGGCCGGCCTCGTCGTCCGTGATTTTCAACTCCCGCGGATGGGATGGAAGTTGAAAAATCAGAAGTCCTCCGGGCTTCAGGATCCGGCGGAATCCGACCCAATAGCCTCGGACGATCTCCGGGCGGATGTGCTGGAGAACGATATTCGTATAGATGAAGTCGAATTCGGCGTCGCCGAAAAGGGCCAAGTTCTCGTCCTCGGACCGGAAATATCGGACTTTCTCGGGATATTGATTCGCCAGGCCGGCGAGCTTGATCATGGTTTCGGAGATATCGACCCCCGCGACACGGTCGAAGTGCGGGGCGAGGGCCTGACTCAGCCGGCCGATGCCGCAGCCGAAATCCAGGGCCTGGCCGCGGGCGACCGGAATGCCCTTCACGCGAAGGCGGAACATCAGGACCGAGATCTCCCTCCGTCCCGTTTCGAAGAAGTCCGCGGCCCGCCATTTCCGGCCTTTCTTGGTGGGGTCGGACAAGATGGCCCAGAGCGGATCGAGCCGGGCCTGCCTCTCCCAGTGGTCCCGGATTTCCCGAATTCCTTGGTCCGCCGTCATCGCGCCTCCGCCCGCATAATAGGGTCCGTCCGGGGGGAATGTCAACTCGGAGGGGAAGACCCCTTCCGACGGGCGCACTATTTTATACCTGACGGTATAAAACGGTGCGCCCTGCCTCCCCTTCTCGGGCGGAGCATAAAACCCCGCCCTGCGACCAAGGGGGCGATACCCCCTTGGAACCCCTGACGAGCGGCTCCCCGGGTCAAGACCCGGGGAGCCGCTCGTCAATGGCGGGCCGCCCCGCCCCGGTTGTGTCCCCTCCGGAATTCCTGTATGATTTTTTCACGCTCCATGAAGAAGATTGCGATCGTGCCGGCCTATAACGAGGAGGCGTCCCTCCCCGCCGTCCTGAGAGCGCTCCGGGCGGAGGCGGCCGATTTCGACGTTGTCGTCGTCAACGACGGGTCGACCGACGGGACCTCGGCCGCCGCCCGGGCCTTCGCCGGGGTGAAGGTCGTGGACCTGCCGGAGAACATCGGCATCGGCGGGGCCGTCCAGACGGGGTTCCTCTTTGCCCGGGCCGGGGGCTATGATCTGGCCGTCCAGGTGGACGGTGACGGGCAGCATAGGCCGTCCGAGATCGCTAAAATCGCCGCTCCCGTCCTATCCGGGGCCGCGGACGCGGCCATCGGCTCCCGGTTTGTGGAAAAAGCGAGGTTCCGGGGCAGCCCGTTCCGCCGGGCTGGGATCCGGATCTTCCAGGCGCTGAACGCCCTTCTCCTGGGGGAGCGGATCACGGACAGCACCTCGGGCTTTCGCGCGTTCAACCGGAGGGCGATCGAGGTCCTGAGCGTGACCTATCCGGACGACTACCCCGAGCCCGAGGCGATCTATATCCTGAAGAAGAAGGGCCTCCGGATCGTCGAGGTGCCGGTCGAGATGGCCGGCCGGGCGGCGGGCCGGTCGTCGATCGGGTTCTGGCATTCTCTGTATTATATGGTCAAGGTCTGCCTGGCCATCTTCGTCCTACTCCTGCGCAGGGACGAACGGGCCGGGTGAGGAGAGCGAGCATGAACAACGTTCAGATCATCCGCATCCAGATCGTGGCGATCGTCGGCAGCGTCCTCCTGATCTTCTTCATCCTCGACCTCATCCGCCGGAAGCGCCTGCGGGAGGAGTTCGCCATCCTGTGGCTGGCGATGGGGGTCGTTTTCCTCGTCCTGTCCATTTTCCGCGGCCTGTTGGACAGGATTTCTTATTTCATCGGCATCGGGTATCCGCCCGCGGCCCTGTTCCTCTTCCTCATCATGGGCCTGATGATCATCCTTATCCATTTCTCGACGGCCATCTCCGAGCTCAAGGGGACGCAGAAGAAGCTCGTCCAGGAGATCGGGCTGTTAAAGGCCGCCCTTCCTACAAACAAAGGTGAAAGGCCCGAGCGACCGTGACCCGCCGGGAGGCCGTCTCCGACCGATGAGCTGGACAGCGTTCGACGAATCCGCGGCCGGCGCCTGGGATGCCTTCGTCGCGGCCCAGCCCGGCGGCCGGATGGTCCACCTGACCGGGTTCCGGTCGGCCGTCGCAGCGACCTACGGCCTCGAACCCTTCTATCGGGTCTACAGGAAAGGCGGGGAGATCCGGGCCGTCTTCCCCGGCTTCTTCCATGCGAGCCGGGTCTACGGCCGCAAGATCCTGTCCCAGCCCTTCTCGGAATACGGCGGCCTCCTGCTCGGCGCCGCCGTGCCGGCGGCCGAGCGGGCCGTGATCCTGGAAGAGTTCGCCGCGGCCGCGAGGCGCGCGCTCCGGCTCAAGCGCTTCGCCCACCTCGAAATGCGGAGCCCCCTGAGCCTGTCTTCCG
The DNA here is from genome assembly GCA_017883285.1 of Candidatus Aminicenantota bacterium. Classification (GTDB taxonomy): domain Bacteria; phylum Acidobacteriota; class Aminicenantia; order Aminicenantales; family UBA4085; genus FEN-413. Next base: position 14,903 of record JADGNV010000023.1, on the reverse strand, counting down.
AAGAGGCGAGCCGCTTCCACACGGTGCCGCTCTTCAAGCGGGCCGTGCGCCGTCTCGACGCGGCGGAGGCGATGTGGAAGGGACTCGACCACAAGGACCGAAACATCGTCCAGAAGGCCCGGAGCTACGGCCTGACGTTCGCCGAGGAGCCGGGTGCGGACGCGCTCAGCCAAGCATTCTATCCGCTCTACCTCGCGACCATGAAGCGCCTCGGCACGCCGCCTCATCCGCTGGCCTTTTTCCTCCGGCTGTCGCGCGGCTTGGAGCGGGCCATGAAGGTCTTCCTCGTCCGGTTCCGCGGACGGCCGGTCGCGTCGCTCGTCGCCTGGGTGGTCGGGACGACCGTCCACGTCACGGACATGTGCTCGGACGAGGCGGCGTTCTTCCTGAAGCCGAACGATTTCGCCGTCTGGGAATTCCTGCGCTGGGCCCGCGAGAGCGGCTGCGAGACGTTCGATTTCGGCCCGGTCCGCTACCGCGGCCAGGAGATCTTCAAGAAAAAATGGCGGATGGAACTCCGGGACTATTCCTATGTTTACATCACCGACGCGCCGGGCCGCATCCGGAACACCTTCTCGGGGGGCGGCGGGCTGATGGCCGCCGCGCCCGCCGTCTGGAAGGCGGCCGTGCCGGTAGGGCTGACCCGGCTCTTTGGGAAATGCCTCCGCCGGGAAGTGGGGCTGTAAATGGGCGCTGACCATCGGGCGGTGTGGGGCCGGTTCTTCGACGACGTCTCCCGGACGAAGGGCGATACCGAGGCCGCCAACAGCTACATCTCGGTCCGGAATTTCCGTCTCCTGCGGGCTGAGGTGCTGGAGCTTCTCGGCGACCTCCGGGGCGCGCGCGTCCTCGACGCGGGCTGCGGGACCGGCCACTTCTCCCTCCCGCTCTCGGCGGCGAACGCCGTCGTGGGCGTCGACGTCTCCGCGGAGATGCTGGCCTTCGCCCGCGCCAAAGGCCTGGCCCCGGTCCGGGCCGCGGCCGAAGCCCTGCCGTTCGCCGGCGGCGTCTTCGACGTGGTCCTAGCCGCGAGCGTCCTCCAGCTCATCCCCGACGGCGCGGCGTTCGTCCGGGAGCTTCTGCGCGTGGTCAAGCCCGGCGGCCGGGTGGTCATCTGCACGATCAACGCCGGCAACGCGGCTCTCGGGTTCCTCCGCGTTCTGGAGCGAAAGAAATACCGGCATTTCCGCATCTATCCGTTCCGGGAGATCGCGGCCCTCGTCCGGGCCGCGGGCGGGACGGTCCGGAGCTACCGGTTCCTCTACTACCCGTTCGGCGGGGCGGCGGCCGTGCCCGGCGGGGAGGAGCCCGGCCCGGTTCCGCGGATTTTCGGCACGACGGTGGTCGTCGACGCGGTCAAGGAGGCTTGAAGGTCCGATGAAGAGCGTTGTCGCTTGGATCCGCGCCCATAGGATCGGGCTCGCGCTTTCGGGCCTCGTCCTGGGCGGCTTGGCCCTGCGCGTCTGGGGCGTGTCGGCGGTCTATCAGCGGATCGACGACGTGCCGGTGGCCAAGCAGATCTTCGCGGTCTACCAGGGCAATTGGAGCCCTGATCCGCTGCTTTTTTACCCGATGTTCTTCGACTACATCGTCGGCATTCTCCTCAAGATCGCGTCCGTGGTCCTCACCCTGCTCGGCCGGAACCCCTCGCCGGGCCTGTTCGAATTCACGCTCGACCAGGTCCTGCTCATTGCCCGCCTCGTCTCGGCGGCGATGGGGGCCTTGACCATTCTCGTCGTCTTCAAGATCGGCAAGCGGCTGTTTTCGGAGAAAACGGCCCTGGCCGCCGCGTTCTTCTTTTCGCTCTCCTTCGTCCACATTCTCTACAGCCATCAGATCGTGCTCGATGTCCCGATGACTTTTTTCTACGCGGTTTCGTTCTATTTTTGCGTCCGGATCCTCAAAGGCGGACGATGGCCGCACTATCTCCTGGCCGGCTTCTTCGCCGGGATCGCCGTGGCAACCAAGTACAACGCAATATTCGTCACGGCTTCGATCGTCATGGCCCATCTCTGGAAAACTCGTGAAACGCAGAAGAATATTTTTCGAAATCTGACTCATGGAAAACTGGTGGCCGCCGGCTTCATGTCCATCGCGGGTTTTATTATCGGCCATCCCTATGCCCTTCTTTGGTATCAGTCGTTCTTTCAAGCGACCAAAACGCTGGCCCGGCTCGTCCATTACACCGAGTGGTACCTGGTCCTCATCAAGCCCCAGACCCTTTTCGAAAGGATCGGAGAGAGCAAGTATTTCAAGGGCCTGGCGAACGTCATGTCCGCCGAGGGGATCGTCCTCTTCGGACTCATCGTCCTCGGCCTGGTTTGGGCGCTGCGGCGGCGGACCCGGGAGACGTTGTTCTTCACCCTCTCAGCGCTGGCCTATTTTCTGGGTGCGCTCGGGTTTCTCGGGTTCTCCCGCCTCCGCGACCTCAGCACCCTCGCCCTGTTCTACGCCTTCTTCGCCGCTTTCGGCCTGGCGTTCCTGGCCGGGGTCCTCGGGAAAGGCCGCCGTGGGCGGACGGCGTTCATGGCCCGGGCCGTGACCGCCGTCATCGTCGTTCTCGTCTTTCTCCTCGTGGGGGCACGGACCGCGGGCCGGGTCTATTACCTGGCCGAGGACGACACCACCCAGATCGCCGAGCGCTGGATCCGGCGGAACCTGCCGTCCGGAGGGATTTTCGGCCGGGAGCTGTTCACGCCCGTGATCGCGGACCCGGCCTACCCGGCCCTCTTTGTCACCCGGCCCTACCTGATCTACAGCGACTTCCCGGCCTTCGAGCGGCTCGATTACATCGAGACCTCGAGCGTCCAAGGCGGGTTTTTCTTCCAGTATGCGAAATATTATCCCGTCCAGGTCGAGGTCTACCGGAGGCTAAACCGCGAGCACGAGCTCCTGAAAAGTTTCCGTTTTAAGGACATCGAGTATAAAAACCCCGAGGTCAGGATCTACAGCGGCCAAGCGCCCCGCCGGGTGAAGCAGCGCTTGGCCCTGCCGGTCGCGGCCCCCGCCCAAAATCCGGCCCGGGAATTCGTCATGGACGACGGGTCGCCCTACGGCAAGGACGTGGACAGCTTCTGGCTGGCGGGAGGCGAGCGGGTGGAGCGGCTCTTCGTCGGCCGGGCGAAGATCCGTCGGATCGGCGTCTTCGTCCGCGAGGCCGCCGGCGACGGCGAGATCGTCGTCCGGAGCGGGCTCGGGCGGCGCGCCATCCCGGTGCGGAAGGGCGCGGACGCCTTCGTCCTGATCGAGCCGGCCCGCGCGTTTCCGTACGACGCCAACTTCTATAAGGTCGGGGTGAGCGCCTCGGCTGGGCTTCCCGCGAGCTTCGTCAAGATCGCGGCGGACGATTTCGAGATCGGACTCGAATTCTTCCGATCCCGCGATTACAGTCGGGCCGCCGAATTCTTCCGGCGGGCCGAGAACGAATTGCGGCCCGGCACGCTCCTTTCCGAAATCTCCCTCTATCTTGCGTATTGCGAACGGATGACGGGGAACGCCGCGGCATCGGAGGAACGGCAGGCCCGCTTCGCCGCCGACCCCGCGGTGCCCTCGCGGTTCGCGCCCTTCCTGCGCGCCCTCGCCGCGGGCGGCGGGGCGTGGGAACGGGCGTTCGAAAAATACGCGGGCGTTGACGTCGGCCTGTTCGAGACAACCCAGAGCCTGCTCTTCGAAAACAGCCTGTTCGCGTTCGAGAACGCCGTGGTCGTCGAGTCCGAAATGCTCACGAACCGGACCGCCCGCAAGCCTTCGCCGGACCCGGCCACGGGTCCGTTCTCGGCGCTGTCGCCCGAGCTGCGGCTTGTGCCCCAGGCGTATCGGGCCGAGCTCGATTTTTATAACCCCAAGGCCGCGCAGGGGAAGGTCGGCGAGGCGGACGTCGTCTACCGAAAGGACGGCGTCGAGCGGACCGCCGTTTTCCCGATCGAGCTCGCGAAACCCGGGGAGGACGGGATGTCGAAGTGCGGCCTGGATTTGAAACCCGAGTCGTTCGAGACGACGATCCGGATCCGCGTTCGACTGGACCGGGGGACGGAGGCGGCCTTCGACCGCCTGCGGATCGTGCCCGACCTCAAGCCGTTCCTGCGCGAACGCTACGACATGTTCAAGGACCTCCTGAGATAGACTCCATGGCCCATTCCTTTCCCTGCATCCTCTGCGGCGGCCCGGTTCGCAGGCCGCTGTTTGGCATCGGCTCGGACCGGTTCTGGCGCTGCCCGACGTGCGGCCTCGTCCAGATGAACCCCCTTCCGGCGCCGGGCGGCGCGCCGGGCGAGGACTATGCCGGATTCGATTTGGAGAACTACAGGAAGTTCATGGCGGAGTTCCGCATCCCGCAATACGAGCGCGACCTGGCGCTCCTCCGGAAGCACGCGCCCGGCGGCCGGCTGCTCGACATCGGCTGCGGGATGGGGGAGTTCCTCGATGTCGCGGCCCGGGGCGGGTTCCGGGCGTTCGGCCTCGAGCCTTCGCGGACGGCGGCCGAAATCGCCCGCCGCCGCCATCCGGTCGTCCGCGGCGAATTGGGAAACGTCGAGTTCAAGGCCGGAGAGTTCGCCGCCGCGACCGCCTGGTCCGTCCTCGAGCACGTCCCCGCGCCGGCGGATTTTCTGCGGAAAGTCCGCGGCCTCCTGGCCCCCGGCGGCTGCCTCGCCCTCCGCGTCCCCGACGTCCGCGGCCTCCTCCCGGCGCTGTCGCTCGCGGCCTACCGGCTTTCGTTCAAGCGTGTCGACCTGCCGCTCCGCGTCCTCTACCAGCTCGACTGGCATTACAAGCATCTTTACGGCTTCGACCGCCGGACGATCTCGCGGCTTCTCGCCGATAACGGCTTCGAGGCCGCGGCCGTCCGCTCCGAACCCAGCTTCGATTTCCGGAGCCTTGACCTAAGGATGGACTACCTTCCGTTCGGGGGGGCCGCCAAGAGCGCGGCCAAATGGGCGCTGGGCTTGGTGCTTCTCCTCGCCCGGCTCTTCGGGCGGCAGGACGAGCTCGTCCTGGTCGCCCGGAAAAAGGGGTGAAGCGTCGGCCGGCGGGCGGCCGGGTCTTCCCGGCGCCCGTCGGAAGGGGTCTTCCCCTCCGAGTTGACCTCCGCCCCGTTTCTTGCTAGCATTTGACCTCGTTAATGCCAATACGCAGGCGGGAGTTCATCAAGCTCGGCGGGGCAGGCCTCCTGATCGCCGGCCTCGATCCCCGAACTTTCTTCGCCGCGCCCCAATCCGCTCCCAGCCCCCGCTCTCCCTTCTACGAACAGCTCGCGAGCGACGAGTTTCCCTTCCCCTACGATGAAACCGTTTTCGAGTGCGCGGAGCGGATCGCCAACGTCCGCCGCAGCGCGGGCGACCCCAAGACCTGGCTCACCGACCTCAATCTCCTCGTCAGGAACGGCAAGACCCTCGACGTCAAGGTCCTGGTGGCCGACCGCAGCGAGGAGTTGTCCGTTCCCCGCGAGACCCTGACCTTCACCGGCGTCACCGGCTCGCTCGACACGGTCCTCCGCGGATACGACAGCCCCCGGCTCTATTACCAAGTGCAATATCGGGAAGACGGGGCCGGCGCTTGGAAGGCGCTTTCGCCCCGCAATTTCAAGCTTCCGAACGCCCGTCTCCAGAGCGGCGGCCAGGTCCAAGCCGTCTTCATCGGGGACGACCACACTTTTGACGACGCCGATGTCGCCGTCACGGCCGACCTCAAGGCCACCAAGATCACCGGCGACTTCTTCTGCGACTTCCTCCGAAACCTGAAGACAAACGCAAGCTGGCGCCCATCCAATGCCCTGGCCAACATGGCCAACAGCCTGTCGTTGAGCAAGACCATCCGCCAGATCCTGATTTCGGAAGATCCCGATCTGTTCATCAACATGGGGGATACGACGGGCATCGGGTCGGAATACCGTTGGGAGGCCTGGGGCCTGCCCTTCAAGAACCTCACGAACGCGGACTACGATACCATCGCCCGGACGCTCTGGCTCCGGATGCGGAAGGCCTATTCCGGGCTCACCCCGAACATGCCCACCCTCACGGTCCTCGGCAACCACGACGGCGAGGAAGGCTACAACCTCGCCCGGTTCAACGCGAAGTCCTGGCGGCAGAAGTATTTCCCGTCCCCCGCCGCCGTCTATCCGGAAAGCGGGCATCCGGACGGCAACTACTATGCCCTCACCCGGAGCGGGGACGAGAACAACCACGGCGGCGTCCAGTTCATCGTCCTCGACGTCATGGGATCCATGGCCTCGGTGCCGCGCAAAGTCGAAGACTGGACGCTCGGCGCCGACCAGCGGAAATGGCTGGAGGGCGTGCTGGCGGCGAGCGAGCACGAGTACAGCTTCGTTTGCGCCCACCATGTGCTCGGCGGCTGGCCGGCCGCGCCCGACGAGAACGACTCCCGCACGATCGCCTACGGCCGGGGCAGCCTGTTCACGGCCAAGGACTATACGGGATACGGCGACCCGGCCAAGATCGAGCAGATCCAGGTCACCGAGCTCGCCCGCGGCTCGCGCGTGCGGGGCTACATCTACAGCCACGACCATATTTTTAAAGCCACCCGGATCGGCGACGGCAAAACCCTCTACGATCTGTACGGGGTCTGCACCGGCTCTTCGAAGTCGGTGAGCGAGACCGATTGGTGGAACGGCGCCTTCTGGAAAAAGCATTACGGGAGCTTCTCCAAGACCCCTCCCGATTTCTACGGACCGTCCGGATTCACCCGGCTGACGGTGACCAAGGACCAGGCCAAGTTCGAATTCGTCCCGACCGGCCGGGGCGTGCTGACGAACATTCCCTCGGGAACGGTCCTGGGCGCCGTCCTGTCGAGCGCCACCCTGGCCAATCCCGCCCCGGCGATCGGCGTGGACAAGGGCTCGTTCGTTTTTCAAACGAGCGAGTTGCTCGCCGCCGTCCACGCCCAGGTCCTCCGGATCCGGAACACCGGCGGCCGGAGCCTCGCTTTCACCGTCAATCCCAATCAGAGCTGGCTCAAGGCATCGCCCGCGAGCGGCGCCTCGGTGGGGGAATGGACGGACGTGACCGTCTCCCTCGCCTCGAAGACCCTGGGTCCCGGAACCTACGACGGCGCGGTCAGCATCGAATGCGCCGGCGCGGCGAATTCGCCGTTCCAGGTCGCCGTCCAGCTCGTCGTCCAGGAGGCCGCGCTCCCCGCCCCGACCGACCTCACCGCTAGGCGGCTGAAGGGCCCGTTCTCCCTGTCCGGCGGCGACACGATCCGGCTGGCCTGGAAGGAGAACCGGCTGGCCACGGCCGCGGTCAAGATGAGGATATCCCTGGTCGACGACAAGGGAGGTCGGACCACGGCCGGCGAGGTCAAGGCCGGGATCGGCGCCTTTCTCTACAAGAAAGCCCGCCGCGATACCGAATACCGGTTCGCCGTCTGCGCTCTCGACGGCCGGAACCGGGAAGGGGCCTTGGCTTTCGTTACGGTCCCAAAAGCCGTATAATACGGCCGATGCCCGGCCGCAGGATCCTCATCGTCGACTACGACGCCCGGAGCGTGGATGCGCTCGCCGCCCTGTTCAAGCCCTGCGGCCTCGAAATCCTCACCGCCTCCGACGGACTGTCGGCCTACGAGATGTTCCAGCTCGAAAAACCCGACCTTGTCCTCATGGAAGCCATCCTGCCCCGGCTCCACGGCTTCGACCTGGCCAAGCGGATCGTCGCCGATTCCAGGGGCACGGTCCCGGTGGTGATCGTCACCGGCCTCTACCGGGGCCCCCATTACCGCCACGAAGCGCTCACCGCGTTCGGCGTGGCGGACTACTTCGAGAAGCCGTACGACGCCGAAAAGCTCGTCCGGTCGGTGATGGACCTTCTCCGGGAGAAAGGGGAGACCGGCTTCGACCTGCCGGCGCCCGAAGCGGTGATCGATTTTCTCGCCGCGCGCCTGAAGAAGGGCTGACCGGCGAGGGGGGGAGCGCATGGACGACTCCGAATACCCGGACGAGGGAGAGCCCGACGTTGACAGCTCCCTTCCTCTGCTGGTAGACTCTTTTCCACCCATGGCCGACAATCTTTGGACGAGGTGCAACAATTGCCAGAGGATCCTCTATAAGGAGGACATCCTCGAGAACCACTCCGTCTGCCCGGCCTGCAACTTCCATTTCCGCCTGTCGGGCGTCGAGCGTCTGACCATGTTGTTCGACGAGGGCGCTTTCGACGTCGTCGATCACGGCCTCCTGCCCCTCGATCCCCTCAAATTCAAGGACACCCAGGCCTACGCCGCCCGTCTCGAGAGCAACCAGAAGAAGACCTCGCTCCCGGAGGCCGTCGTCAACGCCGTCGGGACCATGGGCGGGATCAAAGTCGTGATCTCGGCCTTCGATTTCGCCTTCATGGGCGGCAGCATGGGCTCGGTGGTCGGCGAGAAGATCACCCGGGCGGCCGAACGCGCCCTGAAAGAGCGGATCCCCCTGATCGTCGTCTCGGTCTCGGGCGGCGCCCGGATGCAGGAAGGCGCCCTGTCGCTCATGCAGATGGCCAAGACGAGCGGGGCCCTGGCCCGCCTCGAGGAAGCCGCGGTCCCTTACCTCTCCGTCCTGGCCGACCCCACGACGGGCGGCGTCACGGCCAGCTTCGCCATGCTCGGCGACCTCAACGTGGCCGAGCCCAATGCCCTCATCGGCTTCGCCGGCCCCCGGGTCATCGAGCAGACGATCCGCGAGAAGCTGCCTAAGGGGTTTCAGCGCTCGGAGTTCCTCCTCAAGCACGGTCTGGTCGACGACGTCGTCCCCCGGAAGGCCCTGAGGGCCTACCTCATCCGCGCCCTGCGCCTGCTCCTCAACCGCCCGCAATGACGAGTGGTCATTCGCCCCGAGGGACCGCGTTGACCCCGTCCCGGTGCCGGGCCTATCTCCGGGACCTCCAGCGATTCGGCATCAAGCTCGGGCTCGACTCCATGCGGACCGTCCTGGCCGCGTTCGGCGATCCCCATCGGGCCTATCCCTCCGTCCACGTGGCCGGCACGAACGGCAAGGGATCGGTCTGCGCGATGCTGACCGAAATCCTGGCGGCCGGCGGCCGGAAGGTCGGACTTTACACTTCCCCCCACCTCGTCCGGGTCGAGGAGCGGATTCAGGTCGTCCGTGACAACCGGGTTGTCTGCGACGACCAGGTTGGCGGAGCCAACCGAGTCGCCGGCCGGCTCATTTCCAGCCGGGATTTCTGCCGGCTGGCCGGGACCGTCAAAGCCCGGATCGAACGGCTGCTCGCCCGCCGGGAGCTCGGCGCTCCGCCGACGTTCTTCGAGGTCCTGACGCTCATCGCCTTCCTGTATTTCCGCGAGCGGGAGGTCGATGTCGCCGTGCTCGAGGTCGGGATGGGGGGGCGCTTCGATGCGACGAACGTCGTCACGCCTCTCGTTTCGGTGATCACGAGCGTCTCCCGCGACCACCAGGAGCACCTCGGACCCACGCTGGCCGCGATCGCCTTCGAGAAGGCGGGAATCATCAAGCCGGGCGTGCCCGTCGTGTGCGGCGCCGAGGCCCGGGACGCCGTCCGGGTCGTCCGCGCCCAGGCGGCCGGGAAAAGTGCGCCCCTGACGATGGTCTTCAGCCGGAAGCGCCCGCTCACCCGCGAAAAAACGAACGTCCAGGGGATGGCATTCCGCTACGAGGCCGAGGGGACGAGCCTCCGACTCTCGCCCGGTCTTCCGGGCGCCCACCAGGGCCGGAACGCGGCCATCGCCGCCTCGGCCGCCCTGGTTTTGGGGCGGGTGTGGCGGCCCATCTCCCGATCCGCCATCGTCCGGGGCGTCGCCCGGGCCCGCTGGGAGGGGCGGCTGGAAACCGTGGCGAGGAACCCGCGGGTCCTGCTCGACGGCGCGCACAACGAAGGCGGCGCGGCCGCCCTCCGGGCCTACCTCGAAGAGCTGCGCCCGCCGCGCCTCGTCCTCGTGTTCACGATGATGAAGGACAAGGCCGTCGGCCGCGTCGCCGGCCGGCTCTTCCCCCTTGCCGACAGGATCGTCCTCACGACCATCCCCTTCGCCCGGGCGGCGGAGCCGGCGGAGATCCTCCGCCGCGCCCGCCCGTTCCGGGACCGCATTCTCGTCGAACCGTCCCTCCCGAAAGCGATCGCCCTGGCGCGGGCCGAAGCCGGCCGCCGGGGGACGGTCCTCATCACGGGGTCGCTCTTCCTTGTGGGCGCCGTTAAAAAGCTCGGGCCGGGAATCGAAATCAAATCATCTCCATAAAAAATGACCCTCCCCCCGGGCATCCAATCCGGGAGCGGGGTTGGTTCTGGCCCTCATAGCGGAGAGGGGGCCCCAGCGCGACAGCGATGGGGGGGAACCGACGGGACTGGTTCCCCCGGAGGGCCAGAACCAACCCCGGTATCGGATTGCGTTGCCAACCCACGCTGATCCCGTACATCTGCTTGAATTTTTGGCCCAAAAATGCTACTTTAACTGATCAAAACGAGGCTGACGACGGTGCTCTATGCTTCAGATTGACGCGTCCCTGTTCGTGACCTTCTTTGTCGTCTGGGGGCTCGTCTTCGTCCTGTCCAAGATTTTCTGGAAACCGATGATCAAGACGACCACGGAGCGCGACACCCGTCTGGCCGAGGACCGGGAGGCTTCGCGCCGGGGCCTCGCGGCCTACGACAAGTCCCTCCAGGACGTCGCGGCGGCCCTGAAAGCGGCCAGGACCGCCGCGGACAGGGCGCGCGAGGACCTCGAAGCCGAGGCCTTGGGGGAGAAGACCCGGCTGCTGGCCGAGGTCGCCGTGTCGTCCAAGGATCGGATCGAGAAGGCCAAGGCCCAAGTCCGGGACGAGATCGCCAGTCTGAAATCCGAGCTCGCCGCCAAGGCCGAGGGCTTGGCGGGCGAGATCGAAAAAAGGCTGCTCGGCTGATGTCGAACCGCAAAGCCGCCCTCGCCGTTCTGCTCCTCGTGCCGTTCCTCCTGGCCTCGTCCCCCGAGGGAGAGGCGCACGAGCCGGCCACGTCCGGCATGCTGGGCAAGGTCATCAACTTCGCCGTCCTGTTCGGCGGGCTGACCTTTGCCCTCCGCAAGCCCGCCCGGAATTTCCTGGAGAAGCGGACCCGGGACATCCAGGCCTCCCTCGACGAGGCCCGCGAAGCGCGGATCCAGGCCGAAGCCAGGCTCGAGGGGGCCCGCCGCAGGATCGCGTCGCTTGCGGACGAGGTCGCCCAACTCGGCCGCGACGCCGAGGTCGAGGGCCTCGCGGGGAAGGATCGGATCAAGGCCCTCGCCGAGAAGGAAGCCCTGCGGATCCGGACGTTCACCCAGCAGGAGATCGACCTTCAGCTGAAGGCCGGCATCCAGGAGCTCAAGGAATACACGGCCGATCTCGCCGCCTCGCTGGCCGAAGCCCGGATGAAAGGCCGGATCACGCCCGCGGCCCAGTCCGACCTGATCGACAAATCCATCGAACGCCTCGCGGATCTCCATGAAGAACGACGTTCTGGTTAACCGCTACACCGAGGGACTGGCCGGCGCCCTCCGGACGGCCGAGGAATACGAGGCCGTCTCCAAGGATCTGGCAGGGTTCGCCGGGCTCCTCGCGTCGCACGCCCTGCTCCGCGAGACCCTGCTCCGGCCGTTCGTCCCGGCGGCCCGGAAAACGGCGGTCCTCGGCGACATCCTCGACCACCAGGCTTATCGAGATAAGACGCGCCGCCTCCTCGTGCTCCTCGCCCAGCACCGGCGGCTCGACATTCTGACCGACATCGTCGCCGCCCTGCCCGCCCTTTGGCAAAAACGCCAGGGCATCGTCACCTTCGAGGTCCGGTCGGTCGTCCCCCTGAAGGACACCCAGCGTGTCCGGCTCGAGGAGGAGCTGCGGACGATCGAGAAGCGGCCCGTCGCCTGCACCTATGCCCTCGATCCGGCGATCGTGGGCGGCCTGGTCATCCGGAAGGGCAACAAGGTCTACGACGTGTCGCTCAAGGGGCAGCTCGAGCGGTTGAAGGAAAAAATCCGAGAAAGGTAGCACGCCATGCCGATGAAAGCGGACGAAATCAGCAAGATCATCCAGCGCCAGATCGAGGGCCTCGAAACCGACGTCGACGTCAAGGAAGTCGGGATGGTCATCTCGGTCGGGGACGGCATCGCCCGCATCTACGGGCTCGACCGGGTCATGTACAACGAGCTGCTCGAGTTCCCGCACGGGGTCTCGGGGATCGCCCTGAACCTGGAGGAGGACGGCGTCGGGGCCGTGCTCCTCGGCGAGGGCCACCTCATCAAGGAGTCCGACGTCGTCAAGCGCACCCACCGCATCATGGAGGTGCCGGTCGGGACGGCGCTCGTCGGCCGCGTGGTCGATCCGCTCGGCCAGCCCCTCGACGGCAAGGGCCCGATCAAGTCCGAATGCTTCCTTCCGGTCGAGCGCCTGGCGCCCGGCGTCGTCGACCGGCAGCCCGTCCGCGAGCCGCTCCAGACCGGGATCAAAGCCATCGACGCCATGATCCCGATCGGCCGCGGCCAGCGCGAGCTGATCATCGGCGACCGCCAGACCGGAAAATCGGCCGTGATCCTCGATACGATCATCAACCAGAAGGGCACGGGGGTGGTCTGCATCTATGTCGCCGTCGGCCAGAAGAACTCCACCGTCGCCCAGGTCATCAAGACCCTCGAGGACTTCGGGGCGATGGAGTACTCGATCGTCGTGTCCGCCTCGGCCAGCGACCCCTCGCCCCTCCAGTACCTGGCGCCCTACGCCGGCTGCGCCATGGGCGAATACTTCCGCGACAACGGCCGCCACGCCCTCATCATCTACGACGACCTTTCGAAGCACGCGGCCGCCTATCGCGAGATCTCGCTCCTCCTCCGCCGGCCGCCGGGACGCGAGGCCTACCCGGGCGACGTCTTCTACCTCCACTCGCGCCTTCTCGAACGGGCGGCCAAGCTCAGCGACGAGCTCGGCGGCGGCTCGCTCACGGCCCTCCCGATCATCGAGACCCAGGCGGGCGACGTCTCGGGCTACATCCCGACGAACGTCATCTCGATCACGGACGGCCAGATCTACCTCGAGACCGAGCTCTTCAACGCCGGCATCCGGCCGGCGATCAACGTCGGCATCTCGGTCTCGCGCGTCGGGGGCAACGCCCAGACGAAGGCCATGAAGCAGGTCGCGGGCAAGCTCCGCGGCGACCTCCAGCAGTACCGCGAGCTCCTGACCTTCGCCCAGTTCGGGACCGAGCTCGACAAGATCAGCCAGGCTCAGCTCGACCGCGGCGAGCGCCTGACCGAGCTCCTGAAGCAGGGCCAGCACGTGCCGATCCCCTTCGAGAAGCAGGTCCTGATCATCTTCGCCGGCAACCGCGGCTTCCTGGACGAGGTCCCGGTCGCCCGGATCCGCGACTACGAGAAGAAGCTCTACGAGTACTTCGACAAGGAGCAGGCCGACATCCTCGTCCGCCTCCGCGAGAAAAAGCAGATCGACAGCGGCCTCGAGGAGGCGATCAACGCCGCGATGGCCGCGTTCAACGCCCGGTTCAAGCAGGACGCCGCCTGATGCCGAACCTTATCGATCTTCGCCGCCGGATCAAGAGCGTGAAGAACACGCAGCAGATCACCAAGGCGATGAAGACCGTCTCGACGGCCAAGTTCAAGAAGGCGCAGCGCGTCGTCCTCGAGGGCCGTCCCCTCTGGCACGAATCGCCCGACGTCCTGGCCCAGTTGTCGCGCTGGGCGGGCGCGGCCTCGCACCCGCTCTTCGCCGTGCGCGAGGAGAAGCGGGTCCAGGTCATCGTCCTGACCTCGGACAAAGGCCTGTGCGGCGCCTTCAATTCCAATCTGCTGACGGCCGCCCTGGAATTCATCCGGGGCAAGGCGCAGGGGGCGGACGTCCGCCTGGTCCTGATCGGGAAGAAGGCCGCGAACTTCTTCCGGAAACAGTCCTTCCCCGTGGAGAAGGCCTACGCCGACAAGACGGACCGGCTGGGAGACGCCGATTTCGCCGATCTCGCCGCGCGCCTGGCCCGGGAATTCACGTTCCAGGACACGGACGCCGTCTATGCCGTCTACAACGAGTTCAAGTCCGTCCTCGCCCCGCGCATCATGACTGTCCGCCTCCTGCCCGTCGCCCGGCCGGACGCCGCCGGGCCAGACAACTCGGTCGTTAAAAACGACCTGGTTGTCGCAGACGCAGCGGCCCCGGACTGGGAGCCGACGGCCCCGGTGCTCCTCGCGGCCCTCGTCCCGCGCTACCTCGAGGACCAGCTCCGCCATTTCTACGGCGAGTCCCAGGCGGCCGAGCAGGCGGCCCGGATGATGGCCATGGACAGCGCCTCCCAGAATGCCGAGGAGCTGATCGGCGACCTCGTCCTCGTCATGAACAAGATCCGCCAGGCGAGCATCACCAAGGAGCTTCTCGAGATCATCTCCGCCGTCGAGGCGATGAAAAAATAAGGAAATCCGTTGGAGTGACCCATGATTGAAGCCTCACCGCAGGATCCGCAGCCGCGCGACGGGACGGTCGTCCAGGTCATCGGGCCCGTCGTCGACGTCGCCTTCCGGGGGATGGAGCTCCCCGAGATCTACTCCGCCATCCGCATCACGAGCGAAGGGTTCGACACCCCGCTCCCCGTGGACATCATCGTCGAGGTCGAGCAGCACCTGGGCGAGGACGTCGTCCGGTGCGTGTCCATGCACCCCACCGACGGGCTGTCGCGCGGGATGAAGGCCATCGACCTCCGCGGGCCGATCATGGTCCCGGTCGGCGAGGCGACCCTGGGCCGGGTGATGAACGTCATCGGCGAACCCGTGGACCACATGGGCCCCATCGTGGCCAAGACGAAATACCCCATCCACCGCCAGCCGCCGAGTCTCGAGGAGCAGAGCACCCGGCTCGAGATGTTCGAAACGGGCATTAAGGTCATCGACCTCATCCAGCCGTTCCTGAAGGGCGGCAAGATCGGCCTCTTCGGCGGCGC
>JADGNV010000190.1 GCA_017883285.1 Candidatus Aminicenantota bacterium | reverse complement strand
TGCGGCCGCTGCCAGGACGCCTGCCCGGCCTTCGCCAGCGGCAAGCCGCTGTCGCCCAAGATGATCCTCTTCAACATGGAGAAGCACCTCCTCCGGGAGCGCGGGAAAATATCGGCCGGAAAACGCGAAGACCTGCCGGCCCTCGTCCCGGAAATCCATACCGAAGGCGAGATCTGGACGTGCACGACCTGCGGCGCCTGCATGCACGTCTGCCCGGTCGAGATCGAGCACATCCCGAAGATCGTCGGCCTGCGCCAGAGCCGGGTCCTCATGGAGAGCAAGTTTCCGGTGGAGCTCAACGCCACGTTCCGGAACATGGAGACGAACGCCAACCCCTGGGGCATCGGCTTCTCCAAGCGCGCCGATTGGGCCGAGGGGCTCGACATCAAGCGCGTCCAGGACAATCCCGAGACGGAATACCTGTTCTGGGTCGGCTGTTCGGGCTCTTTCGACGAAGAAGCCAGGAAGACCGCCCGGGCTTTCGCCGAACTCCTGCGAAAAGCGGGCGTGGACTTCGCCATCCTGGGGGTCGAGGAAAAGTGCTGCGGCGATTCGGCCCGGCGCCTCGGAAACGAGTACCTCTTCCAGACCTTGGCCGTCGAGACCATCGAGCTCTTCTCCCGATACAAGATCCGGAAGGTCCTGACGATCTGCCCGCACGGCTTCAACACGTTCAAGAACGAGTATCCGCGGACGCTCGGCATCGCGGCCGGCCTGAGCGACGAGGCCAAGGCCCATTTCCTCACGGTCGAAGTCTTCCATCACACGGAGTTTCTAAAATCGCTCGTCGAGGCCGGAAAACTGAAGATCCGGCCGGCCGGGCCCGCCGCCCTGACCTACCACGACCCCTGCTACCTCGGCCGACACAATGGCATCCTCGACGCGCCGCGCGAGCTCCTCGGCGGATTGACGTCCCGCAAACTCATCGAACTCAAGAACCACGGCGAGCACAGCTTCTGCTGCGGCGCCGGCGGCGGGCTGATGTGGACGGAGGAATCGCTCGGGCGGAGGATCAACCATATGCGCTCCGAGGAGGTCATCGGCTCGGGCGCGGCTGCGGTCGCGACGGCCTGCCCCTTCTGTCAGACGATGCTCCGCGACGCATTGAAGGACAAATCGCGGGAGGACATCGCGGTCAAGGACATAGCTGTTCTCATGGCCGAGAACCTGGCGGAATAAGAGTCCAGCGAAGAGAGATAATTTGGCGCTGGGATCAGCCCCCGGCCCTCAGGGGGAACCAGTCCCGTCGGTTCCCCCCCATCGAAAACGATGGGGCCCCCCCTCCGCTATGAGGGCCTTGGGGCCGACCCCAGCGCCCGTCGCCCGTCTTTCCTAACAAACCGCTTTCCATTCCGGTCAAGAAAGGATGGTTTTAAACGCCGCGATCGCCCGGTCCACGTCGCCGTCGTCCACGTCCTTGTGGGTCACCATTCGAATTCCGATACCACCGGGCGCGGGCAGGGCCAGGATCCCGCGCTTCTGAAGCTCCCCAAGAAAAGCCGGCACCTAGAATTTCGGGTGCTCGAACCCGAAAATGATGATGTTCGTTTCGACCGGAACCGGATCGATCTTGACGCCCGGAAACGCGGCGATGCCGCGCGCCAGGGTCTTCGCCCTCCGATGGTCATCCCCCAGCCGTCCGGTCATCTCGGTCAGGGCGATGAGTCCGGCCGCGGCGATGACGCCCACCTGACGCATCCCGCCGCCCAGGGCCTTGCGGATCCGGCGGCCGTAGTCGATGAAGTCCTTGGGTCCGACGAGCATCGAGCCGATCGGGGCGGACAATCCTTTCGATAAGCAAAACATGACCGAGTCCGCCTGCCGGGCATAGTCGATGACCGGAACGCCCGAAGCCGTGCTGGCGTTGTAGATCCGGGCGCCGTCGATGTGCAGGCGGAGACCGTGGCGGTCCGCCACGGCCCGGAGGCCTTTGAGGTTCTCGAGAGGCAGCACCGCGCCGCCCCAGTTGTTGTGGGTATTCTCGACGCAGATGAGGGAGGTCTCGGGCGTATGGACGTTCGGCTTCCTGACCGCCCGCTCGACTTCGGCCGGATCCATCGCGCCCCGCACGGACGGCACGGGCCGGGGCGTCACCCGGGAGATGAACGTCATGTGGGTCGATTCCAGGTTGTAGATGTGCGACCGCGCCTCGACGATGACCTCCTGGAGCTCATGGGTCCAGGCCTTGACGGCGATGGAATTGGCCATTGTCCCCGACGGGCAGAAGAGCCCGGCCTCCTTGCCCATGGTTTGCGCCGCCAGGGCCTCGAGCTTCTGGACGGTGGGGTCGAAGCCGATGACGTCGTCGCCGACTTCGGCTTCGGCCATGGCCTGGCGCATCTTCGGGGTCGGTTTAGTCACCGTGTCGCTGCGAAAATCGGATGGTTGTTCCATGAGCGTGTTCTCCTTGCGGGCGATAGAAGCACATTATAGTGAAAACCTCTTGCTCCGACAATGCGGCGGCGGCCTTTTTTCGCCGGTCAGCCGCTCCCGCAACGATTCGCGTATTTACTACGTTAATATTCTATGGTATAGATGAATCGGAATTTCCGGATTCTATAATTATGCCCAAAAAGACGACGGTTGATCTGGCGATTTATCCCCTGATCTATCTCGTGCTCTTCTTCCTGGCCGCCGACCTTGCGGCCCAGCTCGTCCTCCGCGGCGAGCTGATCACCCTCCCCGACCTCAAGAACAAGAGCCTCGAGGCGGCCCGGACCGAGCTCTCCCAGAAAAGGACGTCGATCCTCATTCAAGGTCGCCAGTTCGACACCCGCATCGAGAAGGGCCGGATCGTTTCCCAGGAGCCCGCGGCCGGTTCGCGCCTCAAGGCCAACCGGGCGGTCCGAGTGATCCTCAGCGAAGGGAGCGAGTACCTGTCCGTCCCCAAGCTCGAGGGCCGGAGCCTCGAATGGGCGGGCCAGACCCTGAAGACCCTCGGGTTGCGGAAAGGCCGCGTCTCGCAGATCCATACGCCCCAATACGCGGCCGGCCGGACGATCGCCCAGTCGCCGCCCGCCGACCAGATCGTGGCCAAGAACACGGCCGTCGATCTCCTCGTCAGCCAAGGCGCCTGGGAGCCCCGCTACATCATGCCCGACCTCATCGAGAAGGACCTCGCCCCGGTCCTCCGTCAACTCAAGGCGCTGGAGTTCCATGTGGCCGAGATCCACTATTCCTATTACCCCGGGCTCGGGCCCGGCGTCATCCTCAAGCAATCGCCGGTCCCCGGCTTCCGCATCCAGAAGCGCAACCAGATCACCCTCGAGGTCAGTAAATAGCATGGTCCTGATCGCCCCGTCGCTCCTGTCCGCCGATTTCACCCGGCTCGAGGAGGCCGTCCGCCTCATCGAAGAGGCGGGGGCCGACATCGTCCATGTCGACATCATGGACGGCCACTTCGTCCCCAACCTGACCATCGGCCCGCGCGTCGTGGAGCTCCTCAAGTCCAAGACCCGGCTGCCTCTCGACGTCCACCTCATGGTCGATACGCCGAGTGCGGTCGTCCCCTGGTTCCTGGACGCCGGCGCGGACTGGATCTCCATCCACGCCGAAGCCTCGCCGCATCTCCAT
Source organism: Candidatus Aminicenantota bacterium (assembly GCA_017883285.1). Classification (GTDB taxonomy): domain Bacteria; phylum Acidobacteriota; class Aminicenantia; order Aminicenantales; family UBA4085; genus FEN-413. Next base: position 5,462 of record JADGNV010000190.1, on the reverse strand, counting down.
CGGGACATTGCGGTCATCAAAAATGCGGGACGGAAAGCCGGCGTGGCGCTCAACCCGGCCACCCCGCTCGCCGCCCTCCAAGAGATCCTCCGCGACCTCGATTTCGTCCTCCTGATGTGCGTCAATCCCGGCCGGGGAAGCCAGCCGTTCATCGAAGCCTCCCGCGAGAAGATCCGGGCCCTGCGCCGCTGGCGCGACGACCTCGGGCTCGGCCGGCCCTGGATCGAGATCGACGGCGGCGTGAACCTCAGCAATCTGAACGACCTCGCCGGGGACGGGGCCGAGGTCTTTGTCGCCGGCAACGCGGTCTTCAACGCGCCCGACCCGCGGGAGGCGGTCCGGCAGATGAGAGCCGCGGCGCGTCAGGCCGGGACTCCATGAAGATCCTCGTCACCGGCGCGGCCGGATTCATCGGGTCCCATCTCTGCCGCCGCCTCCTCTCCGAAGGCTGTTCCGTGACCGGGATCGACTGTTTCACGGACTATTACCCCCGCTGGATGAAGGAGCGGAACGTCGCTCCGCTCCTCAAGGCCCGGCGCTTCAAGCTCATCGACAAGGACCTGAACGCGCTGCCCCTCCGCGACCTCCTGCTGGGCGTGGACGCCGTCTATCACCTGGCGGCCCAGGCCGGCGTGCGGGCCAGCTGGGGCCGGAACTTCTCCGTCTACCTGAAGAACAACATCCAGGCCAGCCAGGCCCTGCTCGAAGCCGCCAAAGGGCTTCCGCTCCGGAAGTTCGTTTACGCCTCCTCGTCGTCGGTCTACGGCCTGACCCCGGACATCCCCATGACCGAGACGAGCCTCCTCTATCCCCTCTCGCCCTACGGCGTTTCGAAGCTAGCCGCCGAGCAGCTCTGCTTCCTTTACCACAAGAACTACGGCCTGCCCACGGTCGCCCTCCGCTTTTTCACGGTCTACGGCCCCGGCCAACGGCCGGACATGGCCTTCCACAAGTTCTTCAAGGCCGTCCTCGAGGGGGAGCCGATCACGGTCTACGGCGACGGGCGCCAGACCCGGGATTTCACGTTCGTGGACGACATCGTCGAGGCGAACCTGGCCGCCCTGACGAAGGGCCGCGATGGCCAGGTCTACAACGTCGGCGGCGGCCATCGCGAAACGCTGAGCGGGCTTTTTCCCCTCTTCGAGGAGATCTGCGGAAGGCCCGTCCGCATCGCGAAGGCCGAGGCCCAGAAAGGCGATGTGCGCCACACGTTCGCCCGCATCGAAAAGGCGCGCCGGGATCTCGGCTTCAAGCCCCGGACAGAGCTCCGGGACGGCCTGGCGCAGGAGTGGGACTGGATCCGCCGCCTCTACGCGCCCGCCCGCGGAGGTCGCGTCCCAGCCGGCCGCCGCAAAGGAACATCCTCATGAAAAAAACGATCACTCTTTTCCTCGTCGTTTTGGCCGTCTTGGGCGGCGCCTCGTGCCGGGCCTCCAAGACCTCCGTCGCTCCCGAGCTCGCCTCATCCGACGAGGCGCTCTTCAAGGAAGGCGAAAACTACCTCAAGAAGGACCCGGAGCGCGCCCGCCTGTACCTCCGCCAGGTCATCGACTCGTTCCCCAAAAGCTTCTACGCTCAGCGGGCGAAGCTGGCCATCGCCGATTCCTACTACAACGACGGGGACGAGGGCAACATGCTCCTGGCCGCCTCCGAGTATCGGGAGTTCATCAGCCTTTATCCCTACAGCCCATCCGCCTCGTATGCCCAGTACAAGATCGCGCTGAGCTTCTTCGACAAGACCCTCAAGCCGGGCCGCGACCAGGCCAAGACCGTCCAGGCCCTGGCCGAGTTCAAAAAAGTGCTGAGCCTCTTTCCCCTGAGCGAGGAGGCCAAGCCCTGTCGGGAAAAGATCGCGGAATGCGAAGAACGGTTGGCCGAGCACACCTTCACCATCGGCCTCCACTATTTCCGGGTGGAAGCCTATAAGGCCGCGGCCAGCCGGCTGAACCAGATCCTGACGAACTATCCCCTCTTCTCGGGCATGGACAAAGTCTACTACTATCTCGGCGAAAGCTATTTCCTCTGGCCGAAGCCCGACCAGAGCGTTCCCTTTTTCACCAAGCTCGTCTCCGACTATCCCAAGAGCGAGTTCGCCAAGAAGGCCCAGGCCCGCCTGAAGGAGATCAGCGCCATGCCCAAAGCCAAGACGGAGAAGAAGTGAGGAGGCCGGCCATGCCAAGTCAACGCATCGCGACCGCCGCGGGCTTCGTCCTGCTCGCCCTGGTCCTCCTCGGACCGACGGCCGGATGGGCCCAGGACGTGGAGCCGGGCCCCCGGATGAAGCTCGGGCTCGGCCTCGAATATTTCTCCCGGACGCTCGCCTGGGACGACGACACCCGGTCCTCGCCGATGACGGCCGCGTTCGGATCCCTTCGACTGGATTTCGAAATCCAGAAAGGATTCACCCTCGCCGCGTTCCTCGGATACGGATTCTCGAATTTCAACGGCCTCGTCTTCCGGGGCCTTCCCTTCTCGCTGGACTACGAAGCCGGCGCTGCGGGCGGATTCCTGGGCGGGATCGAAGCGGAAAAAAGCTTGTTCAGGGCCGGGGATTTTGAGATCGGAATCCAGGCCCAATACGTCTTCTCCCTGGGAGGCACGAAATCCCTGATGATCACCGATTTGAACCAGGACGGGACAGCCGAAGGAAAGGCGACCTGGATGCGGGTCCAGGCCGGCCCCGTGGTCCGCTATACGGGCTACCAGGACCTGCCTCCCTATCTCGCGATCACGTACAATCGGCTCTGGGGGACCTACACGATGAACGAGACCGTCCAGGAGCTGACCGGCGCCGAAGAAAAGAAGATCGCGGGCGCGGGCAGCATCGGAGCGGCCTTCGGGATCGTTTACGAACCCTTCCCCAATTTCAGCCTGAAGGGCGAGGTCGCGGCCATCCCCTACAAGAAGATCGCGGCGACCGGCCTCGGGCTCGATCTCGGCGGCTCGATCAAGGCGATCGTATCCTTCTGACCGAGGAGGCACCCGAATGTCCAACTTTCCTTCCCGCTCCCGGGTGACCGGATTCGTCGTCGCGGCAGCGGTTGTCCTTCTGAGTCTCGCCGCCCACCATCCCGCCGGACAAATCGGCCGCTTGAGCTTCGTCCCCGCCCCGTTCGTGGAACCGGCGTCGCCCGGTTGGGCGCCCGGCCAGGTGCTCGTCAAGTTCAAGCCCACCACGTCTTCCCTGATGAAAGCCGCGGCCCTCGTGGCCCTCGAAACCCAGGCGATCGCCCGTCTTCCCCATCTCGACGTCTACGTCGTCCGGATCGGCGACGGGACGACGGTCCAAGAGACCGTTGAAGCCTTCCGGCGGAATCCCGACGTCGAATACGCCGAGCCGAACTTTTTTTGCCGCATCGCGGTGACCCCCAACGACACGCTGTTCAAATACCAGTACGCGCTCTCCAACACCGGGCAGGTCATCGGCCAGGTGCCCGGCAGCCCGCAGGGCAAGCCGAGCGCCGACATCAAGGCCCCCCAGGCCTGGGAGGAGACCACGGGCCAAACGACCGTCATCATCGCCATCGTCGACACCGGGGTGGACCTCAACCATTTCGACCTGAAGAACAAGGTCGTCTCGAACGGCCACGATTTCGTCAACGGCGACCTCGTCGCCGCCGACGACCACGGCCATGGGACGATGGTCGCGGGCATCGCCGCGGCGGAAACCAACAACGACGAGGGCGTGGCCGGCGTCGCCTGGAACGCCATGATCCTCCCGGTGAAGGTCCTGGACGCGTCGGGCAACGGCCCGACGGACACGGTCGCCCAGGGGATCGTCTGGGCGGCCGACAACGGGGCGACCGTCATCAATCTCAGCCTCGGCGCCGACGCGCCCAGCCAGACCCTCCGCGACGCGGTGAAATACGCCTACGAGAAGGGCGTCTTCATCGCCGCGGCCGCGGGCAACACGAACACGGCCGTCAGCTATCCGGCGGCCTACCATCCCTACTGCTTCGCCGTGGCGGCCACGGATTACAACGACCAGCGGGCCGCCTGGTCGAATTTCGGCTCCGACGTCGACGTCGCGGCGCCCGGGGAGCGGATCCTGGCGCCCTACCCCTTAGCCCTGACGCCGCCGGGATTCATCCCTTACGCCTACGGCTCGGGAACGTCGATGGCCGCGCCCCACGTCGCGGGGCTGGCCGCGCTGCTCAAGGGGCTGAAACCCTTACTCAAGGTGGCCGACATCCAGGCCATCATCCGGTATTCGTCCGACGACGTGAACGCGTCCGTCTATCCCGGCAAGGACGAATTCGTCGGCTACGGCCGGATCAACATGGAGAAAGCGCTCGTCCCGATCAAGATCGTCAAGTAACCAACGACCGGCGGCATGCTTAAGTTTCTGCGTATTCGGAACCTGGCCACGATCGAGGACATCCGGCTCGACCTCGAGGCCGGGTTCTCGGTCCTGACCGGCGAGACCGGCGCCGGCAAATCCATCATCATCGAGAGCATCCGCCTCGTCTGCGGGGAGAAGGCCTCGTCGGACCTCGTCCGGACCGGACGGGACGAGGCTTCGGTCGAGGCGATCTTCGACCGGCCCGAGGCGCCGGCCCGAAACGAGGCCCTCCCCGCGGAGGACGAGGGCGACCTCGCGATCCAGCGCCAGATCTCCGGGGACGGAACGGGCCGGATCTATTTCGACGGCGTCCTCACCCCGGCGAAGAAGCTCAAGGAGGCCGCCGGCGGGCTCGTGGACGTCTACGGCCAGAACGACCATATCTTCCTCCTCCATCTCGAAAGCCACCTCGACTACCTCGATCAGTACGCCGAAACGGCCGCCCTGCGGGCCGAGACGGCCGCGGCGGCCCAGGACCTGCGCCGCCTGGCTAGGAAGAAGGCGGAATGGACGGCAAAGGAGCGCGACCGGACCCAGCGCCTCGACTTCCTCCGCCACCAAATCGCCGAGATCGAAAAGGCCGGCCTGCGGCCCGACGAGGAGGAGGAGCTCCGCGGCCAGCGGCACATCCTCAAGAACGCGGAGAAGATCTCGACCCTCGTCGATCAGGCGCTCGACCTGACCTACACCGGCGACGCCTCGCTCACCGGGTTCACGGCCAAGCTCAAGCATGCTCTCGCCGAGCTCGGGGCGTTCGACGCCGCCTTCGTCGAGATGGACGCGTCGCTCGGGCCGATGGTCATCCTCGTCGGCGAGATCGCCGACGCCCTGGCCAAATACAAGGACCGCCGGGACATGTCCCCCGAGAAGCTCGAAGCCGTCGAGGAGCGGCTCAGCCTTATCGAATCCCTCAAGCGCAAATACGGCGGGGAGATCCGGGACATCCAGGACCACCTGGCCGCCCTCATGGTCGAATCCGAGGACCTCGTCCGCATCCAGGAGAAGCTCGCCGCCGTGGAGGACGAGATCGGCCGGGCGTTCGCGGCCTACGCTACCCGGGCCCAGGACCTGTCCTCGCGCCGGACGGCCGCGGCCCGGGAGCTGGAAAAGACCATCGAGC
>JADGNV010000189.1 GCA_017883285.1 Candidatus Aminicenantota bacterium | reverse complement strand
GCTGGCCAACGCCCTCATCCGGGCCAATAAGCGCTTCGATTTCTTCATCTTCCCCGGCCAGCGCCACGGCTATGGGGACATGACCGATTATTGGGCTTGGATCCGGGCCGATTATTTCTGCAAGTGGCTGCTGGGTGATTTCTCCCAGCCCGTCGACATCCTCGAATTGAACCGGGAAAAGGAGCAGTCGGGGACGAAGGCCGCCGCCGCTTTCGTTCCCGACTGCTCCTTTTCCCGATTCAATTCGAGGATATCGACGGGCTGGGAGAAATCGCCCAGCAGCCACTTGCAGAAATAATCGGCCCGGATCCAGGTCCAATAATCGTTCATGTCGCCGTAGCCGTGGCGCTGGCCGGGGAAGATGAAGAAATCGAAGCGCTTGTTGGCCCGGATGAGGGCGTTGGCCAGCCGGAACGTGTTCCCCGGATGGACGTTGTTGTCGATGTCGCCCGTAGCCAACAGGAGATGACCCTTGAGATTTTTGGCGATGTCGGAGTTCTTCTCGATGGCGTATTCGAACTTGACGGCGTTGTCCTTGTCCACGACTTCCTTCACGCCGTGGTGTTTCTCGCTCCACCAGCGGTTGTAGATATTGTTTTCGTGATTGCCCGAGGAGGAGACGCCGACCTTGAAGAAATCGGGGTAGACGAGAAGCGCCGCCGCGGTCATGAAACCGCCGCCGGAGTGTCCGAAGATCCCGACCCGGTCGATGTCGATGAAGGGATATTTGGCGGCCAGCTCCTCGATGCCCCGTTTCTTGTCGGCCAGTCCGTAATCGCGGAGGTTTCCATAGCCGAAGGTGTGATACCACTTGGAGCGCTGCGGGTTGCCGCCGCGGTTGCCGATCTCGATGACGATGAACCCGAACTGGGCCAGCATGGCGCTGGCGCTGCGCGGGACGAACGTCTTGGAGACGCTCTCGGTCTGGGGGCCCGGGTAGACGTAGGCGATGATGGGGTATGTCCTGCCCGGATCGAAATCGTAGGGTTTGTACATGACCCCGTACAAGTCGGTGATGCCGTCGTCGGCCTTGACCTTGAACGGTTCGGGGTACTTGAAACCGGCCTCCCGGAGGGCGGAAACATCCGCCGCTTCCAGGGTCATCAGCAAGTTGCCCTGGGCGTCGCGGAGCTCGCTCTTGGGAGCCAAGTCGACGCGGCTGAAATTATCGAGGATAGAGTTCATCCCGTCGTTCATCTCCGCGGCATGCATGGCCTCGCCCGGATTGAGGAGCCGCAGGCCCGAACCGTCGAAACGGACCCGGTAGAGATGGAGGAAGTAGGGGTCCTCTCCGGGCTCGCGGCCGCAGGCTTCGAAATAGAGGACGCGGGCCTTTTCGTCGACGGCTTCGATCCCCTGGCCGGTGAACTCGCCCGAAGTGATCTGGGTCTTGAGCTTGCCGGCGCCGTCGTAGAGGTAATAATGGCCCCAGCCGTCGCGCTCCGACCACCAGATCAACTCCTGCCCGCCGTTGACGAGACGCAGGGGCTGGACGTCGATATAGGTGTTGAGGACCTCTTCGATGAGGACCTTGGCTTCGCCCGTCTTGGTGTCGGCCAGGCAGACGTCGTAGCGATGCAGGTCGCGGCTCTGCCGGCCGAAATAGAGCTTGTCGCTCGTGTCGGCCAGCCACATCGCCGACGGCGGATTGTCCTTCTCGCGGTCGATCATCTTGCGCGGCGCGGTGGCGATGGCGACGGTCTGGTCCTTGAATTTGTCGGCTTTGATTTTGAGCTTGGCTTTGGAGGCGAGGTCGAAGACCAGGAGCTCGGGTTGGGGTTGGTTTTCTTCGCCCGGCATGGCGTAGCGATACGGCTCGAGCGTCGGGCGGGGATTGGACAATGAGTTGATGACCCACAGGTCGCCGACCTTGCGCTCATCCTCGCGGACCAGGGCGATCTTCTTGGAATCCCGGGACCAGATGACCATGACGGCAGGGACGCGGAAGTCCTTGCGGTCCTTTTCGTCCTTCTGATAGTCCTTCTTGTCCTCGTCGTTCAGCTCGCGGGTATAGCTGAAATGCTCCTCCCCGTCCGTGGTCAGCTGGATTTCCTTGACGGCCTTGTCGTCGGCTTTCTTCTGGGCCAGCTTGTAGTTGTCGGCGTCCATCATGAACAGATTGTAGCCGCGCCCGAAAATGATGGTCTTTTCGTCGGGCGAGAGCGAGGCCCAGCGGGGCCGCTTCTCCGGCGCTTTGTAATCCTCGAGCAGGGTCAGCTTGCCGCTCTGCAAATCGTATTCGAAAAAGAGGGTTTTCGTTTTGCTTTCCGGCTCCTTGGTCTTGTCGGCGTCCTTTTCATCGTCCTTCTTTTCTTTATCCTGCTCTTTTTCCTTTTCCTTCTCCTTGTCCTCCAACTCTTTGCGGATGTCGACGACTTTCTTCAAGACCCCGCCGGCCAGGACAGTATTATCCTTGGGAAACTCGATCTCAAAGCGGATGGCCGTGTCCTTCTTGATGAATTTGATGGTCTTGATCGGCAGGTGCTGGGCGTCATAGGGGACGAGCGTCGTCTTGGTTAGAAGGGCGGCCATTTTGGCATTGTCGAACAGGGGTTTTTTCGCCTTCAAAACCGGGTCGACGATCGAAAACATGCGTCCCTTATTGGTCTCGAATGCATACCAGAATCGATCACCCGATTCGAGCCAGTGGGGCTGGACGGAGGTATCGAAAATGAGCTTGCCGACCTTCGCCGACGTCCAGCGGGACGCCAGGTCATAGTTGGCCTTTGGGCGGGCGGGCGTCTCTGCCGCGGGCGCGGCCAGGGAGCCGATCACCAGGGCCAGGACAAGGACGGACAGGGACATAGGCAGAATGCGTTTCATGTGGCCTCCTCGGGGAAAAAAGAAGAATCAATCCGGCGGCGAACGAAAAACCGGAAAGGAATGCGGGGATGGTGCAAAACGCCGCGGCGCTTTGGAATCATGAAATGGGATTATTATACCAGCGCCGCCGAAAAATCAATCCGGGGATCCGGCGTACAGCCGTCCGGGGAGCGGGACCGCAACGAAAACGCCCTTTCCGCGATCCCGCTCCCCCGCGCCTTTCTAAGACCGGCCCTTACGGGGGCCAAGCGCGAAGGATTCTCCGCCCCACCGACATTCGTTCGGACAGGACGGTTCACGCGAAACCGAACACCACCCGGGAGATCCGGCTCCCGGTTCACCGGGGCGAAGGAACCCTTCACCTTCACTACATCAATAAGTCCCGCACCACCGTTTGTCAAGCGGCGGCGCGATTCCGTTCAGGCGCTCAGAATCCGAAGAAAAATCCGATGATCCCCGTGCCGAAGAAGGGTGTTCCTTTTTCAGTCAGGGCCGTGTTGCTGTAATTGGTGTATTGAATCCAGACACTGCTCGATCCGGAGAAGCTCGTATTAACGAGCTTGTCGATCGAGGACATGACCAAGTTCCCCCGGCCCTCGAGCTTGATCCCGTAATTCGGGCCCAGATAGAATTTAAGTCCGAATCCGGCATTGAAGAGGAAAGCCATCTTGGTCGCGTAGGTGACATCCAGCGTGAATGTGGCGGGATATCCCAACGCCGTCTGTTGCAGCAACCAGGCGATCGAAGGCGCATCACTCACGCTCATCATGCCGGCGCCGATGGACGCGTAGGGGACGACGGAGCCGCCCGAGCCGAACATAATGTTCAGATTGAGTCCGCCCAGGATGGTCTTGCCCGCCTTCTGGATGGAATTATCCGTGAAGGAAACGGTCCGGCCCGCTATGGCTTGGAGCGAACTGACGGTCTTCGTTCCGGCTGTAGTGAAATCGCCCCAGACGGTGTCGTCGATCGAATATCCGGAGAACCCATAGCCGAAATAGGCCTCCAACTGGAGCATCTCGGTAAGATTGAATCCCAGCTTGATGCCGGCCATGGCGCCCGCATCCAGCTTCAGCATCGGTCCGACGATATCGGCATCGAGCTTAGCCGGTCCTGTCGCCGCCCAATAGAACCCCGTATAGCCGGCGCCATACCAAGGCGAGGACATGCCGGTCAACAAATCTGAGGCCACGTTTTGCGCGGTCTGCAGCCCGAACCCGCTGTTGAAGCCGCCAAAGACGGTGATTTCGATCTTTGACGGGGTACCCGGGACAGGCGGCGCAAACGGCGTCGAGGGACCCAAACCGAGCTTGAAGGGTTTCCATTCGGGATTGACGCCGGCGAACGAAACGCCGACGAGGCCCAAGGCCAGGACCAGGACCAGAGCGACACGTTTGAAAAATCTCATATTCTCCTCCATGAGTGGATTGAATGACACTTTTTCGAAAAACGACCTTAACCATACTTATTAGATAGATTAAGTAATCATTTGTCAATAGCGGGAGGGGATTTCTAGAAATACGCGGCGGCGAGTCCTTCCCGGCAATCCAGAAACGGGGTCCGCAGGACGCGGCAGGCCAAGATTATTTCCAGCGAAACGTCGGCCGGCCGGGAGGCCAACGACGGCACGTCGGCCATACTCGCCGGAATAATGAGCGCCGGATCGGCGCCGATCCGAGCGCCGAGACGGCGACCGAATTCGAGCCGGCTGATGCGTTCGGACCCGGCCAGGTGGATGAGGCCGCGGAATTCCGATCGGGCCAGCTCGAGGAGCGCGGCGGCCAAGTTCGCGCCGCCGATCATCGTTCGGTACTGGTCGTTGAACAGCGCCGTCCTCTTCCCCGCCTCCCAGCTTGTCCGCAGCCATTCGGAGAACGACGAGCCCCCCAAGGCCGGACGTCCGTACAAAAGGGCGATGCGGGCGACCGCGGCCCCGGGCGCGTTCTCCAACACGGCCCGTTCGGCCTCGAGCTTGGTCCATCCATAGCGGCTGATCGGGCGGGGGGCGTCGACTTCGCCGTACGGCGGCGTTTTCCCGTCAAAGACAAGGTCGGTCGACACGGCGACCAGGCGGGCCCCGACCGCGGCGCAGGCCCGGGCCAGAATCCCGGAGCCGCGCGCGTTCACCCGTTTCGCGCGTTCCGGATCGCGCTCGCAATCGTCGGGCTTGGACATCGCGGCGGTGTGAAGGACGATCTCGGGCGCGGCACGCCGGATCAACTCGATCGTCGCGCGTTCATCCTCGAGATCCAGCCGGATCCAGCGGACAGGCGGCCCGCCTTCGGGACGGAGGGTATGGAAGGCGGCCGTCACCTCGTCCCCGGCCAGCGCCGCCCCGGCCGTCAAATGTCCGCCGAGAAAGCCGCTTCCCCCCGTAATCAGCAGCCGGGCCATCGTTCTACCGGATGGCCAAGCCCAGCAGGCTCATCTTTTCGACGGGCGTGGCGGAAAAGCTCGAGCATCGGCATTCCAGGGCCTTCTTTTCGCGAAAGGTGGCGCGCCTATTATAGCTATCTTAGTACTGCGTTGAGAAGCCCCAGCGCGCTCTTCCGTATTCAGCAACTCAGAATCCTTGCGAGCGCCGCATGATGAAAATAGAACGGGACGCGGAACTGGCAGACGCGCGGGACTCAAAAATCCCGTATCCAGAAATGGAGGTGTGGGTTCGATTCCCTCCTCCGGCAGATTCCCAGCCTTGTTTTCCCCTGATTTCTTAAGAGATCCTGTTCCATCATGCCCTCTTCCTTTCAGATAAAAGCTTAGGGGAGAAGGGCTAAAGTGTAAACGATATTCCGCAGGTTTAGATGTGATTGACATTACCGATCGGGCGGATGTATATTCCCAGGGTGATTGAACGGAGAGATTCATCTGTTAAGGAATTCTTAACAGTCCGACTTCGTGACCGAGGCGTGGGCTATATAGGTCGAAGGATTGCGATCGTTTAAACGAATACGAAATTGGAGGAGTGAGATGAAAAATTTCCAGACAATGCTAAGAGCATCAATCCTGGTAGCGATTGGCGGAATGCTGATTGGCATTGCGCCGCATGCAGCAAAAGGACAAATATGCCCAGGCAGCAAATTAACCTACATTGTGCGCGATACGCACGGCGATGCAATCGATGCCGCGAGCAGAGATCTGCGGTTCGACCCCGATAATGGATCACCAAACCGTAAGTGGCAGGTCGGCGCGCGCAATTTTATTACGAGCGGCGAGATGCAAGTACCGGACAGCGTTAAAAAGTTGAACGGCATGATGGCCATGCTTGAAACAGAAGCAATGTGTATCTTTAAACAGCCGGTTAAGCTCCATCTTACCTTAGATGGCAAAACAATGAATCTCACTTTTCTTATGCCGAAATTAGGTGAATATGACAGCAGGGACTTTCTCGTTGATTCGCTGCCATTTCGGCAAGGCACTTTTGAAATAAAGCTTGCGGTAGAGACGACGTCGAATGCGATGTCGCGTTTTTACCCGGCGGACGGATGGAAAGAAGTCAAATAACAAGTTATGGGGTTTCCAAGAAGCAGCTAAAGACTGTTGCCCGACTGAATCCTTTATCACCTTATCGCGAGACGTGTATGATCTGTTCGCAAATATTTGCCATGTAATCGGCGATACGTTCGACGTGCTTCGTTACGAAAAGCCATTGCCCATTGTAGCTATTCCTAAAAATATCAAACAAACTTCGTATATTTTTGCTATTTATCATAGCAACTCCTCTTGCGATTCATCCATCGTGATACTTATCTCCGCGAAACACTTATTCCTGCAAATCTTTTTTGCGGAAACCCAATCAATGTATCACTCGCAG
>JADGNV010000188.1 GCA_017883285.1 Candidatus Aminicenantota bacterium | reverse complement strand
CTTCATTCCCGTTTTTGTTCTCTTGGGCCTGTTAGGTCATAATTTGGGCTGGGTTGGACTTATCGCCTTATCCTTAGGCAACGCGGCGATTCATTACAGGACTAAACGGAAATTTACTGAGGACCTTCCTTCCATCCGCTATTTGGGAAGGATGCTAAAGTATGCTAAGCGCCTCAGCGGGCTCCAGAACTCACGCCTGGAGGCCTATCGGACGCAGTTGAAATCAGCCCTAGACAAAGTGTCCGGCATAGCCCCCAAAACTACTTTGCTGAGTTTAGGCGAAAGTAATGCTCTATACGAATATCTCAATATTCTTTTTCTGATTGAAGTTCGGGCCTTTCATTCATATTTAAAGCTGATAGAAAAATTCGAGAATCAGCTGCGGGATATCTTTGAGACCATAGGTTTTTTGGACGCAATGGTAGCTGCGGCATCCTACAAAGTTGGATTAAGAGAGTCCGTAGAGCCAGAGCTTACTAATTCAATTCTATTCCTTGATATCGAAGGAGCGGTGCATCCCTTATTAGAGAAGCCTGTGCCGAATTCTTTAAGCTTGAGAAAAGGGGGCATGTTAGTAACGGGATCCAATATGTCTGGGAAAACGACATTTTTAAAAACCATCGGGGTGAATATGATCTTCGCCCAGACCCTCCATTATTGCCTCGCAAAAAGATTTGCTTCTTCTTTCTTCAACACATTGACGCTCATCGGCCGAAAGGACAACATCATCGAGGGTAAAAGCTATTATCTTGACGAAATTCTTACTCTACTCCGAATTATTCGTGCCTCCCAGCGGGACATCCCATGTCTTTGTTTGATAGATGAACTTTTCCGGGGAACCAATTCCATCGAAAGGATTTCTGCTTCGGCTGAAGTCCTGTTATATCTGGCAAAGAAAAACAGCCTGATTTTCGCTTCAACCCACGATCTCGAGCTCACCCACCTTGTGGCGGACGCCTATGTCAATTATCATTTTCAAGAAGAAATAGGCCAGGACGGACTTCTTTTTAATTATCAATTACGCGAAGGTTCCTCGGAAACAAGGAATGCTATCAAGCTCCTGCATCACGTTGGCTATCCAGATGAGATCACGGAGGGCGCCGAACGGAGGATATTGGGCTCAAAATAAGCGCAAATACTCAGCAAAGGAATCGTGTTTTTTTTGCGGAGCCTGTCACCAATTTCAGCCGAACGGATTCTCGTGCTTATAGAGCACGCCGGTCGGCCGGTTGTGATCGATATCGTCCACCCCCAGCATCCGCACGGCCGCGAATAGTGCTTTGCCCGCGTGGGCGAAGGCGATCGCCGTGTGATGGGGGAAGCGCTTCTCGATGAGCACGTGGCGGTAGAAGCGCCCCATCTCCTTGACCGCGAACACTCCGATCCCGCCGAATGACTGCGGGTCGATGTCGAGCACCTCGCCCTCCGCCAGATACGAGCGCAGGACGGCGTCGGCCGTCGATTGCAGGCGGAAGATCGTGATGTCGCCGACCTTGATCCGGCCCTCGAGCGTTCCGCGGGTGATGTCGGGCGCTTTTTCCGGCTCCAGCAGGCGGTGCATGATGAGCTGGTACTTGAGCCCGCCCCCGATGAGGCAGGCCGAGGACGTGTTCCCGCAGTGGAAGCCCATGAACAGATCGTTCGCCTTGTAGCCGGCCGCCGCTTTCTTGTGGGCCTTGTACATGTCGGCGGGCACGGTATTGTTGATGTCGAGAAGGGTCGCGGGGAACAGGGTCGCGCAGGTGGCGATGTACTCGCTCAGCGCGCCGTAAATGTCCACCTCGCACGAGACCGGGATCCCGCGCGTCGCCAGGCGCGCGTTGACATAGCAGGGGACGAACCCGAAGTAGGACTCGTAGGCCGGCCAGCACTTGTTGGCGAAGATCCCGTAGTCCGACGCCCCGAGGTTCGCCTCCATGAACTTGGTCAGCGCGACCTCGTACTGGGCCAGCTTTCCGAGCATGTCGGGGTAGGCGTTGCCCGATCCGAGCTCCTTGGCCATGTCCTTGGCCACCGCTTTGATCGCCGGGTCGCCCTTGGCCTTCAGGAAAATATCGTAGAGGTCGAGCTCGGAGTTCTCCATGATCTCGACCCCGATGTCATACAGCGGCTTGATCGGCGCGTTGCAGGCCAGGAAGTCCTGGGGCCGCGGGCCGAAGCCGAAGATCTTGAGCTTCTTGAGCCCGAGGATGATCCGGGCGACCGGGATAAACCCGGCGATCATGCCCGCCACCTCGTCCGGCATTCCGACGGGAACCTCGGGGATGTAGGGGCGGAGCTTGCGCAGCCCGATATTGTACGACGCGTTCAGCAGGCCGCAGTAGGCGTCGCCCCGGCCGCCGATGAGATCGGCGCCGGTCTCCTCGGCCGCCGCGGCGAACATCACCGGGCCGTCGAACTTTTGGGCCAAAATGGTCGTTGGGCCTTCGGGCCCGAAATTGCCGAGATAGATGACCAGGGCGTTGACGCCCGACTGGCGGACCTCGTCGAGGGCCTTCAAAGCGTCCTTTTCGTTCTCGATGATCGTTTTGATTTCGACGATGCGCACGGCCTTGGCCTTGCATTCCGCCACGACGCGCGTCCGGCGCTTCCTCGAAAGCTCGATCGGAAAACAGTCGCGGCTCACGGCCACGATTCCGAGTTTCACCTGGGGGACGTTCTTCATCGATGACTCCTTTTTCGGACGAGGGAGTCCGGCCGCGGGGCCGGCCCTTTCGCCTGTCCGTAGGTGGCCTGAGGGCCGTGCTTTCGTAGGTAATGCTTGGCCAGCAGATGGTCCGGCAGGCTCTCGATTTTCGGGTTCACGAGGCCGGTCAGGATCGCCATCTTGGCGATCTTCTCCAGCACGAGGCTGTTCTTCACCGCCTCGCCCGCGCTCCCGCCCCAGCTGAAGGGACCGTGCCCCGCGACGAGGACGGACGGCGTTTCGAGGGGCTTCAGCCCGGCGAACCGCTCCGCGATGACCTTGCCCGTGTTCGCCTCGTAGTCGTCCCGGACCTCAACCAAGGTCAGATGGCGGGTGACCGGAACGGGCCCGTTGAAATGATCGGCGTGGGTCGTGCCGAGGCACGGGATTTCGCGGCAGGCCTGGGCGAAGGCCGTGGCGTATTCGCTGTGGGCGTGGGAGACGCCGCCGATGTCCGGGAAGGCCCGGTACAGGGCGAGGTGGGTGGACGTGTCCGAGGACGGGTTCAGTTTCCCTTCGACGACTTTTCCTTCGAGATCGATCAGGACGAGGTCGGTCGGATTCATCCGGGAATAGGGGATGCCGCTCGGCTTGATGGCCATGATCCCTTTTTTCCGGTCGAGCCCGCTCACGTTGCCGAAGGTCAGGATGACCAGGCCGTACTTCACGAGGTCGAAGTTCGCCTGCCAGACTTGCTCCCTGAGGTCGGCCAGCATCTCAGGATTCCAGTTCCCGGTCGCGGATCTTCAAGAGGTCTTTCATCACGTTGAACAGAGATCCCGCCTCCGCCTTCGTGCCGAAGGCGTCATGGAGCTGACGGTAGAGCCCATAGAGCTCCGCGTAGATTTTGTGGCGGCCCGGGTCCGGCTTGAACGAGCGCAGTTTGACGCCGCACATCGCCCGCTGCGCCTCGGCGAACCAGGGATGCGCGCCCGCGGCGACCGCGCCGGCGATGGCCGATCCCAGAGCGCAGGTCTGGGAGGAGCGGGCGACCTTCATCTCCTTGCCGCACACGTCGGCGTAGATCTGCATGACCAGAGGGTTCTTCTCGGCGATGCCGCCGCAGGCGATCACCTCGTCGATCGCCAGGCCGTATTCCTCGAAGCGGCGGATGATCGTCAGCGCGCCGAAGGCCGTGGCTTCGATCAGGGCCCGGTAGATCTCCTCGGGCGTCGTGTGGAGCGTCTGTCCGATAAGGAGCCCGGTCAGCCGCTGATCGACCAGGATGGTCCGGTTGCCGTTGTTCCAGTCGAGGGCGAGCAGGCCCGATCGGCCGGGCCGGAGCTTGGCCGCCTTCCGGGTCAGGGCCTCGTGCGAGCCTTTAGCCGGTCCGCCGGGCTGGAGATAGCCGACGAACCAGTTGAAGATGTCGCCGACCGCCGACTGGCCCGCTTCGAGCCCGTAGTATCCCGGGAGGACCGAACCTTCCACGATGCCGCACAGGCCGGGGATGTCGGCCAGCGGCTTGTCGCTCGGCCAGACGCAGATGTCGCACGTGCTCGTCCCCATGATCTTGACGAACTTGCCGGGGAAGACGCCCGAGCCGACGGCCCCGAGGTGGGCGTCGAAGGCGCCGACCGCGACGGGAATGCCCGCGGGCAGGCCGAGCTTTTTCGCCCACGCCGGCGCAAGCCGGCCGGCCGGAACGTCCGACGTATAGGTTTTGTCGTAGAGCCGGTCGCGGAGTTCGCCGAGCTTCGGGTCGAGTTTGGCCAGGAACTCCTTGGCCGGCAGGCCGCCCCAGTGCGCGTTGAACATGGCCTTGTGGCCCGCGGCGCAGCGCCCGCGCCTGATCTTCTCCGGCCGCGTTTCGCCGGTCAGGACGGCCGGGATGTAGTCGCAGCATTCCACCCAGCTCCAGGCGGCGTCGAACACGTCTGGATCGGCGCGGCGGCAATGGAGGATCTTGCTAAAGAACCACTCGGAGGAGTATGTTCCCCCGCACTTGGCCAGGTATTCGGGGTGTTCGCGGGCGGCGAGGGCCGTGATTTCCGCTGCCTCGGCGAAGCCCGTATGGTCTTTCCAGAGCCAGGCCATAGCGTTCGGGTTCTTGCGGAATTCCTTGCCGAAGCAGAGCGGCGTTCCCTCCCGGTCCACGGGAATCGGAGTCGAGCCGGTCGTGTCGACGCCGATGCCGACGACCTGCGCCGGGTCGAACGAGCGCTCGGCCGTCCGGGCCAGGGCGAGGGTCCGGCGGACCGCAACCTCGGCGCCCTTGAGATAATCGGCCGGGTTCTGCCGGGCGAGGTCGGGGGTGCGGGCGTCCAGGACGACGCCGGCCGCGCCCGTTTCGTAGTTGTGGATGGCCGTGGCCAGCTCCCGGCCGGTGCGGATGTCCACAAGCAGGGCCCGCACGGAATTCGTCCCGTAGTCGAGTCCGAGGGCATATCTTTTTGCGGTCATCGTGCCTCTCTCCCTCCGTCGCCCCGCGGCGGGGACGCAAACCTAATTAATATGTCGCTTGCGCCCGCGAAGTCAAGCCAAGGAGCGGACTCGGCAGTCCTGCGGGCCGGTACCGGGGTTTGGCCTAAGGCCCGCATAGCGGAGAGGGGGCCCCATCGTTTCCGATGGGGGGGAACCGACGGGACTGGTTCCCAAGCGGGACGTGGCCAACCCCGGTATCGGCCCGCAGGACATCACGGGATCAGCCGCTCGCCGACCTTGCGGAACTTGTCGATGGCGAATTCGATCTGCTCGGTCGTGTGGGCGGCGCTGATCTGGACCCGGATCCGCGATTTGCCGCGCGGGACGATGGGGAAGTAGAACCCGATCACGTAGATTTCCTCTTTCAGCAGCTCGTCGGCGAAATCCTGCGAGAGCTTGGCGTCGTGGGGCAGGTGGCCGAAGAGGACCGGGACGATGGGATGGATGCCGGGCACGATCTTGAACCCCGCTTTTTCGATGCCCTCGCGGAAGAGGCGGGTGTTGCGCATCAGCCGGTCCTTGAGCTCGGTCGTTTCGGTCAGGATCTTGAGGACTTCGATCGTCGCCCCGGCGATGGCCGGCGCGAGGGAGTTGGAGAAAAGATAGGGACGGGAGCGCTGACGCAGGAACTCGATGATCTCCTTCCGTCCCGAGATGCAGCCGCCGGTGGCCCCGCCGAGGGCCTTGCCGAAGGTGGTGACGATGAGGTCCACCTTGTCCATGACGCCGCAGTGCTCATGCGTGCCGCGGCCGGTCGGGCCGATGAAGCCCGTGGCGTGGGAGTCGTCGACCATGACCAGGGCCCCGTGGCGCGCCGCGAGCTCGCAGATCCTGTCGACCCGGGCGATGATCCCGTCCATGGAGAACACCCCGTCGGTGACGATGAGCTTGAACCGGGCGTCCTTAGCCGCGACGAGCTTGGCTTCGAGGTCGTCCATGTCGTCGTTCCTGTAGACGAAACGCTGCGCCCGGCAGAGGCGGATGCCGTCGATGATCGAGGCGTGGTTGAGCTCGTCGGAGATGATGGCGCTGTGCTCATCGAGGAGCGGTTCGAAGATGCCCCCGTTGGCGTCGAAGGCGGAGGAGTAGAGGAGCGTGTCTTCGGTGCCCAGGAAATCGCTCATCGCCCGCTCGAGGTCCTTGTGGACCTTCTGCGTTCCGCAAATGAACCGGACCGAGGCCATGCCGAAGCCCCACTTGAAGAAGGCATAGTTCGCCGCGGCCATGACGCGCGGCTCGTTGCACAGGCCGAGGTAGTTGTTGGCGCAGAAGTTGAGGACGCACAAGCCCGCGTCGGTTTTGATCTCGACGCCCTGGGACGTGGTCAGGATGCGCTCCTCCTTGTAAAGGCCTTCGGCCCGGACTTTGGCCAGTTCGGCCAAGAGATGGTCCTTGAAGCGTTCGTACATGGACGACTCCTTCGCGAATGCCGGTCTGCAGGATGCATTATAGGACAACGGGAGCCGGGGTGGAATAATTTTTCCTTTTCGGAGTCTCGTGTCCCCCATCATGATGTAAAATAACGATCTCACAACGGGGAAGGAGATAAAATGGCCTTAAAAGACAAGAAACTAGACGGAAATTTGAAGATCGACGACGCCTTGGCGGCCGCGATCCGCGCCCGCCTTCGCGACGACCACCTCTCCTGCGCCGCGGCCTTCCTTATCGCCGAGGAGCAGGGGGTCCTGCTGAGCGAAGTCGGCCGGACGGCGGACGCGCTCGGCATCCGTCTGAGCCACTGCCAGCTGGGGGCGTTTTAAAAACGCCTCTTCCCGCGCCGCCTACTTGATCTCCAGCTTCACGCTCTCCGAATGGCTGTTGAACTCGGGAGCGTACATGCACTCGATGTGGGCCATGCCGTTCTGGTAGGCGCCGCGGTGCACGACGCGCAACTGATACTCGAAGACGTAGGTCCCCTTGGGCAGGTAGTCGATGAAGAAGTGGGTGGCCGTGTCCTTGGTGGATTCGTAGTAGACGAGGCCGCCCTGGTATTTGTACTGGGAGAGGACGTTGACCGGTTCGAGCCCGCTTCCGCGGTGGTCCTTCATGTGGACGTATTCCATGTCCCGGTCGGTCCGCAGCTCGATGCGGACGACCAGCGTGTCGCCCACGGCGAGCGGCCCCTTGACCGGCTCGATGACCGGGCCCTTCTTGGTCAGCCTCTGGACAAAGACGTCTTTCTTCAGTTTGAGCGGGTTCTGGGCGTGGGGCGTGATCTTGGAGATGTCCTCCATGTACTGCCAGTGGAGGCCGCCCCAGGCGATCCCCTTGTCCGTCTTGGTGACGACCACGTTGCCCATCTCCGCCTTGATCTCGGCCGGGGCGAACCGCTTTTCGTAGAACCCGGTCCCGGCCTCGACCTTCTCCGCCTTGACCGTCTGCCCGCCGAGGCTGACCTCGACGACGGCGTCTGACGCCAGGAGGTCCGCCCCCCGCTGCATCAGCCCGTAGACCGCGTCGGCCGTGGCCTTGGTCGTCTTCCAATCCTGGGTCTGCTTCTGCTTGAGCAGCCAGATCTTGCATTCCTCGACCGCGGCCTGGTCGTTCATGACCTCGTCGAAGGCCTCGATCATCACCGCCTGCGTCTCGATGGGCGCCCGGTACCACCACCACGACAGTTCGAGCTCGCTCCAGAAGCGGCCCAGCTCCTCGTCGACCTGGCTCCGCTCCTTCATCGAGCGCATGATCTTCTGGGCCGTGGCCGTATCGCCGAACCGGTGGAGGGCCAGCGCGAGGTGGGCCTGGCTCTGCCGGAAATCGAGCTGCAGCCAATAACGGGCGGCTTGGCCGAGGAAATAGTCCACGGCGGCGCGGCTCGCGGCCGGGATCGGCCGATCCTTTAGATAGAAGCTCCGGCCGTAGAGGAACAGGGCGATGGTCGAGCTCAGGTGGTTTTCGTCCTTGTGGCCCGCCTTCAGGACCCCGTCGTAGACCTCCTGGATCCAGCCGTCGAGATGGCCGATCGCCTTCACCGCCGCCGTCTGCGGGACGGCGGCGACGTCCAGGTGCTTCAGCCGGCCGAAGCCGGTCACGACGTAGAGGGTGATGTAGCTGTCGCCGCGGCCGCCGGGGAACCAGGGCCAGGCGCCGTCGGAGAGCTGCATGGCTTCAAGTTTGGCGAAGGCCCGCTTGATCTCCTGCCCCATGCGGTTCTCGTCGAACAGGAGGCCGACGTTCTGCTTGGCCTGGGTCTCGGCTTTGGCCTCGAGCACCCAGGGCGATTCCTGGAGAAGGACGCTCTTCAGGTCCTCGTTCTTCTCGAGGTTGGATTTCAGGGCCGGCGTGCCTTTCCACAGGTCGAAGATCTTCCGGATCTTGGGGTCCGCGTTGGCGATCTTCTGGGCCAGGCCGTTGGCATACAGCCGGTTGAAGACCTGCTCGGAGCATTCGTAGGGATATTCCATGAGGAAGGGCAGGGCCTGGATCGCATACCAGGCGGGGTTGGAAGCCATCTGGACCACGAGGCCCATGTGCCTCAGCGTGCCGGACGTCGAGGACTGGGCGAGCTTCTTGAACTCAAACTTCTTCTGCCCCTTGTCGCTGATCCAGAGCGGGATCGACTCCCGGACGAGGATCCGGCGGCTCAGGACGGGGAGGACTCCCTCCTCGCCGTCCGAGAACTCGGCCGAGGCTGCCACGGCCTTGAAGCCGACGATCTCCAGCCCGTCCGGCACGGCCACGGGCCAGGAAAAGGAGCGCGACTGCTTGGCCGGCACCGCAAACGGCATCTTCGGTGTCGCGTTGCCCAGCGCGGCATCGAGCGCTTTGTTCGTGCGAGGGTCGAAGAACGTGAGCTGGACGTCGCCCCGGGCGTCCTTCTCGGTCATGTTGGTCACTTTGACCGTGAACTCGAGGGCGTCGCCTTCCCGCAAGAAACGGGGTGGATTGGGCTGGACCATGAGGTCCTTCTGGGTGACGGTCCGGCCTTCGAGCGAACCGCTTTCGAGTTCGCGCGTATGAGCAAAGCTCAGGAAACGCCACTCGGTCAAGGCCTCGGGCATCTTGAATTCGAGCGTCACCACGCCGTCCTTGTCGGTCAGGAGATGGGGATAGAAGAAGGCGGTCTCGTCCAGGTTCTTGCGGGCCTGGACTTTGGACAGGTCGACGGCGGGCGCTTTCTTCTCGTCGGCGACACCGCCCACGACACCCCCGACCACGCCGCCCTTGGCCGAATCCGGCGCGGCCGTCGGCGAAGGGGGCGGCGGGGGTTCCGCGCCGTCCCGGGCCATGGCCTCGGGCCGGGCCATGGACTTCATGACCTGTCCGGGATAATTGTAGCCGGTGGCGCCGAATTCGATGTCCGACTGGAACCGGACGTAGCTCGGCGTGACGGAAGAGACATAGATGTTGAGATCGTCCCGGTAGGTCCGGAATTCCTGCTTCCGGTTTGCGAACGTCGAATTGACATAGGTCCCGTCCGTCTTGAAGATCCCGGACATCGTCGGGAAGCCGTGGCCATAGAACTGGTCGAGCGAAACGTCGTAGAGCGCGGCGACCATCTCCACGGCCTTGATCGAGGCCTGGGGCCCGCGGATGCGGACCGACCAGGTCTCTTTCTGGCCGGGCTGGAGCTTCGATCGGAACGTCTGCCACTGGAGGGCGAGGGCCTTATTCGACCAGGGCACGTTCACCCTCTCCTGGGCGGAATAGATGCGGTTTTCCTTGACCGCCGTGATGAGGACCGTGAATCCGCCCCGCAGCTTTTCGTCCACCGGGACGCGGAGGACGCCCTGCGTCTGGGGCGCGGCCGTCCAGGCGCGCTTGAAAGCCGCCCCGTTCTGGAAAATTTCAACGAGCACCGGGCCCCGGTCGTAGCCCGTTCCCCAGAGGATCTCGTAGGTCCCGCCGACTTCGACGGTCGAAGCCCGGGCGGCGGTGTGGAACGGGATTTTCACGTTAAAGGCCGAACTGGTGGGATCGAGGACGAGGAAGAAGGCCAGGCTTTCGACGGGCGAGCCGAACTTATCCTGGGTCTTGAGGCGCGCCTTGTAGGCGCCCGGCTTTAGATTGTACGACAGGACTAGGGGAGCTTCGTCCTTGGCGCTCGTCAGGAATTCCTTGCGCTCGACGAGGGCGCCGTCCGGCCACCGCCGCCAGTCCGAGGTCGCGCTCGTCTCCCCGCCCAGGAGCGCCGCTTCGCCGATGAGGTCGGCCGGGACGGGCTTGTCCGGCCCCTTGAGGGCGAGGACATCGACCGTCCCCTTGGCGGAGGCCTTCTTGCCGTTGAGCGTCGTTGTCGTGACCGTGAGCGCCACGGGTTTTCCCGACTCCTGCCAGTCGCCGCAGCGCAGCCCGGCTTCGAGCGAGGCGAACCCTGCCCGCACCCGGCCGTCGGCGCTCCGCGTTTCGCCCGTGGTGTCGGTGACGTCGACATAAGCGGCGAAGGTGAAGACGGGCCCGCCGGAGGCGGCGACCGTCGGGTCGGGCTTGGCCTGGAACTTGATCACGAATTTCCCGGCCTCGTTGGTCCGCAGCGTCCCGTGGGCGATCTCCTGACTTCCGCCCCTTCCCCCTGGACGGGGGCTCCAATAGAACCACCACCAGGG
Source organism: Candidatus Aminicenantota bacterium (assembly GCA_017883285.1). Classification (GTDB taxonomy): domain Bacteria; phylum Acidobacteriota; class Aminicenantia; order Aminicenantales; family UBA4085; genus FEN-413. The sequence continues at coordinate 33,257 of JADGNV010000188.1, read as the reverse complement.
GTATTGGACCTCGCGCACGATCCGGTATTTGATCAGCGCCCCGTCCACGGGCGCGCCCGTGTAGGCCATGGCTTCGCCCGGCAGGGCGACCTCGTCGTTGAGGCGGAATTCCTGGTCGGGCACGTCGAGCTTCACCTGGAACTTGGGTCGCTTGTACTCCTCCACCCGGACCGACGTCTGGCCGCGCGGATCCAAAGTCGAAATCGTCATCTCGCCCGTCAGGCGGTCGGCCGGCGCGGTGAACGCCCCGCTGAAGGAGCCGTAGTCGTTGGTGGTCAGGAGGAGGCTCGCGATGTCCTGGCGGTTCGCGTCGCGGAACGCGACCCGCACGGACTTCTTGGGGAGGAGGCGGTAATCGTTGCCGGCCGTGTCGATCGCGAGGCAGATGCCCTTGAACGAGATCGTCTGGCCCGGCCGGTAGAGGGACCGATCGGTGAAGAACATTGTTGTGGTCCGCGACGTCTCGCTGCGAGGGGTGGACGTCGGGATCTGGATCTCGGCCAATTCGCCGCCCTTCCCGTCGCGGACGGCGATGAGGCGGTTGGAGGTGCTCCGGCCGGCTTGGGCAGGCGAAAGGACGAACGCGCCGCCGTCGTCGGTCCGGGCGGAGGCCAGCTTCTGGAATCCGCCGGCGTTGTAGTCCCATTGGTAGAACGAGGCCTCGGCGCCCCCCACCGGCTCCCCGGTTTCGTTGCGCATAACGAAGCCCTGGACGTTGCCGTCGCTGCCCCGCGTTACCAGGGCCAGGTCGCTCACCCAGAGGGAGGCGGACTGGGTCTTGTTTTTGGCGGAGCTGAAGCTCTCGGTGGTGGAAGCGAGGATCCGATAGAACCCCGGCTTGAGGGGTGGGACGTCGGCCAGGGCCGTCGCCGTCTTGTAGTCGGCCGTGGGCTTCAGCGCCGCCTTCCAGACGGCGGCGGGCTCCGCGGCGATGAGCTTGGCGAGGACCGCGTCGGACATCCAGAAGAGGCTCTCGCCGTCCTTGCTCTGAAGGAGTTCGGTGAAGTTCGTCTTCACCGCCCGCAGATAGAGCGCCGTCAGGTTGCGATAGTCGACGGCCAGTCTGCCCGCGAGCATGGGCCGCAGCACGGACTCCCCATGGAGCTGGAACTCCCTCGCCGTGATGCGGGCGATGAGCGATTTGCAGTTGGAGGCGCCTGCCGAGGCGGGATGCGCTTTTTCGCCGGCGTGGGCCGCTTCGAGGGCCTTGACGTAATCGCCCCGGTCGAAGATCTCCTGGGCCTCGTAAGAGAGGGCCAGGCTCGACAGCGGCGAGGCGGCGTAGCCCTTGGAAATCTCGCGGAGGCGCTTGAGGAAGAGGTCGGAAGCCGGCTCGCCCGCGGCCGTGTTGCGGACGTAGCGGAGGCGCTGGAGGTCGGCGTCGAGGAAAGCGTCCGGGTTTGCGTCCTTGCGGTGGAAGTCCAGCGCCTTCTGGTAGAGCTTCAAGGCCTGGAGTTTCGGAGATTCGACGTCGGTCGTCTCGGGCGCGTAGGAGATGAATCGGGCAGCCGGGGCGAATGCGTCGGACTCGGCTTCGATCACGAACGCGTCCTCGGGGGCCGCGGCGGTCTGCTCGCCCGAAGTGTAAAAATCCAGGGCTTCGAAGACGACGAAATCGAAGAGCGTCGGCCGGAACGAGGCGGGCTGGTTGCCGTCCTGGAGGAGGTCCCGGTACGCGGAGATCGGGATCTTTTTCAGCGCGGCCTCGTCCTTCAGGATCTCGCGGTAAAGGCCGTCGATCTCCTTGAAGATGCGGGGCAGGTCCCAGGTGGTGAAGTCCTTATCGTCCGCGCCCTCGGTGGCCGTCCGGTTCATGAACCGCCACCGGTTCCTCGAATAGTATTGCCAGTACCACTGGGCCAGGATGATCTTCATCATCGGCCGGACCTCGGCCGGGGCCTTCCCGATTTCCTCCTTGAGGCGGGCGACGCGCTCTTCCGGCTTGTTGCCCTTGACGGCCGATTCGAGAATGATCTGGCGGGTGAGGGCCCGCAGCGCCTCGCCGTTGTTGTTCCGGGCGAAGGCGAGGGGCACGATCCGTTTCAAGGCTTCCAGGGCGGTCTGGGGCAGCCCGTTTTTGTCCGCTTCATCGACCTTTTTCCAAAGCTCCTTGGTGTCCTGCTCTTGAGCGAAGGAGGACGGTTTCTTCGTCATGGGGCCTCCGGTCGCGACAATCAGACCTCCGAGGATCAGGGCCGCGACTATCCGCTGAAGTTTTTTTTGGGTCATGCTGGTCCTCCGTTCCCCTCTTTGGATTTCGCGGTCGTCCCAATCTGCCTTTCATCGTATGTGAGCGGGGGGAGGAGGTCAAGCTCCGGCCCGGGCTTCTGGATTACCAAGGTTTTTTCTTCTAAGATAAGGTTTCATGCCGATGAGGGAGATTTTGCTCGGGCCGAGAAATGCGGCGCGCCGTTTCGCCCTGGCCGCCGCTCTAGCCGCGGCCGCGCTCGCTGTCGCCGCCTGCAAGCCGGGAAAGAACGCGGCTTCTTCGGAGATCGGCCCGAGCGAGAGCTTCAAGCCGGTGATTTCCGAGCTCATGGCCAAGTGGGGCATCCCCGGCGGGGCGGTAGCCCTCGTCAAGGACGGCCGCCTCGTGATGGCCGAAGGCTACGGCTTCGCCGATAGAGAGCGACATCGGCAGGCTCGGCCGGACACCCTCTTCCGGATCGCGAGCCTCTCCAAGCCGATCACAGCGATAGCCGTCCTCAGGCTCGTCGAAGAGGGGCGGCTCGGGCTTGACGACAAGGCCTTCAAGCTCCTGGATGACCTGAAGCCTCCGCCCGGCGCCTTTTTCGATCCCCGTATCAATGACATCACTGTCCGCAATCTGCTTCGCCATTCCGGCGGATTCGATCGCGGCGCGAGCGGCGACCCGATGTTCAAGCCGATGGACATCGCCTGGGCAATGGGCGCCGCGCCGCCGGCTTCGGCCGGGACGGTCATCCGCTACATGCTCACTCAACCGCTGGATTTTTCGCCGGGGACCCGCTATGTGTATTCGAATTTCGGCTATTGCGTCCTCGGCCGGGTCATCGAGCGGGTCACGGGGGAGCGCTATCGGGATTTCGTCCGGGCGAAGGTTCTGAAACCGATGGGGATCATGGACATGCGCCTCGGCCGGACGGAACGGAAGTTCCGGGCCGAAGGCGAAGCCGCGTATTATAACTTTTCCGGTTCGTGGCTCACGTCCTCGGTCTTTCCTTTCATCCGGGAGCCGGTGGCGATGCCTGACGGCGGGTTCTATCTCGAGGCCATGGATTCCCACGGCGGATGGCTCGCCTCCGCCGTGGACCTGATGCGTTTCCTGACCGCGGTCGATGGCCGGTCGCGGCGCCGCGGCTTCCTGAAGCCGGCGACGATCGCGGAGATGACCGCCCGTCCCCCGCTCGAGGAATATCGGGACGCCCCGACGTATTACGCCTTGGGTTGGCAGGTCCGACCCCAGGGGAACGACGCGAACTGGTGGCACACGGGATCGCTCGCCGGCTCGGCCGCGATCATGGTCCGGGCCCACAACGGCCTGGCCTGGGCGGCGCTCTTCAACTCTCTGCCTTCTGATTCGGACGCGTTCCTGGCCGAGCTCGACCGGGCCCTCTGGAAGGCCGCGGAGGGGGTCATGGCCTGGCCGCGGGGCGACCTTTTCAACCGTTTCCGTTGAGCCGGATGTCGTCCCGAGCGTAGCGAGGGATCCCCTCTGGTAAATCTACTGGCAGAGGGGGTCCCTCGCAAGGCCTCGGGATGACAAGTTGACAGGGGCGGCGGGCGCGGGATATATTTTGCCGGACCCGTCCAACGCAAGGAGTGGCGCATGACAGGCTCCATCGTATCCCTGGGGACGATCGACATCGTCATCATCGCCTTCTATTTCGCCCTCGTCCTGGGCATCGGATTCTACCTGAAGCGCTACACCCGGACCGGCGACGACTTCTTCATGGCCGGCCGGAAGATGACCTCCTGGATCGCGGGGCTGAGCTTTCTCGCGGCCAACCTCGGGGCGCTCGAGCTCATGGGCTGGTCGGCCGCCGCCTACCAGTACGGCATTTTGGCCACGCACTGGTACTGGATCGGTGCGATCCCGGCCATGCTCTTCCTGGCCGTCATCATGATGCCGTTCTACTACATCTCCAAGGCGCACTCGGTGCCCGGCTACCTCCAGCTCCGCTACGGAAACGCGAGCCGGACCCTGTCGGCCGTGTCGTTCGGCTTCATGACCGTCCTCATGAGCGGGATCAACATGTATTCCATGGCCCTGGTGATGAAGGTCGTCCTGGGCTGGGACATCCATTTCAGCATCTGGGTCTCGTCGGCCACCGTCGCGATCTACGTGACCCTGGGCGGCCTGCTCTCGGCCATCTTCAACGAGGTCCTGCAGTTCGTGCTCATCTGGGCAGGCGCGCTCCTCATCCCCATCATCGGGATGATCGAGGCCGGCGGCTGGGGCAAGATGGTGGCCAAGATCCAGGCGAACTTCGCCGGGCTCGACCTCACTCACCTGTGGCGGAGCATCGGCTCGTTCTCGGACAACGCCATGGGCATCCACTGGACGGGCATCGTCTTCGGTCTGGGATTCGTCATCTCCTTCGGCTACTGGACGACCGACTTCCTCGTGGTCCAGCGTGTGCTTGCGGCCAAGGACCTGCGGGCGGCCAAGATGGCCCCCATCATCGGCGCGGGCTTCAAGATGATGGTCCCCTTCATCGTTATCCTGCCCGGCCTGCTCGCCCTGTCGGTCATGCCCGGGCTCGTGGGCGAATCGCAGGCGGTGGCCACCGGCGGGCACAGCTACAACGAGGTCCTGCCCCTGATGCTTGCCCGCTATGCCGGACCGGGGCTGCTCGGCCTCGGCATCACGGCCCTCATCGCCGGCTTCATGTCGGGAATGGCCGGCAACGTCAGCGCCTTCGCCACGGTCTGGACCTACGACATCTACAAGCCGCTCCGCAAGAAGGTCTCGGACGCGCACCTCGTCAAGGTCGGCCGCTGGGCCACCGTCCTGGGGGTGCTCATCAGCATCGGGACCGCTTATCTCGTCATGCAGTTCGCCAGCATCATGGACTACGTCCAGGCGCTGTTCAGCTTCTTCATCGCCCCGCTCCTGGCGACGGTCCTGTTTGGCATGCTCTGGAAGCGGGCCACGCCGGCCGCGGGCTTCTGGGGGCTTCTGGCCGGGACCGTGTCTTCGATCGGGATGTGGGCCTGGGTCAAGATCGATCCGCAGGCGCTGGCCATCATCGCCTTCTCGCCCAACGCCAAGGCCATGTCCGAGAACATGTACCGGGCGCTGTGGTCGTGGCTCATCGCCGCCCTGGTCACGATCGTGGTCAGCTATCTGACCAAGCCGAAGCCCGAGAGCGAGCTCGTCGGCCTCGTGCGCGGCTGCACGCAGCTCCCGTCCGAGGGCGACTACAAGTTCTACCAGCGGCCGATTTTCTGGGCGGGCGTCATCCTGGTATGCCTGATCGCCCTGAACGTCGTCTTCTGGTAAGGAGGAGGGGACCATGGAACTCAAGAACGCCATCTCGATCTGGTTCTTCATTGGTGTCGTCCTCGTCGTGTACGGGGCCCTCATCCTCGGCGCAGGCATCTACGGCCTGATCGTCCCGCCGGCCAAGCCCGTCGTTCTCAACGAGCTCCACGCCGGCGTCTGGTGGGGCGCGCTCCTGTTCGCCGCCGGGATCGCCTATGTCGTGAAGTTCAACCCGAAGAAAAAGAAGGACTGAGGCCCATGAGTTCCCAAAATTCCAAGCGCTTGTTTTTCGTCCGGATTCTCCTCATCGTCGCTGCCGGCGCGGTCGCCGGCGCTGCGGGGGCGCAGGACCTGTTCCATGAAGGCCTGCTCAAGAACCTCGCGTTCCGCAATCTCGGCCCCTTCCGGGCCGGTTCGTGGGTGACATCCTTCGCCGTGCCCGATGCCCCTCAGAAGGACCACCTCACCACGTTCTATGTCGGGACGCGGAACGGCGGGGTGTGGAAGACGGTGAACGCCGGCACGACTTTTGAGCCGGTCTTCGACAAGCAGGAGAAGCTGTCGATCGGCGACGTGGCCGTGGCGCCCTCGAACGCGAATATCGTCTGGGTCGGGACGGGCGAGGCTTACTGCGCCCGGAGCACCAACCCCGGCGACGGCGTCTACAAGTCCGTCGACGCGGGCAAGACGTGGACGAGCATGGGCCTCCGCGACACGCAGCATATCGCCCGGATTCAGATCCATCCCCGGAACCCCGACGTCGTCTACGTGGCGGCCATGGGACATCTCTTCACGGACAATGCCGAGCGCGGCGTGTTCAAGACGACCGACGGAGGCCAGACCTGGAGCAAGGTCCTGTTCGTCAGCGACAAGATCGGGGCGGTTGACCTCGTCATGAATCCGTCCGATCCGAATATGTTGTACGCGGCGATGTATGACAAGGTCCGCCTGCCCTGGGTCTACGTCATCGGCGGGCCGGAGAGCGCGATCTACAGGACGACCGACGGCGGAAAGGCGTGGATGAGGCTCGGCGGCGGGCTGCCGACCGGCAGGATCGGCCGGATCGGGATCGACCTGTTCCAGAAGAACCTGAATATTCTCTACGCCGTGGTCGAAAACGGCAATCCGCGGCCGGCGACCCCGCAGGAGGCCGAGCAGGACAAGCGCCGCGGCGGAGAGCCCCCGGCGCGCACCTTCGGCAACGAGGTCTTCCGGACGGACGACGGCGGCCGGACCTGGCGGAAGGCCAATTCCGGCTACGAGGCGGCCCTCGACAAATCGCCCTACGCCTTCAACCAGTTGCGGATCGATCCCCAGGACCCGAACAAGGTCTACGTCACCGGCCAGTCCCTGGCCAGTACGATAGACGGCGGGAAGACCTGGAACGGGCTGAGCTGGCCGTCGAACGGCGTCTTCCAACGCGCCTTCGGCGACTGGCGCTGCATGTGGATCGATGCCCGGAACCCGGACCGCCTCATCTTCGGGAGCGACGGCGGGGTGAACATCTCCTACGACGGCGGCCGGACCTGCGTCCACGCCTACAACATTCCGCTCGGCGAGTTCTACGCCATCGGCCTGGACATGGAGGACCCGTACAACATCTACGGCGGGATGCAGGACCACGATTCGTGGAAGGGCCCGTCGAACGGATGGGCGGGCGATATCACCCTGGCCGACTGGGTGACGGTCGGCGGCGGTGACGGCATGTACAACTGCGTCGATCCGACCGACAGCCGCTGGGTGTACAACAACCGCGAGCTCGGCACGATGTGGCGGTTCGACCAGAAGACCGGCGTCCAGACGCCGATCATGCCGCGGCGCGAACCGGGCCAGGAAGCGCTCCGCTTCAACTGGACGCCGCCGATCGCCCTCTCGCCCCACAACCCGGCGATCGTCTACACCGGGGCCAACGTCCTGTTCCGGTCGCTCGACCGGGGCGACCACTGGGCCGAGATCAGCCCCGACCTGACGGTCAACGACAAGTCGAAACAGGGCTTCCCCGCGATCTCCTACAACACGATCACCACGATCTCGGAGTCGCCGGTCAAGCCGGGCGTCATCTGGGTCGGCGCGGACGACGGCAAGGTCCAGGTGACCCAGGACGGCGGCGCGACGTGGAAGGACCGGACGTCCGGGATCGCGGGCGCGGGCGGGCCGGAGAACTTCTGGGTGAGCCGCGTGTACGCTTCGCCGCACGACGCTGGGACGGCGTTCGTGGCCAAGGCCGGTTTGAGGTTCGACGATTTCCGCGCGTGTTTGTATCGGACCGCGGACTACGGCGAGACCTGGACCGCGATCGTCGGCAACCTGCCGGCCAAGGGGATCAACGTCGTCGTCCAGGACCGGAAGAACGCGGCGCTGCTGTTCGTCGGCACGGACCAGGGCGTCTATGTCACGGTCGACGGCGGGAAGAAGTGGGTCCCGTTCAAGAACAGCATGCCCTGGGTCAAGGTCACGGACCTCGCGATCCATCCGCGCGAAAACGACCTCGTCGTAGCCACATATGGGCGCGGGCTGTGGATCGCGAACATCACCCCGCTCCAGGAAATGACGGCGTCCGTGCTCGGTCAGGACGCGTTCCTGTTCGAGATCAAGCCCCAGGTCCAGCGGGTGACGGGCGGGATCGGGAACTACCGGCTCCTTGGCGACGGCCACCTGGCGACTCCGAACGAGCCAAACGCGGTAACGGTCCATTATTATTTGAAGGAGAAGGCGAAGGACAAGGTGAAGTTGACCGTGACCGACCCCTACGGCAAGGTGCTGCGCGAGTTGAGCGGCGGGGGAGAGATCGGGATGAACACGGTCCTGTGGGACATGCGGGCCGTCAATCCCGCCGCCCAAGGCGCGCGGGGAGGTGCGGGGACGGGCGGCAGGGGAGGGCGCGGCGTCGGCGGCGGGTCGATCGTCGACCCGGGGGAATATGTGGTGATGCTCGAGGTCGACGGCAAAAAGCTCGTGAAGAAGGCCGTCATCCCGCGGCGGATGGGCTGGTCCCTCGGCCCGTTCCCCTATGAGATTCGGGGGCGGGCCAACTCAGCCTCTTGATATTAATATGGGTATAGAAGAGAACTATTCTCCGTCAATATCGTATTAGGGAATGAGCGTTTTTTTATTTTTAAGGAGGCCCTTATGAAGAACCGAATTCATTTTGGCGGATTCGCTCGCGCCGCCGCCGTCGTTATTCTGGTAAGCGCATTCGCGGCGGCCGCTTGGGCTCAACAGGCCGCCCCTCAGGACACGCCGGCCGATCCCAAGAAGCTTCTCCAGGAAATCGCCGGTGATTACAATTTCGATTTCCAGGGCCAGCCCATGACCATCAATTTCTTCGAAAAAGACGGGAAGCTCTATGGCGGGCCCGTCGGCGAAACTCCGGAAGAGATGTTGCCCGTTGAGGGAAGCCTTCTCAAATTCACGGTCACGCCGGCGGCGGCGGGGCAGACCTACGAACTGGAATTTGCCCGGAACGACAAGAAAGTCATCGACCGGTGCGTCATCAAGGTCATGGGGATGGAAATCCTGGGGACCAAGACCATCAAATAGCGGGGCCGCCTACTCGAACGCCTGCACGAGTGAGCGGTGTTCCTCGTCGTCGATCGCCTTGATCGCCAGGAGGGTGTCGGCGATCCAGCGGCCCTTGAATTTCATCCACGCGTCGTTCGCCCGCGGGTCCGTCTTGAGCGGCCGGGGGATGATCACCGTCAGGCGGACGATTTCCTCGAGCGTCAGCTCGCCGACGTCCTTCCCGAACCAGTGCCGCGAGGCCGCCTGCACCCCGAAGACGTTCGGCCCGAGCTCGATCACATTGAGATAGAGGGAGAAAATCCGGTTCTTGGTCAGCGCCCGCTCGAGCCGATGCGCGATCAGCATCTCCTTGAGCTTGCGCCAGAGAGTCTTGTCGCCCGACAGGTAAAGGTTCTTCGCGAGCTGCTGCGTGATCGTGCTCCCGCCGCGCGCGAACCGCCGCTCCCGGATGTCCTGCTTGATCGATTCCTTGAGCTCTGCGAAATCGATCCCCTTGTGCGAATAGAACGCGGCGTCCTCGCTGACCAGGACCGCTTTCCTCAACATCTCGGGGACCCGGTCGAACCCCACCCATTCCTGCCGGGCGGCGATCTTGATCCCCTTCTTGGCCGCATCCGCCGTCTGAAGCCGCATGAGCGAGGTCGACGCGGGATTCGTCGTTTTCAGGCTTGAGACGTTGGGCAGCGTGATCCACGTGTAAAGGCTGATCGCAGCCGGCAATCCGCCGAGGACGAGAAAGGTCCACAAAACGATCTTTTTACGTTTGGATCTCGGTTTCGGCTTCGCTTGCGTTTCTTCCACCACCATCGACTCCCAAGGATCCCGATTATACCGCCAATGGGACAGGCTGTCATCGGGAAGCGTTGAAGCACATTGTCGTTGCGAGCGAGCGAAGGGAGCGCGGGGGCTGACTTGACTTTTTTTGGGGGCGGCGGATATAGTTCCGAACGTGAAACTCGTCGAAATCACCCCCGCCGCGGGCTCCCGGATTTTCCACGACGCGGCCCGCGCCCTCTATTCCGGCGACCCGAATTGGATCGCCCCGCTCGACATGGAGATCGAGGCCATTTTTAACCCGTCCAAAAACGCGCTCTTCGCCAAAGGCGAAGCGATCCGCTGGGTCCTCACCGACGGCGGCCGGCCGCTCGGCCGCATCGCCGCATTCGTCAACCACGACAAGGCCAAACTCCGCGCGCCCCACGCCGGCGGCGTCGGCTTCTTCGAGTGCGTCGACGACCAGGCCGCGGCCGCGCTTCTCTTCGACGCCGCCCGCGCCTGGCTGGCCTCCCGGGGCCTCGAGGCGATGGACGGCAGCGTCAACTTCGGCGAGAACTACAATTATTGGGGCGTGCTAGTCGAGGGCTTCATGCCCCAGGGCTACGGCATGCCGTACAACAAACCCACCTACGCCCGCCTCTTCGAAACGTACGGCTTCCAGGAATTCTTCCGCCAGTATTCCTATCACCTCGACGTCCGCAAGCCGCTTCCCGAGCGGCAGGTCAAATTCGCCGACTTCCTCGAAAAGCGCCTCGGTTTTACTTACCGGCATTACGACAAAAAAAAACGGGCCAAGTTCGTCCGCGACATGGTCGAAGTCCTCAATACCACATGGTCCGACTACATGGAGGATTTCCACCCGGTGACGGAAAAGGACATCGAGCCCGTCCTCAAATCGGCCAAGCCCATCCTGGTCGAGGACTTCATCTGGTTCGCCTACAAGGACGAGCGGCCCATCGGGATGCTCGTGGCCTTCCCCGACGTCAACCAGGTGCTGGCCAAGTTCGACGGCCGCCTGAATTTGTGGAAGGCGCTCCGCTTCCTGGCCCTGAAATCCGGCAAGACCATCACCCGCAACCGCCTCCTCCTGGCCGGCATGGTGCCCGAGTTCCAGAACTCGGGGGCGATCGGCATCCTCTTCCTGCGGTTCTTCCGGTCGGTCGCCAAACGCCCCCACTATAAGGAAATCGAGCTCTCCTGGGTGGGCGATTACAACCCCCGGATGCGGAAGGTCTACGAGCAGATCGGCGCGGTTCAGAAGAAGGTCCACGTCACGTACCGGTTCCTCTTCGACCCGGCCCGGCCGTTCGAGCGGTTCACCAACGTGGGTGGCAACAGCGCCCTGCGGCGGGACGCGATAAAAAAGGATCCCGCTTAATCCGTTCCAAAGGAATCCCGACATGCGAACACTTTCCCGATTCGAGACACGCCTCTCCGCCGCGGACGGCGGTCCGGTCGAAATGCTGACCACCGGCTGCCGGACGGTCTCGAGCCCCTGGTACGACAAGTATCTTAAGGCGGGGAAATAGGAGACCGGCGTATCCGGATCGCGATGAACAAGAGGCCGGCCGTCGTTCTGCCGCTTGCGGCGATGCTCGCGGCGATGCTCTTGGCATCATGCCATGTCGTCCCAGCCCCCGTCCTCTGGTCGCTCTCTCCCGACCGCGAGCTCTCGACGACGGCCTCGTTCGTCCTGACTGTGCGCGGGAGCGATTTCCAGGCGAATTCCGCCGTCTATTTCAACGGCCGGGCCATGGCCACGAATTTCATCGGCGCGGGGGAGCTGAACTGCCGGATCGCCGCCGCGGACCTGGCCGTGCCCCCGGACTCCGCCCAGACCGTGTCCGTCCCCGTCCGCGTCGGGACGCCGTCGGCCGGGCTGTCGAACAGCCTGAGCTTCACGATTTGTCTCTATCCCGCGTTTTCGGCGCCCCGGAAAATCGCCGATTCGACGGGCTCTTATTCCGACACCAGCCGGCCCCGCATCGCGCTCGACGCGACCGGGCGGCTGTTCGTCGCCTGGCGGGACCGGGAGCGGTTGTACTTTAGCGCCTCGGGGGACTCGGGCACGACCTGGAGCGCCCCCGTCCTCGTGAACCAGGGCCCGGTGTTTCCCTATCGATTCTCCCTGGCCGTCGATAAAATCGCGGGAGCGGCGTTCATCGCCTGGGAAGAAAGCTCGATCATCTATTTCGTCCGATCGGCGGACGGCGGGCGGACCTGGTCGGCGCGAGCCGGGCTGACGGATCCGGCAGCCGTGAGCGCCGAAAACCCGGGCCTTTTCGTCGACCCCGCCGGAAATATTTTCCTGGCCTACCCGGGCCGAACCCCGACCTGGGTTTCGCCGCCTTATTCCGTCGTCCTCCTGAAATCGACGGATGGAGGGCGCTCCTTCGCCCCGCTCGGCGCGATTCCGTGGAACACCTACTTCACGGGCGACAACAGTCCTTGCATTCTTCAGGATAGGGCGGGCCTTCTTTATCTCATTTTTGCTTCGGACTTCGGCACGCGCTATTCGACGAATTACCTGGCCTTCTCGACGAACGGCGGCGTCTCCTGGTCCGTTCCCGTCAACGTCGGCTTGAATGTCCCGTCGGCGGCGCTTGACGATCTGAACGGGCTGGACGCGGTCGGGGCCAACATGTATCTCCCTTACATGTACAAGCTGACCTTCAAGCGGTCCGAGGACCGGGGCGCGAGTTGGACGTCCTATGATTTCGCCGGTACGTCGTTCGTGGTCCCCGATATCGCCGTGAACGCCTTCGGGTCTGTGGACGTCATCTGGAGCGGCCGCTTCGTCCGGTCCTTCGACCGCGGCGCGACCTGGAACCGGGTCGTGAACTTCACCGACGAGCCCGCCGCCGACCGCCCCTCGTTCGTCGAAGATCCGTCCGGCGCCGTCCATATCGTCTGGTGGAACACCGGGGGCGGGATCTATTATTCGGGATCTAAAGGAGTCGAACCATGATCGTTTCCTCCTGCGGTCTGATCTGCGACGAATGCCCCTATTTCGGCAAACCATGCACCGGCTGCCGCGACGTGAAGGGGCAGACCTTCTGGGCGAAGGAGATGATGCCCAACCGGACGTGCGCGCTCTACGATTGCGCCGCGAACGTCCGCCATCTCCATGACTGCGGCGGCTGCGCGGAGCTGCCCTGCGCGAGATTCGTCGAGCTGAAGGACCCCAATGTCTCCGAAGAAGAGCACAAGGCCGGGCTCGTCAGGCGGGTGGCGGCCCTCAAAAAAACCTAAGTTTCCGGAAGCACTGGGCGGTAAGGCCGGTCCGAGGACATTGCCTCGACCACGTCGGCCACCGCAGAAGGTCCCAAGACCGGCGATCGGCCGCCTCCCGCTGCCGGAGTTGTTGGCGAAGGACCCGGACTTCCGCCGTTAATTTCTCGACGGACACCTTGGCCTCCCTCATTTGTCCTCGAACGAGAATTTCCGTTCCTCGAAGAGGGCCGCGCAGGCGTCCACGGCCTCCGGATCGAAGAGGGCGCCGCGTCCCCGGCGGATTTCCTCGAGCGCTTTCCCGATTCCCAGCGCCGGCCGGTAGGGGCGGTAGCCCGACATGGCTTCCACGGTATCGGCGACGGCCAGAATGCGCGCTTCGAAAAGGATGTCGGGGCCCTTCAGCCCGGCCGGATAGCCCGAGCCGTCCAGCCGTTCGTGGTGCTGTCGCACCATCTCGGCGATGGGCCAGGGGAACGCGATCGTCCGGAGGATGTTGAACCCGATGTCCGCGTGCGTCCGGATGAAGTTTATCTCGTTCTTGCTCAGCCGTCCCGGCTTGCTCAGCACCTCGGCGGGGATGCCGATCTTGCCCACGTCGTGGATCAGGCCCGCCATGTAAAGGCCCGCCGCCCGGTCGCCGGGCCAGCCGAGCCTTTCGGCGACGGCCCGGGCGAGCCTCGCCACGCGCTGCTGGTGGCCGGCCGTGTACGGGTCGTGCGATTCGACGATCAGCGCCGTGGCTTGGATCGTGCCCTCGATGGTCTTCTGGAGAGCGGCTTCGGCCCCGCGGAGCTCTTCGGTCCGCATGTCGACCTGGCGCTCCAGCCCTTTCTGGTATTCGAGGTTCGCGGCGGCCAAGCGCTCGCGTTCGTCGTCGAGCGCTTTGATTTTGGCCGCATTGGCCACCGTCCGGAGCACGCCGTCCTTGGTGATGGGCTTGAAGAGATAATCGAACGCGCCGTCCCGGACCGCTTGGGCCGCCGTTTCCGCGGTCGGTTCTCCCGTCATGATGATCACTTGGACGCGGGGCGCCGCCTCCCGGATCGCGTACAGGAGCTCCATGCCCGTGATGCGCGGCATGATGATATCGGTGATGACGACATCAAACGGCCGCTCGCCCAGGATCCGCAGAGCCGACGCCGCGTCCTCGGCGGTTTCCACCTCATACCCCGCCTTTCGGAGAAACTCGCCGAGGGTGAACCGGATGCTTCGCTCGTCGTCGACGATCAGGATGCGGGACATGGCGCCTCCTAAGCCCGGCCGGGCCCGCCGTCCGGAGGTTCCAACGCCCATCCGATTTCCTCCGGCAGGTCGACATGGAAACGGGTCCCCCGTCCGACCTCCGTCTCGAAGTGCATCTCCCCGTGGTGATCCCGGACGATGCCGTGGCTGATCGAGAGCCCCAATCCGGTCCCGTGGTCCCGCGGCTTGGTGGTGAAGAACGGCTCGAAAATGCGGTCCCTCACCGCTTCGGGAATGCCTGCCCCGTGGTCCTCGACCGTCATCCGGATCCAGCGGTGGCCGTCCCGCTCGCATTCCGAGGCGCGGAGGACGATCCTCTTGTCGTCGTCGGCCCCCGGGAACCGTTCGTTCAGAGCGTCGCGGGCGTTGGTGATGAGGTTCATGACCACCTGCTGGATTTGCTGGCTGCGGCATTTGATTCTGGGCAAGTCCGGCGGGATGTTCACTTCGAGAATGATCTGGTCCCGCCGGAGCACCGTCCGGACCAGGCGGAGGGGGGATTCGACGATGTCCCCGATCGCCGCCGGGCTGTGGGCCTGCTTGTCCTGCCGGGCGAAGGTCAGGAGGCTGCCGACGATGTTCGCCACCCGATCGGTCTCCCGGAGGATTTCCTTCGCGTGGACCCGGAGGGGGCTTTCCGCCGTCAGGCTGTCCAGGATCAGCTGGGCATAGTTCATGATGCCGTTGATGGGGTTGTTGATTTCGTGGGCCACGCCGCCGGCCAGCGTGCCGATGGATTCGAGCTTCTGTTGCTGGCGCAGAGCAGCCTCCCACGAACGCTTTTCATCCTCCGCCCGTTTTCGTTCGCTGATGTCGATCACGATGCCGCGGAGGCCCGCCGGACGCCCCTCCTTGATGACGGGCGTAGAAACGACGTGCACCGGAAAGGCCGTCCCGTCCTTTCGCCGGGCGGAATATTCGCCGGACGACGGTTTTCCGGAGGCGAGAATCCGGCCGATAGTCGATGCGGCCCGCGGTCGATCCGATTCGACGAGGAAGTCCGACACGGAAAACCCCGAAAGGAATTCAGACTCGGAATATCCCGACAATTCGACCCCGGTCCGATTGATGAACGTCATCCGGCCTTCGAGGTCGGCCTCGTAAACGGCGATCGGGAGCGAGTCCGCGAGCTCGCGGTATTTGGCTTCGCTCTCCCGGAGGGATTCCAAGGTTTCCATGCGTTCCGTCACGTCGTCGTAGATTGCCACGATTTCCCCTGTGGGAATCCGATAGATGTAATTTTCGCGCCATCCGGCGTGGCGCTCGTCCGCGGGATTTTTTCGATGCGCTCGGCGCCGGTGTTGAAGTCCTTGATGAGGAAATCCGCTCCGTCGGCGACGGCTTCATAGATCACGACGCCGCTTTTCATGTTGTTGAAGAGCTCTCGAAACCGCGATTCGCTTTCGCGGAGGGCGGACTCCGCCTTTTGGAGTTCGGTCCGATCGTAGACGGTGGATCGGCTCATCACGAACCGCCCCTGGTCGTCCCGGACGGCGGACGAGTTCAGGAGGACGGGCAGCACGGTCCCGTCTTTCCGGATCATCTCGGTTTCCAGGTTGGCGACCAGGCTTCCCTTTTGGAGCAGGGGAAATGTCTTCTTGAACTTCGCCCGGCCCGCGGCCGTCGAAATATCGGCGAACGCCTTCTTGCCGACGAGCTCTTCGCGGGTGTAGTCCAGCCAGCCGAGTTCGGTCTCGTTGATTTCGACGAACAGGCCGTCCTTGTCCAGGGAATGGTATCCGCAGGGCGCGTGGTCGTACAGATTCTGGATCCGCTCCGCGGACTGCCGCAAGTCCTCTTCGGCCCGCCGGGCGTCGGTGATGTCGGCCATCACGTGGACGGCGAACAGGAGCTGGTCCTCTTCGTCCCAGACCGGGTCCGCGGTCAGCTGATGCCAGCGGCCGTTCCGGGATATCGTCATGGTCTCCCGAATCCGGCTTTCCTTCATCTTGATGAAAGGGCAATCCGGGATGAATTGGGAAGCGCCATGGACGACCTCGTGGCAGGGACGGCCGATGATGTCCTGGAACGGTTTTTGGACGATGTCCCGGAATGCCTTGTTGCAGCGGAGGATGCGGCCCTCCCGGTCGAGGAGAAAGATCGCCTCGCGCAGGGCGTCGAACGTCGCCCGCCATTGGCGGCTGGCGGCGGACAGGGCCTCCGCGGTTTCCACGCGTTTCCAGACGGGATCGAATCCTGCCCGCCGAAGCTCGCGGGCCACGAGTTCCGCGTCCATGGCCGAGTCCTCGACGAGGAGGGCCCGCAGGGGGGCGGTGTTCGCCGGGACGGGCTCGGGCGGGCTGATTTTCCGGCGGCCCTTGGCCGGCTTTATCTTCCGCGATTCGATTTTTCGGTTCATCATTTCGTCCGTGGGCGATGCTGGTCCTTCTTTTTAGTCGGACTGGAGCGGTTTTTTTGGATTTCGGGTCTTCCGCGAAACGGGAAAGTCTTGGGAGAGTCGCCCCTCTCGATCCTCGCCGATTCTCGGCGGCCGGCCGGGGCGGCGATCGGCCGAATTATTTCACCAGCCGGACGTTCACGAGTTCCTTCGAGATCGTGTAGGAGGAAGCGAGAGTGATGTTCCCGGCGGGCGTCGCGCCGAGCGCCGCGTCCTCGTAGATCCGTCCCGAGCCATTGTAGTTCTTGTCGAGGTCCAGGAAGACGAGGAGGAAGCGCCAGGGGACGTTCAGGAACTTGGACGTGCCCGGCTCCACGCTCCGGCCCTCGGTCATGAGGACGATCCGGATGCCCTTTTCGGTCTCGTATTCCTGGGCGACGTTGAACTTGATGTTCAACCCCAGGCTGCCGATGAATTGCAGGCTGCCCTTGTTCAGGCCGCGGAGCATGGCGTAGAAGCCGGTATCGTCGCCCTTGGCCATGTATTCGACGAGCTTCAGCGACTCTTCCGCGGGCGAGAACTCGGTGATATCAATCTTGACGTTGTAGGGGGGCGCGCCGGCGATGCTCGAATACAGCCGGGCGCGGAACGACACGACAGCCCCGTAGGCCGGATGAGCGCTCACCAGAATGACGGCCAGCAGGCCGACGGCCACTATATGGACAGCGAATCTTTTCATGGTCTTCTCCTCGCCGCGGCCGACTCTGTCGGTCCCGCCCGGAATTCATCCTAATCCCGGGGGCGGCGCATGTCAACGGCGGTCCCGCCCTGCCGCCCTTTCTCATTTTTTCCAAGCGGTTTCGAAGACATAGCGGCCCGATCCGACGGAGAACACGGCCCAGCCGTCCTCGCGACCGCTGAACTCGACGCCGGGGCTGTCTGCGGCCGGCCGCCCGTTCTCCTTCACGCTGCCCGCCTCGTCGGCGGGCACGTAGACCCGGGCCGTCGAATTTGGGGGAATGGTCACGGCCAGCTTGAACTTCCCTCCCTCGATCCGCCAGTCGGATACGATCCGGCCGCGGACCGAATCCAGGCTCCCCCGCGCCCAGGTCAGCCCGCCGACCGGCTCGGGCCGGATCCTGATCTTCTTGAATCCCGGGCCCGCCGGGTCGCCGGCGATGCCGGCCAGGTCATGGTAGAACCATTCCATGATGTGGCCCAACATGAAGTGGTTTTGGGACGAGGCGCGCCCGGCGTCCCAGGCCTCGGTCAGGCTCGTTGCTCCCATCTTGAGCTGGTAGCCGTAACCCGGCTTCTCCGATTGGGCGTTCATGTCGAAGATGACGTCCGAGCGGCCGCCGTCGGCCAGCGCCCGAAGAAGATAGCGGTAGCCCACGTCGCCCGCGGTCAGCGCGTTGCCGCGCCGGCGCACGTCCGCTACCACGGCCTCCAGGACGGCCGCCCTCCGCTCCGCAGGGACGAGGTCCATGACCAGGGGGATGGAGTTTGCCGCCTGCGACCCTCCTGCATAAATGCAGGAGGACGGATCGAAAAAGGCCGCGTTGAACGCCTCGCGGATTTTGTCGGCGCGCGCGGCGTAGATCCTGGCGTCGTCCGTCTTCCCCAGGAGCGCCGCCGTCCACTCCAGGACCCGGGTGTCGTAATAATAGAAGGCCGTGGCCGTCAGCGCTTTGGGCGTGAGCTGCGCTTCGCCGGGCGGCTTCGGGCCGAGGTCGTACCAGTCGCCGAGGCCGTGGGAGACGATCTGCCCCTTGGCCTTGGTCGCGAGATAATCGACGTAGCGCTTCATGACATCGTAAAAGCGGCGCAGGAGATCGAGGTCTCCCGTCCATTCGTATTGCTGCCACGGGACGAGGACCGCGGCGCTGCCCCACTCGGGCGAATCGCGGAAGCCGCCGGAAAAGACCGTGTACTCGGGCGCGATGTCGGGCACGAGGCCGTCGGCGAGCTGAGAGTCGGCCATATCGGTCATGGTTTTGGCGAAGAGGCGGCCGAGGTCCCACTCGTAGCGCAGCGACGGCCCGTTGAGGTGATACTGCTCCAGCCAGCCGAGCCGCTCGCGGTGCGGGCAGTCGGAGATCAGGCTCATGGTGTTGGCCCGCTGGGCCCAGCGGATGAGCGTCCGGATGCGGTTGAAGAGCCCGCTCGAGCTGGCGAAATCGCCGATGGGGGTTGAGGACGAATGAACGACGATCCCTTCGAGCGAGATGACCTCGGGCCGCGGCGCGTCGGTCGAAGCGGGACGGAGCTCGACTTGAAGATAGCGGGCGCCGTGGGTGAAGAACTTCGCCCGATAGGTCTCGCGCCCGCGGCCGGCCAAGGTGTATTGCCAGTAGGATTCGCCGCCGCCGCTCGATCCCCGGTCGACCGTGCCGTCGGCCTTGACGAGCTCGGCCGGCGTCACCCGGACGGACGAGCCGGCCGGCCCGCGCGCTTCGAGCGCGAGCATGATCGGCGCGTTCTGGCCGAGGTCGTAAACCGCGACGGCGGGGCCGATCTCGCGGACCGCGGCCGGCTCCAGCCGTTCGATCGCCCGGATGGGCGGCGCGGCGAACGACGTGCCCCGGAGCGCGCCGCCCGGCTCCGGCAGGACGGCCGCGGCCGCCCAGGCGGAGTCGTCGAAGCCCGGCCCGTCCCAGCCGCGCCTTTCGAGCCGGGCGTCGTAGTCCTCCCCGCCGTACATGCAGGAAAACGTGATGGGGCCCGGATCGTGGCGCCACGAGGCGTCCGTCCCGACGAATTCGGCCGCGCCGTCGGCATACTCGAGCCGGAGGAGGGCGATCGCCTTGATGGGCCCAAACGAGCCTTTGTATTTCGTGTAACGTCCGGCCCGGACGTTGTAGAACCCGTTGGCCACGAGAAGGCCGAGGCCGTTGCGGCCGGCCCGGAGGAGGGCCGTGACATCGTAGGAGTCATAGAGGCAGGTCTTGTCGAATTTGGTCCAGCCGGGGGTCAGCAGGTCCTCGCCGACGCGGCGGCCGTCGATGGTCATTTCGTAGGTCCCGAGCCCGCAGACATATGCGACGGCCCGGACGATCCCCGGCCGCACGGCGAACTCGCGCCGGAGGAGCATCGCGTCGGCGGGCGGCCGGCCCGCGGGCGCGCCGATCCAGGAGGCCCGCCAATCGGAGGCGCTGAGAACGCCCATCGTCCAGGTCTCGACGCCGCTCCAGGACGTTTCCTTGTGGTCCTTGTCCCAGGCGCGGACCTTCCAGTAAGCGCGTTCGAAGGAGCGCAACGGTCGGCCCGCATAGGGAATGCCGAACGTTTCGTCGGAGGCCACCTGGCCGCTGTCCCAGAGGTCGCCTTGATCGCGGACGAGGAGCTCTTTCGTCGAGGCGACGAGGATCCGGTAGGCCATCTGGCGCTGCCCGCGCTCCCCGCTTTCAAACCGCCAGGCCAGCCTTGGTGAGGCGGCGTCGAGGCCGAGGGGGCTGGAGGCGCCGTCGGCGAGGAGGCGCGTCGGCAGAAGCGTCGGCGGTGCGGAGACGACGGTCCCCGACGTACCCAAGAGAAGGACGAGGGCGATCGCCGCGAGCGAAATATTTTTCACAGCGATCAATAACCGGCTTCGGGGCATGTTGACCTCTCTGGGCGTGTTGATGTCGTTGCGAGCGACCGAAGGGAGCGCGGCAATCCCCTCTTAATTGGAGGAGATTGCTTCGCCATCTCGCCAGAGCGAGATGACTCGCAACGACAAGTGAAAACATATTATAATCCCAAATAGAGTGACAACCTCATTCCTGGAGTGATTTTTTCGATTTTGAAGAGGAGAGCACACGCATGAAAACCGCCCTTCGAAGCCTTGTCCTTTGGCTGTTTGCCGCCGCTTTGTTCGCCGGCGGGAGCGCCGCCGGCCCGGCCCAGTCCGATTACGCGGTCACGTCCGTGCCGCAGACCGCCGTGAAATTCACCGGCGGTTTCTGGGGGACGCGGCAGAAGACCGACCTCGCCGTGACCATCCGCCACACGATGAAGGAATGCGAGGACACGGGCCGGATCCGGAACTTCGAGCTGGCCGCGGCCGCGCTCAAGGGGGCGAAGGACGGCAAGTTCGCCACGGCCTACGCTTTCGACGATTCCGACGTCTACAAGGTCATCGAAGCGGCGTCCTACGGCCTGATGCTTCAACCCGACCCTGGACTCGAGAAGGACCTCGACATCTGGATCGCCAAGATCGCGGCCGCCATGGAGCCCGACGGCTACATCTATACGGCCCGGACGATCAACCCCCAGAAAGCGCCGCGCATGTCGGGCAAGGAGCGCTGGACGAACGAGCGGGACAGCCACGAGCTTTATTGCGCCGGCCATATGTTCGAAGCCGCCGTGGCCCACTTCCAGGCGACCGGCAAGAAGAATTTCCTGGCCCTGGCCGTCAAGAACGCGGATTTCCTCGACAAGACCTTCGGGCCGGGCAAGGACCAGCTCAAGTTCGTCCCGGGCCATGAGGTGACCGAGATGGGGCTGGTCAAGCTCTACCGGGCCACCGGCGAACCCCGATATCTCGCCCTGGCCAAGTTTTTCGTGGACGAGCGGGGCAACGCCGCCGGCCACAAGCTCTACGGGTCCTACAACCAGGACCACCTGCCCGTCGTCCAACAGACCGAGGCCGTGGGGCATGCCGTCCGGGCGGCGTATCTCTACGCCGGCGTCACCGATGTCGCGGCGCTCACCGGCGACAAGCGCTACATGGCCGCGATGGACAGGATCTGGGAGGACATCGTAGCCCGGAAGCTCTATCTCACCGGCGGCATCGGGGCGGCGGGCGGCATCGAGGGCTTCGGCCCGGCCTATGACCTCCCGAACCCGAGCGGCTATGCCGAGACCTGCGCCACGATCGCCTACGCCCTTTGGAATTATCGGATGTTCCTCTATTACGGCGACGGCAAATACATGGACCTGTTCGAGCGGGCGTCGTACAACGCCTTCCTCTCGGGCTACGGGATGAGCGGCGACGCGTTCTTCTATCCGAATCCGCTCGCCTCGCACGGCCAGCACGAGCGCACGCCCTGGTTTACGTGCGCCTGCTGCCCGCCGAACGTCGCCCGCTTCATCGCCGAGCTCGGCGGGTTCGCCTACGGCGTCGAGGGCGACAAAATCTATGTGAACCTCTACAACGAAGGGACGGCCGAAATCGCGGCCGCCGCCGGCAAAGTCGCTCTTTCGCTCGCGACCGAGTATCCCTGGAAAGGCGAGATCAAGATCAAAGTCGCGCCCGGGAAAGAGGCAGCCTGGACCCTGATGGTCCGCATCCCGGGCTGGGCGCTGGGAAAGCCCCTGCCGAGCGACCTCTACCGATACGCCGAGGAAACAAAGGAGAAGCCCGTCGTCCGGGTCAACGGCAAGGCCGTTCCCCTGAACATCGAAAAAGGCTACGCCGCGATCGCGCGTACCTGGAAAAAGGACGACACGGTCGATATCGTTCTGCCGATGCCTGTGCACAGGGTCCTGGCGAACGAAAACGTCAAGTCCGATGTCGGGCGGACGGCGGTCGAGCGCGGCCCGCTCGTCTATTGCGCCGAAGGGCCGGACTCCGACGGGGCGGTGAGCAACCTTGTCCTCTCCGACATGGCCGTGCTGAAAGCCGAAGCCAAGCCGGCGCTCCTCAACGGAATCACCGTCATCGGCGGCGAGGCCACGGCCTATCGCACCCAAGGCGGAAAGCTCGTTGCCGAGAAGCGCAATCTCACTCTCATCCCGTATTATTCCTGGGCGCACCGGGGAAAGAGCGAAATGGAGGTCTGGATCGCGCGCGAGCCGGCAAAGGCGTATCCCGTGCCGGAGCCGACCCTCGCCTCCCGGGCCAAGGTGACGTGCTCGCCCGGCGGCAAGGGGATCGAGGCCGTCCACGATCTCTACGAGCCGAGCGATTCCAACGACCATGACCGCGGCTATCTCCACTGGTGGCCGAAGAAGGGCACGACCGAGTGGATCCAATACGATTTCCAGACGCCCGCGACCATCTCCGAAACGTCGGTCTATTGGTTCGACGACACGGGCGGGGGCGAATGCCGCGTCCCGGCCTCGTGGAAGGTGTTCGTCAAGGACGGCGAAACGTGGGTTCCCGTGAAGACCGAGGGGCCGTTCGGCGCGGCGAAGGACGCCTATAATATCGTGAAATTCGCGGCCGTCACGACCTCGGCCATCAAGCTCGAGATCAAGCTGCCGGAGAAGTTCTCGAGCGGGGTGCAAGAGTGGAAGGTGAAATGAGGCCGGGCGCGGGGAGCGGCGTGAGGAACGGCGCGACTCCCGCCCCAGTCGCTCTTGCCTCATGCCCCGAAGACGCCTACATGTTTCGGGGCCCCTCCTGGTTACAGGAGGGGAAGGGGAGGTGATATCACTATGAAAAGGTGTTTTTTGGCGTCTTCGGAATTATTTTCTCGAATTGCGGCGGGTCCCCGCCGCTTCGAGGGACCGGGGCTCGCGCCGCGCCAAAGGAAGAGATCGGGCCGAAGATCGGTTTTCGAACCGCGCCCTCCTCGCCTCAGAAACTAAGACCTTGACGAGTTTTGAGGCCCCGCTGTCATCCGGGTGAAAAGAAATCGAAAAAACGAATAATGTGAAAGAGGGGATTATGAAAAAAGCTCTTTTCATGATCGTCGGGTTGGTTGCTTGTATATTATTTTTATCCGAATCGTCTCTGTCCTCGGCAGCGAGCGGGCAGGCGGCGCCGGTTGCCTCGAACATCATCGTCAATCCGTCGTTCGAAGACATGGATGGCGCCGCGCCCAAAGGCTGGTTCCAGGCGACTCACCAGGGCCGGGGCGTTTTCGAAATCGACGCGGCGGTCGCCCATTCCGGCGGTCGCAGCGCGAAGATCAGCTCGGCCGAGGGCGGGGACCTCTCCTGGAGCACCGTCGCGCCCGTGAAGCCCTTCTCGAAATACCGCCTCTCCGGCTGGATCAAGACGCAGGACGTCAAGCCGCTCGGCCGGGCGCGGGGCGCGCTTTTCAACATCCACGGCCTCGACCCTCTCCAGACGAAGCCCATCGTCGGCACGCAGGACTGGACCCGGGTGGAACTCTTGTTCGACACCGAGGCCAACGACGCGCTCCAGATCAACGGCCTGTTCGGCGGATGGGGAAGGGCGACGGGCGCGGCCTGGTTCGACGATGTCCGCCTTGAGCTCCTGTCGTCGAAGCCCATGAACCCGACGGCGGCGATCGACGCGGCCAGGACCGGCGCTCCGATCTCGAAATACATCTACGGCCAGTTCATCGAACACCTCGGCCGCTGCATCTACCAGGGCCTCTGGGCCGAGATGCTCGAGGACCGGAAGTTCTACTACCCTGTCGGCGACAAGGATTCGCCCTGGAAGGCGGTCGGCGACGCGCGCAACGTCCGCATGAACCCGATCCGCCCCTACGTCGGCGTCCACGCCCCCGAGATCCGACTCCGCGGGAACGGCGACGCGGGCGGCGTCGTCCAGGAGAACCTGGCCGTCATCAAGGGCAAGGGCTATACGGGCCGCATCGTCCTCGCGGCCGATCCCGGGGCGCTGCCGATCCGCGTCTCCCTCGTCTGGGGAGCCGGGATGAACGACCGGCAGACGCTGACAATTTCCGACCTGACCACTGGCTACAAAACCGTCCCCTTGTCCTTCAAGGCCGAAGCCTCGAGCGCCGCCGCGCGCCTCGAGATCGCGAGCACGGGAAAAGAAGCCTTCCTCGTGGGGACGCTTTCGTTGATGCCCGAGGACAACGTCGACGGCTTCCGGCCCGACGTCCTCAAGGTCCTCAAGGAGCTCGACTCGCCGGTGTATCGCTGGCCGGGCGGGAATTTCGTCAGCGGCTACAACTGGCGCGACGGGTTGGGCGATCCCGACAAGCGGCCGCCGCGCAAGAACCCAGCCTGGCTCGGCGTCGAGCACCACGACGTCGGGATCCATGAATTCCTGAACTTCTGCCGCCTCCTCGGGACCGACCCCTACATCTCGGTCAATAGCGGCCAGGGCAACGAGACGCAGGCCGCCGACGAGGTCGAATACGCGAACGGCGCGGCCGAAACGCCCATGGGCCGGCTGCGTGCCGCGAACGGCCATCCCCAGCCGTGGGTCGTCAAGTTCTGGTCGATCGGCAACGAGATGTACGGCGGCTGGCAGCTCGGCAGCATGCCCCTCGCGGACTACGTCAAGAAGCACGCCCGCTTCGCCCAGGCAATGCGGGCCAAGGACCCTTCGATCCGGCTGGTCGCCGTCGGGGCGGTCGGGAGCTGGAGCGAGGGCATGCTCGCCGCGAACGCCGAGGCCATGGATCTCATGAGCGAACATTTCTATTGCGGGGAGATGCCCGGCCTGATGGGCCACGTCGCCCAGATCCCGCGGGAGGTGAAGCGCATCGCCGATGCCCACCGCAAGTATCGGACCTCGATCCCGGCCCTCCAGGGCAAGGACATCCGGGTCGCCCTCGACGAGTGGAACTACTGGTACGGGCCGCACGTCTTCGGCGAGTTGGGAACGCGCTATTTCCTAAAGGACGGGCTGGGGATCGCCGCCGGGCTTCACGAATACTTCCGGCAGAGCGACATCATCTACATGGCCAACTACGCGCAGACGGTGAACGTCATCGGCGCGATCAAGACGACGAAGACCGCGGCCGAGTTCGAAACGACGGGGCTCGTCCTCAAGCTCTACCGGGCGCACTACGGCACGGTCCCGATCAAGGTCGGCGGCGCGCCCGAGCCGCTCGACGTCGCGGCCGCCTGGAAGGAGGGGAAGAAGGTCCTGACCGTGGCCGTCGTCAATCCCACGCGGGAGGCGCAGACCCTGCCCCTGATTTGGAGTGGCGTGAGCGTCCCGAAATCGGCCAGGCTCTATCTCATCACGGGGAACGACCCTCAAGCCTACAACGATCCGGGGAAGGAGCCGGTGATCAAAATCCAAGAGGTCCCCAACGTGCCGTTCGGGAGCCGGCTGACCGTGCCGCCGATGAGCGTCTCGCTCTACGAGGTGCAGGTGGGCAAATAAATGACGAGGTTTCAGATGACAAAAGCCATAACAAGGATGTTCCTCGTTCTTTGCCTGCTCGCGGGGCTGGTTTTAGCCGCCGCGCCCATCGACACCAAGAACGACTACCCCGTCCGGCCCGTGCCGTTCACCCGGGTCCGGGTCAACGACGCCTTCTGGGCCCCGAAAATCGAGACCAACCGGGCCGTGACCGTTCCGTTCGCCCTGAAGAAGAACGAGGAGACCGGCCGCGTGGACAATTTCCGGAAGGCCGCGGGGCTGATGAAAGGGACCTTCCAGGGAAAACGCTATAACGATTCCGACATCGGCCATCAGGAAGTCGAGATCGGACTTTCGAAGCTCTACCGGGCGACCGGCAACCGGGCGTATCTTGACCTGGCCAAGTTCTTCCTCGACGAGCGCGGCCACTATTTCGGGGGCGAGAGGCACGATCCCAAGGACGACTTCGCCGTCTACGACTCCGACGAGTACCTCCAGAACCACAAGCCCGTCCTCGAGCAGGACGAGGCCGTCGGCCACGCCGTCCGGGCCATGTATATGTATGCCGGGATGGCCGACGTCGCGGCCCTCGGCGGCTGGCCGGAATACGTCAAGGCCATCGACCGGCTGTGGGAGAACGTGGCCGGCAAGAAGATGTTCCTGACCGGCGGCGTCGGCGCGCGCGACACGTCCGAAGGCTTCGGCGACGCTTACGAGCTGCCGAACGCGGCGGCCTACGCCGAGACCTGCGCCGCGATCGGGAACGCCCTTTGGAACCAGCGATTGTTCCTCCTCCACGGCGAGTCGAAATACGTCGACGTCCTCGAGCGGGTCATGTACAACGGTCTGATCTCGGGCGTCGCGCTCGACGGCATGTCGTTCTTCTATCAGAACCCGCTCGAGTCCAACGGCAAGACGAAGCTCTACATGGACCAGGTCGGACGGGCGCCGTGGTTCGAAGTCGCCTGCTGCCCGCCGAACATCACCCGCTTCCTGCCGTCCGTGCCGGGCTACATCTACGCCGTCATGGATGACGTCCTTTACGTGAACCTCTTCATCGGCAACGCGGCTGCGGTCGAAGTGAACGGCCGAAAGGTAGCCGTGCGGCAGGAGACGCGCTATCCCTGGGACGGCGCGGTGAAGATCGCGGTCGACCCGGAGACGGAGGCCGAATTCACGCTCGACGTCCGCATCCCCGGTTGGGCCCTGGGGCGTCCCGTGCCGACCGACCTCTACCGGTTCGCCGACGCCAACGACCAGAAGCCGGCACTTCGGGTGAACGGGGCCACCATCGCGCTCGACATGGACAAGGGCTATGCCCGGCTCAAGCGCGTGTGGAAGAAGGGCGATGTGGTGGATCTGGCCCTGCCCATGCCCATTCGGAAAGTCGTCGCCCACCCCTCCTTGAAGGAGGATGCCGGAAAGATCGCCCTCCAACGCGGACCGATCGTGTTCTGCGCCGAGGGCATCGACAACGGCGGCCGGGTCCTCGATTTGGCGCTCGCCGAAAACGCGAAGTTCACCGCCGAATTCCGTCCCGGCCTCCTCAACGGGGTCGTGGTCCTGAAAGGGAAGGCCTCGGTCCCGTCAGTCGGGGGCCCGGCGGCCGGGACGGCAAACGAGCGCGATTTCCTGGCCGTCCCGTATTACGCCTGGGCCAACCGCGGCGCCGGCGAGATGCGGATCTGGTTTCCGAAGATCCGCTGAAAATACTTGGGGAAATTTCTCAACGGAGATGTTTTGACCGTATTAGCGAATTCTCATCTTCCGCTAATCCTGTCTTAAGCCGCTTTTGCTATCCTGGGCTAAGGCCGCCGGTGGAGCCCCCCCCCGCGGCCCTTGACATTCCGGGTTCGTTGGCCTGGAGCGAAGGAGTTGAATGTGAAGAAATTCGTACCGATCGCGATTCTCGGCCTGGCCCTCCTCCTGAATCCACTCTCCGCTTCGTCTCAAGACCGGAACGACGAACAGAGCGGCAAGGGAAAAATCGATATCGCCGAAATGAAGAAGTTGGCCCCCAAGGTCTTCATCGACTTCGAGGACGGCGACCAGGACTATATCCGCACCGAAATCCCCTTTGTCAACTATGTCCGTGACCGCAAGGAAGCCGACGTCCACGTCCTGGTCACGACCCAGGACACGGGGAGCGGCGGGACGGAATACACCATGGCCTTCATCGGCCAGGGTTCTTACGCGGCGATCAACTGCACGCTGATCTACGCCTCTCAGAAGACGGACACTGAAGAGGAGGTCCGCCGCGGCTACGTCACGGTCCTGAAGATGGGCCTCATCCCGTACGCCTCCCGCACGCCGATCCGGGACATGATCTCCGTCGATTTCAGGCAAAAGGTGAACCCGACCGACGTCGTGGACACGTGGAATTTCTGGGTGTTCAGCGCCGGGGTGGGAGGGGAAATCAACCGGGAATCGCAGACGAAATCCGATTCGATCAACTTCAGCTTTTCGGCCAACCGGATCACGCCAGAATCCAAGGTCCGTCTCGGCCTGGCCTCGTACTTCAGCAACGAGAAGTTCCAATACGGCGAAGGGTGGATCGAGAGCAAGGCCGAGCAGATCGATTTCAGCGGGCTATACGTCAAGAGCCTCGGCGAGCACTGGTCCGCGGGTCTGATGCTGACCGCGGCCTCCTCCTCGTTCCGGAACATGAAATCCAAGATCATACCGGCGCCCGCCGTGGAATTCAACCTCTTTTCCTATGCCGAATCGACGCGCCGCCAGCTGCGCTTCCTCTACCGGGTCGGCTGCGAATTCGCCCGCTACCGCGAGGAGACGATTTACGACAAGACCCGGGAAAGCCTGTTCGGCCAGGCCTTGTCCGTCACCCTGGAGATCAAGGAGCCGTGGGGCTCCTTGTCGTCCTCGCTCGAAGGGTCGCACTATTTCCACGATCTCCGATACAACCGCCTGATCTTCATGACCGAGCTGTCGTTCCGGATCGTCAAGGGGCTGGACCTGAACATCGATGGGATGTATGAGCGCGTTCGCGACCAGCTTTCCCTGGCTAAAGGCGGGGCCAGCCTGGAGGAGATCCTCCTCCGGCGCCGGGAACTGGCCACGAATTACAACTTGTACCTTTCGGTCAATCTGAGCTTCACCTTCGGCTCGATCTACAGCAACGTCGTCAACCCGCGCTTCGGCAGCCTGGGGGTCTTGAACCATGATATGGACGGCTGGGACTGAGTCCGCGGCCGGGAGCTGCGGCGAAGCGGCGTCCCCGTGATCATCCCTTGACGCGCGTTCCACCTCTACCTGAGGGAATGTGCTTTGAATAACAAGCGGCTCAAGCTGAAATGGGCGTCATGAGATTTCCCCTCGCGTGTCGTCTCTTGTTCATTTGATTTCCACCTCGACCGTGAAGAACTTGAAGTCCTTGTAAATGACGGTCGTCTCCGAGCGGACGGCTCGCGTCGAGATTGGGATCGATCCTCTCCGTGATTTCCTCGCGGCAAATGTAGTCGAACGCCACGCTCTCGAGCTTCCGGCAGTATTCGGCGGTCTTGGCGAGGATCACGCCCAGGTCGGGGGCTGCGGTCGATGGTCCGTCCGTGGCTTGGGGCGATGGGACGCCCCGAGAACCCGCGAGGAGAAAAAGCGACAACACCGGGGCGACGATCGGCGACCGGCTCATGTTACGGATTAATAACCAGCGCCGTCTGGGTGGTGGCGATCGATTTCGAGGCCGCGTCTTCGGCGTGGAAGAAGATCCGGTATTTTCCTTCGGGCGCGCCACCCAGGTCCAACTCGAGGAATAGGATGTCGAGGCTCCCGCTCTCAGTCTTGTTCAATACGGTCGCTTTGAGCGGCAATTTTTCGCCCGTCCCCGCGTCGATCAGCCAGGCCGCTACGGCGATCTCCGGCTGGACCAGGCCGGCCGTGGAGCAGGGGAGGAGGGCGTAGATCCGCCCCGCCGTGCGCGGCAGTGCGCCAAGGAGGGGTGAATATTTGGCCCGCTCGTAAGGGTAGGCGTCCTTCCAGTCGGCCCTCCCGGTTTTTTTGGCCGCGACGGATTCGAGGTAGGCGAAGTTGCTCTCGGCCGTGAGCAGGAGCGGGGTGTGGAGCCCCAGTCCGGTCAGCGGCTTAGGCACGACGTTCACCCGCGTGGACGCCACCGCCGCCGCTCCGTTTTCCATGTCGCGGATGACCAGGCGGGCTTTGTAGCCACCGGGCCGGGCCGCCGCGCCGGACGTGTAGAAGACGTCCATGCCCTTGAATTTCGAGAGGTCGGTCTCGTATCGCTGCAGGCCGAGCAGATTGTCCGCGTTGTCGAAAATCAGGGCAACGAGCTCGGACTTTGTCCCCGAGAACTTGTCCATCACGGCATTGGGGATTTTGGAGAGCACCTGGATGCGGCTCTCGCCGCCCAGAGTGAACGACAGGGCGCTCATCGAGAACGACAGCGGCGTCCGGAGGAACGAGCGTTCGGACAGGGCCAGGTCGTAGAGCTGGAGCTGCTTTTCCAGGTCCGTGTATTCGGCGTAGGGCTTCGGGTTGTAATAGCCCGCCTGGGTCCGTATGTCGCAACCCTTGCGGTCGACCTCCACCTTGAGCTCGTGATACGCGCCGTCCGGCTGCTCGCCGACGGAGTAGCCGAGGACGTAGTACATCCCGGTGAGGGCTTGGACCTGGGAGAGCGTGTTCTCGTAGTCGCCGATGTTGGAGAAGTATTTGCCGCCCGTCACGACGGACATCCGGCGGAGCGAGTATTCCCCCGTGACCCGGTCGTCCTTGAGGGGCAGATTCACGTTCTGTCGCACGCCCTCGTCGTAGAAGAGGTCGCGGTATGATGTCTCGTAGGTCTGCTCGTCGTACGTGAAGAGCGAGGGGATGACGGCCGATTCGCGCGTGTCGAAGGCGAACACGGTGCAGTTGGCCGCGCTCAACTGCTTGAGCAGGTCCTCGTTGATCGTCCGGAGGATGTGGTCGCCCGTGTCGAAGCGGCTTCGGGAGTTGTTCCCGATGAGCACGGACTCGATCGGGTCGCCCTGCTGGGCGCCGTAGATCATGGTGCTTGCAACGCCGGTCGTGAACAGGACAATGTGCTTCTGCCCCGGAACGTAACGCAGGGCCTCGGCGAACGAGGTCAGCTTGAGCAGGAAGTTGGCCGACTGGCTCTTGGACTCCTGGCGCTGCCAGTTGTAGACCTGCGGGACCTTCGGGGTCATCGTGCCCACATCGGGGTCGGAGTGGGAGACTTTCGTCGCTGTCCCCTCGGCGGCCTGCCGCCAGTATTGTTCCTCGATATCGCCCACCCGCCCGACGAGTTTCTGGGGGCTCAGGTATTTCACGGCGTCCCGCACTTTCGCGTGGTCGGTCGTCAGGAACTCGTGGATGGCGAGCCCCCCGATGCTCCCATAGGAAACGAGGCCCACTTCGTCGCCGGGCTTCAATTCGCGGTCGATGAAATGGAGGGCGGCCTCCTTCGACTTGTTGATGCCGCGCTGGTTGTTGAAGGCGAAATCGAAGAAGAGGAAGAACTTCCGGGTCATCGGCTGGAGGGGCGGCGTCAGAGACGACAGCAGCTTTTCGGGGCCCGTCGCCGCGGCGCCGGCCGCGGGCGGCTCTAGGACGTGCTTTTCGAATTCGGTGATCGTCACCGGAACGCCGTTGTCCGTGACATGGAAATCGCTCTTCCGGAGGTCCTGGACGGGCTTCCCCTTCTTGTCGATGACGTAGACCTGGACGAGCTTCAGGGTGACGGCCACGTTGTGCTCGAGAGGCTTCTGGAAGCGGATGGGTTCCTGAGGCGTCGAGCGCAGGGGCGGCGGCGGAGCGGCGAAGAGACAAAACGCCGACAAGAGACCGACCATAGACCAGCGTTCCCTGATGCTCATGATAGAAGACCTCTGAATATATTATAGATCCCCGCCGCGGAAAAAAGTCAACACTATCCCCCTGGGGGGTAGTCCTGGGCATGGCCCCGATGGTCAGCGGATGGGGGCGGCGGAGGTCAGGGTCAGGAACGTCTGGGCGTAGGACACGGCTTTCGAAGCCGCGTCCTCGGCGTGGAGATAGAGGCGGTACTTTCCGGAGGGGACGCCGGCGAGCGGGATTTCGAGGAACCTGATCTCGGCGCCGGCGAGGCCGGTTTTGGCCAGCACCGTGAAGGGCAGGGCGATCGATTCGCCCGTCGTCGTCCGGACCAGATGGACGGACAATGCGACGTCCGGCGCGACGAGCCCGGTCATGGAGCAGGGGAGGGCGGCGTAGATTTTCGCCGTCCCGGCCGGCGCGGCCGCCACGAGGGGGGAGTAGCGCGACCGGTCGAAGGGATAGGCCTCGGCCCAGCCGAGCTTGTCCCGCGTCTTCGAGGGCGCCGCTTCGAGATACGCGAAGTTGCTCTCGGCGACGAGCAGCAGGGGGGTGTGGAGGCTGAGGCCGACGGTCGCGGGCTTTGCCACGCGCGCCGGCGACGAGGCCACGGCCGCGGTCCCCGATGCGAGGTCGCGGATGACGATCCGGCACCGGTAGTTGCCCGGAGCGAGGGCCGCGCCCGACGTGAAGAAGACGTCCATTCCGCGGTATTTCGAGAGGTCCGCCTCGCGGCGCTGCAGGCCGGCGACGTTGTCCTTGTCGTCGAAGACGATCGCCACGATCTCGACCTTTTTCCCCGAGAACTTGTCGAGGACCGCGGTCGGGATCTTCGAGAGCATCAGGAGGCGGGGCTCCTCGCCGGAGGCATAGGACAGCGCGCCCATGGCGAAGACGGCCGGCGTCTGGAGCAGGGGCCGGTCGGACAGGGCCAGGTCGAAGAGGTGGAGCTGCTTTTCGAGATCGGAATATTCGGCGAAGGGCTTGGGGCTGAAATAGCCCGCCTGGGCGCGGACCTCGCAGCCTTTGCGCTTGAGCTCGACCTTGATCTCGTGGAACTTGCCGTCCCACTGCTCGCCGATGGAGTAGCCGAGGACGTAGTACGAGCCGGTCAGGTTCTGGAGCTGGTCTAGGTTGCGCTCGTATTCGTTGATGTTGCCGAAGTACTTGCCGCCGGTGGCGTTGGCCAGCTTGCTCAGCGAGTACAGACCGGTGACGTTCTCGTCCTTGAAGACCAGGTTGGAGTTCTGCTGGACCCCGCCCTGGGAGAACATGTCGCGGCTGCCCCGCGACCCGAACGTCTGTTCGTCATAGTCGAAGAGGGTGGGAACCTTGGCCGCCTCGCGGCTGTCGAAGGAGAAGATCGAGCAGTTGGCCGCGCTCAGCTCCTTGAACATGGTCTCGTAGTCCGTGATGAGGACGTAGTCCGGGAGCTCGAATGCGGCTTCGAGGACGTGCTTTTCGAACTCGGTGAGGGCCATGATCCGGCCGTTGTCGGTGACGGTGAAATCTTCCTTCGCGAGGTCGCGGACGGGCTTGCCCTGCTTGTCCGTTACGTACACCTGGACGAGTTTCAGCGTGACCCGGACATCGTGTTGGAGCGGTTTGGGGAGCCGGACGGCATCCTGGGGCGAGGGATCAGGCCGGAGGGCGGACGCGGCCGGAGCGAGGAGCGCCCAACCCGCGAGGACAGCGGCGAGGAGGACGGCGGCTCCGGTCGGGCGGGGTGTCTTCATCGGCGCGCTTCAATAATGGAATGCTATCACAGTCCGGATTCTTGGGCGAATTCCGGGAGAGGGCCCAGGGCGGGAATGCGGAGGAGGAAGAGGGGCCGGCGCCGGCCTCAGATGATCTTTTCCTGCCAGGACTTGACCGAATACGTG
>JADGNV010000187.1 GCA_017883285.1 Candidatus Aminicenantota bacterium | reverse complement strand
CTGCCGTCCTCAAGCTCGAGGCCGCCGTCTTCGGCGTCCAGCCGACCGTCTGGCTCCAGAAATTCATCACGCCGCCTCTCACGGAATGGATGATGTTCGCCTACGTGATCTACCTCATCATCTATCCCGGCCTCGGGGCCCTGATCTATTTCCGGAAGGGGGAACGGCCGCTCGAGGATTACCTGTTCACTCTCGCCCTGACGAACGTCGTCTGCTTCCTCGGATTCATGGTCTTCCCGGTCGCCGGTCCGTTCTACCACATGCCGGAAGCGTACACGGTCCCTTTGAAAGGCGGCTTTTTCGCGGCCTGGGGCGAATACATCCGCAGGAACATCCACGAAATCGGAGGCACCATCCCCAGCCCGCACTGCGCGATCGCCACGGTCATGTGGATGATGGCCCACCGCTATGTCCGGCCGGCGTTCTATGTCCTGGCCCCGGTCATCCTCTCGCTCTATGTCTCCACGTTCTTTCTCCGCTACCACTACCTCACGGACAGCGTCGTTGGCGTTTTGACGGCGATTTTGGTTATACTGGTCTCGCCGGCACTCGTGGGAGTCTGGAATTCCGCGGTCCGGCGCAAGGGGACGTCGGCGTGAGGATCTTTATCACCGGGGCGAACGGGTTCATCGGCTCGAACATTTGCCGCCATTTCCGGGCCCGGGGCTGGGACGTCCACGGCCTGGTCCGGAAATCATCCGACCTCCACAATCTGACGGGCGTCGACGTGGCGCTCAGGTTCGGAGACCTGCAGGATCGCGATTCGTTCGCCATTCCCGAAGACACCGATTATATCGTCCACGCGGCCTCGATCACGTCCGATCTGGCCGACGATGAAACGTGCCGCAAGAACATCCTTCTCCTGACGGTCAATCTCGCCGGGAAGCTGCTCGACATGCCCCGGCCTCCTAAACGGCTCGTCTACATTTCCACCGCCTTGACCCTGGGTTTCGGCGCTTCGGACATCTCCGAATCGCATCCCGGCACGCCGGCCGATTTCCTGCCATACACCCGCTATAAAAT
Organism: Candidatus Aminicenantota bacterium; assembly: GCA_017883285.1. GTDB lineage: Bacteria > Acidobacteriota > Aminicenantia > Aminicenantales > UBA4085 > FEN-413. Next base: position 30,770 of record JADGNV010000187.1, on the reverse strand, counting down.
CGCGTCGGAGAAATTTCTCACCACGCAGTGGAAGGAGCGCGGCCTGCCGGTCGTCATCCTCCGTCCGGCGGACGTCTTCGGCCCTTATGACCGGACCTCGAGTGCCCGGATCCTCCGGGAGTGCGAGCGGGGCGTGCCCTTGATCGCGGGACGCGGAAACCACCGCTTCGGCTACTGCTACAGTGGCAATCTCTGCCAGGCCGTCGAGCTGGCCCTGCGGAAGGAGGGGATCGAAGGCCGGGCCTATTCCGTCACCAACGGCGAACTCCCGACATGGCGGGAGTTCTTCACCGGTTTTCAGCGGGCGCTCGGCCGGACGCAGCGGGTCTACGTCCCCGTCTGGCTCGCGTTCGCGGCGGCGGGGGGCATGGCGATCGTCCGGAAATTCCGTCCCCGCTACAAACCGACCCTGACGTATTACCGGATCAAGCGCATTACCACCGAAACGACGTACGACATCTCCCGGACGGTGGCCGACCTCGGCTACGTCCCCGACGACCGTACGGATCGGCAGATCGGGGAGATCGTGGCCTGGTATCTCCAAGAGAAGAAAGATGGGTTTATTAAATAGCGGCGTCGACGTTCGGAACGTCCTTTATCTCTATCTCGCCGTCGCCTTCCCCGTCATGATGACGGTCTTCCATTTCCGGACGTTGCTGAAAAAGCGCGGTGATTATCGGGCCTTCCTGCTCTATTTTACGGCGTTCTTCACGGCCTTTCTGGCCGTCCCGCTCCTCATCGTTTTGGTCGCGGCTCCGGGCCCGCGGGATTTCCTGTGGTTCGTCGGGCTGACCCCCGGCCATGTCGGGACCGGACTCCTCTTCGTGGCCGTCGGCGTCCCGGTCGCGCTGGCCGCGGGATTCATCGGCTCCCGGGACCCCGCCATGCAGGCTCAGTATCCGTTTTCCAAGGAAGCGTGCGCCGATCCCAGGGTATTCGTCCGGTTCGAAATCGCCTATTTCGTCCTTTATTACCTGCCCTGGGAATTCGTCTTCCGGGGGCTGTTGTTCTTCCCGCTGGTCCCCACGGTCGGGTTCATCCCCGCCCTTGCGTTGCAGACGATCATCTCGACGCTTTACCATTTCGGCCATCCGCCGAGCGAAATCTTCGCCGCCCTCGGCGCGGGCGTCATCTTCGGCCTGATCGCCTACGCCACCGGATCGATCTTCTATACGGCGATCATCCATGCCGCAGTCGGCATCGGCAACGACGTCTTCCTCTATCTCCGCCGTCCCCGGGCGCCGAGGATCGCCTGACGCCGTGAAGATTCTGGTCACCGGCGCGACGGGGTTCGTCGGCTCTGTGCTCGTCCCCGAGCTCGTCCGGCGCTTCGGCGCCCAGGACCTCTCCGCGTTCCTTCTGCCGGGCGAGCCGATGCCGGCCAGCTGGGCGGGAGAGGGCGTCCGGTTGTTTCGGGGCGATATCGCCGACGGCGAGGCCATCTCCCGGGCCGTGCGGGGCCACGCGGCCGTGATTCATCTGGCAGGACTCATCTCCTATTGGAAGCGCGACCGGCCCCGCCTGATGCGCGTGAACCGCGACGGCGTCCGTTGCGTCGTCGACGCCTGCCTCCGCTGGAACGTGGAGCGGCTCGTCCACATCTCCTCGGTCGGGGCGATCGGGTTCCGCACGGACGGGATCCTGGCCGACGAGGACACGCCGTACAATTGGCCCCGGAATCTCCCGTACATGCTTTCGAAATACGAAGGCCAGGGAATCGTGGAGGAGGCCGTCCGCGGCCGGGGCCTGCCGGCCGTCATCCTCAATCCGGCCTCGATCATGGGGCCGGGCGACCATGCGATCACGACGCCCCACAATCGGCTGTATCGGTCCGTCTCCGGAAAGAGGCTGTTCGGCTCGTTCGCGGGCGGACTGGCCGTGGTCGACGTCCGGGACCTGACCGCCCTGATCCTCAAGGCTTTGGAGCGGGGGAGGATCGGGGAGAAGTATCTGGCGGTTGGCGCCAACCTGACCTACCCCGACGTGATTCGCCTGATCGGCCTGAGCTGCGGCCGGAAGGCTTATCCTTTCCGGGTGCCGGCGCCGATGATCACCGCGGCAGGCGGACTGCTCGAGGCCGCGAGTCTGCTCACCGGGAAGCGGCCCCTTCTGACGGCGGCCTACGGACGGCTGAGCGGCTGGACGGCCTATTACTCCAACGAGAAGAGCCGCCGCGAATTCGGCCACGAATACATCCCGGTCGAGAGGACGGTGGCCGACGGGTGGGAATATTACCGGACCACGTTCTGCCGGCCCGAGTGACGAGCGGGGCGCACGCGGACCCGCTGAAAAACCTGGAAATGTCATTGGAAATAGGGTAATCTGAGGCGCATGAACACACCGGGACACAATCTGCCGAGAGTGTTGGGACTTTGGGACATCGTCGGAATCGTCGTCGGAGGCGTCATCGGCTCGGGGATCTTCCTCGTGCCGTCGAGCATCGCCGCCGGCGTCAAGGCCCCCCTGCTGATGCTCGCCGTCTGGGTCGTGGGCGGCGCGCTGAGCTTTTTTGGCGCGCTGTCGTTCGCCGAGCTGGGCGCGTCGATGCCCGAAGCGGGCGGGATGTACATCTACCTCCGCGAGTCCTACGGGCCCATGATCTCGTTCCTCTTCGGCTGGACGCTGTTCCTGGTCATCGACTCGGGGGCGATCGCGACGCTGGCCGTCGCCTTCTCCTCGAAATATCTCACCCACTTCTTCGCCCTGTCCCCCCTGGGGCAGAAGCTCGTCAGCGTCGCCGTGATCCTCTTCCTGATGGGGGTGAACTACCTCGGGACGCGCTGGGGAGCCAACCTCCAGAATGTCCTGACCGTGATCAAGTTCGGGGCGCTCGTCGGGATCTGCGCCGTGATCTTCCTCTTCGGCAAGGGGAACGCCGCAAATTTCGTGACGCCTTCGACGAAAGGGATGTCCGGAATGCTCGGCCCCTTCGGCATCGCCCTGGTGGCCTGCCTGTGGGCGTACAAGGGCTGGGAATCGGCGACGTACAGCGCCGGGGAAACTAAAAACCCGCAGCGCAACGTGCCGCTGGGTCTGTTCATCGGCATGGGGCTGGTCATCGTCCTTTACCTGGCGGCCAATCTGGCCTACCTGTGGGTCCTGCCGACGAGCGCCATCGCCTCCTCGACCCGCGTAGCGGCCGACGCCATGAACTCGGCCATCGGCCCCATCGCCGCCTCGTTCATTTCGTTCATCATCCTCTTCTCCATTCTCGGCGCCGCCAACCAGAATGTCCTATGCTCGCCGCGGGTGTATTTCGCCATGGCCAAGGACGGCCTTTTTTTCAAGAAGATCGCAGACGTGCATCCCAAATTCCTGACGCCCCACATCTCCATCCTGGCGATCGGCGTCTGGAGCATCATCCTCAGCCTCTCGGGGACGTTCGAACAGCTGTTCACGTATGTCGTGTTCGGTCAGTGGATCTTCTTCGGGTTGACCGTCGGGTCCGTCCTCATCCTCCGGAGAAAGCGGCCCGATATGCCCCGGCCCTACAAGACGTGGGGTTATCCTGTGACGCCGATCGTCTTCATCCTGGCGGCGCTCTACATCTCGATCAATTCGGTTATCAACCAATTCGGGAACGCGATGGCCGGTCTCGGCATCATCCTTCTCGGCCTGCCCTTCTATCTTTTCTGGAAGAAGAAGAGCGGCCGGACGGTGTGACGGTCGCCGAGGGGGGAGCTTGACGAGCGGCTCCCCGGGTCAAGACCCGGGGAGCCGCTCGTCGGGGGTTCCAAGGGGGTGTGCCCTCTTGGTCGCAGGGCGGGGTCCATGCCCCGCCCGAGAAGGGGGGCAGGGCGGCCGGGTTTCCTGGCGCCCGTTGGAGGGGAACGCGGAGCGTTCCCCCCAAGTTGACTCCCCCCTGGAATTGTCCCGTCTCTGCGAGGAAACATTATAGGGATCTCAGAGACGGGACAATTGAGAACCCCCCGGGCGGGGGGTTCAGGAGGGAATGGGAATAGGGATTAAGGGGCGATGGAGGAATAAACCGGCCGCCCGTCCTTGACGACGATGCGGCCGTTCTTGACCACGTGCGTGACGGGATTCACGCCAAGGTGGTAGGCGAGGTATTCATAGTTGGGCATATCGCAGAGGACGAGGTCCATCTTCTTGCCGGCGGCCAGGCTCCCCACCTCGTCCTGCATCCGGATCGCGCAGGCGCCGTTGATCGTGGCGGCGTTCAGGGCCTCCTCGATGCTCAGCCCGAGGGTGTAGACGCCGAGCTGGAGGACGAAGACCATCGATTCGGTCATCGAGGTCCCGGGGTTGAAATCCGAAGCCAGGGCGACGATCGCCCCGGCGTCGACCAGCCGGCGGGCGGGCGCCTTGGCGGCGAGCCGCAGGAAGAACGAGACGCCGGGCAGCAGGACGGCCACGGTCGCGCTGCCGGCCAGGGCCAGGATCCCCGCTTCGGTGACGGCGATCAGGTGTTCGACTGAAGCCGCTCCGACCTCGACGGCGAGCTCCGTCCCGCCGAGTGGAACGAATTCGTCGGCGTGGATCTTGATTCCGAATCCGGCCGCCTTGGCCGCCTGTACCAGCCTTTCTGTCTCCGCCAGAGTATACACGCCCTTCTCGCAAAAGATGTCGAAAAAGCGGGCGAGTTTCCGGCGGCGGACTTCCGGCATGATCTCGTGAACAAGAAGGTCAATGTAGTCCTCCTTTTTCGAGAGATATTCGGGCGGCACGTCGTGCGCCCCCATGAACGTCGGGACGAGCTCCACGGGATGGCTGCGTCCCGCGCCCCGGACGGCCTCGAGCTGCTTGAGTTCGTCGGCCAGGTTCAGTCCGTATCCGCTCTTGGCCTCGGCTGTCGTCGTCCCGTGGAGGAGCATCCGGTCGAGGCGCTCGAGGCAAGCGGTCGTCAGCTCCTCGAGGGTGGCCCGGCGCGTGGCCCGGACCGTGGTCTTGATGCCCAGGCCTTTCTCGGCGAGCTGCTGATACGTCCAGCCCTTGAGCCGCAGCGAGAATTCCTCGGCCCGATCGCCGGCAAAGGGGAGGTGGGTGTGCGCGTCGACAAACCCGGGAAGGGCGATGAGCCCCGCGCCGTCGAACCGGGTCCCGTCTTCGGCGAATTCCACCTCGGCCTTGAACGCGGCTTCGTTCCCGATGAACACGATCCGTCCGCCGTGGGCCGCGACCCAGCCGTTCTCGAAGACCTCGACCTGGCCGAGGTCCTCCTGGCGCAAGGGGGCGCGGCGGCCGCAGGTGACGACCTGACGGCATCCGGCGACGACGAAATCGGCCTTCTTCATGAGGGCATCTTCCTCAGCTGGGAGTGGTTCTTGCGGATGAAGGCGGGCGTATCGAGGTCCCCCCAAGGCTTCTCATAGGGCGGCGTGGGGCCCCAGCCCGGCTCGGAGGACTCGGGCCGCTCGGCCTCCTGGGGCACGAACGGAAACGGCGGCGTCTCCTTGTATTGGCCTGGGGGATGGGGCACCGGGAAGGGGGGCGGGGTCTTGCGGTAGGCCTGCCGCGGCCGGAGGACGAGCTCCTGGGGAGTCGGCGCGGGGTCGACGGCCCGGCGCTCGAAGCTGCGCTCGAAACCGGTGGCGATGACCGTGACCTTGACCATCTCCTTGAGCGCGGGGTCGATAACCGTGCCGAAGATGATGTTCGCTTCGGGGTGGGCGAGCTTGTGGATGAGCTGGGAGGCCTTCGACACTTCGTGCAGGGTCAGGTCCTTGCCGCCGGTGATGTTGATCAGGACGCCCTTGGCCCCCTCGATCGAGGTGTCGATGAGGAGCGGGCTGCAGATGGCCTTGTTCGCCGCTTCGGCCGCCCGGTTTTCGCCCGAGGCCATGCCCGTCCCCATGAAGGCCATGCCCATGCCCTTCATGATCGACTTGACGTCCGCGAAATCGAGGTTGATCAGGCCGGGTTTGGTGATCAGGTCGCTGACGCCCTGCACGGCCTGGCGAAGGACGTCGTCGGCCATCTTGAACGCGTCCTGCATCGAGGTCTCCAGGTTCACCGACTGGAGCAGGCGCTCGTTGGGGATGGCGATGACCGTGTCCACGGCGGCCTTGATGTCGCTCAGGCCTTCCTCGGCCTGCTTGGCCCGGACCCGGCCCTCGAACTCGAACGGCAAGGTGCAGATGGCGATGCAGAGGATGCCGAGCTCGGCGGCCAGGTTGGCGATGATCGGCGTCGCGCCGGTCCCCGTGCCGCCGCCCAGGCCGGCGGTGAGGAAGACCATGTCCGATCCCTCCAGGATCGCGAGGAGCTTCTCGGTGTCCTCCAAGGCGGCCTGCTTGCCCTGCTCGGGCCGGCCGCCCGACCCCAACCCCTTGGTGAGCTGGTGGCCGATCTGGATCTTGTTCGGCGCCTTGTTGTGGGTCAGCGCCTGGAGATCGGTGTTGACCGCGATGAAGTCCACGCCGTCGATCCCCGCCTCGATCATCCGGTTGAGGGCGTTGCCGCCCCCGCCCCCGACGCCGATGACGCGGATCTTGGCGTTGAACATGTCCTCGACGAGGTGAAATTTCAACTTGCCCAGCGATTCGTTGCCCATGGTCCCCTCCTAATCTTCCTTGAAAAGGTCCTTGAATTTCGAAAACAGCCCCTTCCTCCGGTCCTTGCCCTGGCCGCCCTCGCGGATGAGGCCCTGGCCGTGGAGGAGCAGGCCCACGGCCGTGGCGTAGTCGGGGGTGGCCACCCGGTCGACGAGGCCGCCGACCCCGACCGGGTCGCCCCGGCGGACCGGCAGGTCGAAGATCTCCTCGGCGACGTCCTCCAGGCCTTCGAGCAGCGCCGTGCCGCCCGTCAGGACGATCCCGGAGTTCAGGGATTTCTCGTAGCCCATCTTCTTGATGTCGTTGTCCACGAGCCGGAAGATCTCTTCGGCCCGCGGCTGGATGATGTCGGCCAGAAGCTGGCGCGACAGGACGCGCGGCTTCCGGCCGGTGCCCACCGAGGGCACCTCGATCGTTTCCTGTTCGTCCGACGGCGGGCCGACGACGCAGCCGAACCGCTTCTTGATCTTCTCCGCGTCCGGGATGGCCGTCCGCAGGCCGACGGCGATGTCGTTCGTGAAGTTGTCGCCGCCGAGGGGGATGATCGACGTGTACCACAGGCTGCCCCGCTCGAAGATGGCCACCTCGGTCGTCCCGGCGCCGATGTCGATCAGGCCCACGCCGAGCTCCCGCTCGTCGTGGGTCAGGACGGCGGCGCTCGCGGCGATCTGGTTGAGGACGATCTGCTCGATGGCGATCCCGGCCCGCTCGACGCAGGTCCGGAGGTTCTGGACGAGGGTCACCGCTCCGGTGACGATGTGGACGTTGACCTCGAGCTTGATGCCGTTCATGCCCAGGGGTTCGCGGATCCCGTCCTGGTCGTCCACGACGAACTCCTGGGGGATGACGTGGATGATCTCCCGGTCGGGCGGGATCGAGACCGCCTTCGACTGCTCGATCACCCGGCGGATGTCGTCCCGGGTGATCTCCCGGTTCTTGCCGGAGACGGCGATCACCCCGCGGCTGTTGAAGCTCTTGATGTGGGCCCCGGAGATGCCGATGAAAGCCGCGTTGATGGCCACCCCGGCCATGAGCTCCGCCTCCTCCTGGGCCTTCTTGATGGCCGCCGAGGTGACGTCGAGGTTGACCACCACGCCCTTGCGCAGGCCCTTGGACTCGGCCGTGCCGATCCCGATGACCTCGATCTTGCGCTCCTCGTTGATCTCGCCGATGACGGCCGTCACTTTCTTTGTGCCGATGTCGATGCCGACGACGTAACCGTTTTTGGGCATTACCGCGCCTCCTTGAGGGACGGGGTGTCCGCGCTCGCGGTCAGCGCGGCCGGCTTGAGATAGACGCGATCGTCGAACCGCAGGTCGACGTATTCCAGAAGCCCGAACTCCCGAGTCCAGCGCTCCTTGTTTTTCATGAAGTCGGCGATCCGGGCGCCGTAGTCCATGTCCCCGAGCAGGACCCGGGTCGGCTCCGACCGGAACTTCAGGACCGCGTTCGACGGATCGGTCAGGTCGATCGATTCGACGTCGAGGCGCTCCGCCTCGGCGAGGCCGTCGAAGCAGTCCCAGGCCCGCCGGAGCTTGTCCGTCCGGTCCGCGACGAAGCCGGCCTCGTCGAGGAGGAGCGGCAGACCCCGAAACGCGCCGGGCTCGGTCTTCTGGATCTCGATCCCGTCCCGGTCGATGAGGTAGATCGCGTCCCGCTGGAGGAGGGCGGCCGGGGTCCGGAGGGTGAGGCCGATCTCGAGCGTCGAGGGGAAGACCTTGCGGAGGCGCGCGTCCTGGACCCAGGGCACGGCCTCCAGCCGCCCGCGAACCTTGGCCAGGTCGAGGAGGAGGATGTTCCCCCAGCGCGTCCCTTCCTGGAGGCGGACGACGTCGGCCCGGACGGACTCGTCGGCGCAGGCGACGCGGACGTCCCGGATTTCGAGCCTGCTCCAGGTGATGACGAAGAGATAGGTTTTGTGGACGGCGAAGAAGACGACCGCCGCGAGGGCAAAGGCGATGAGCGCCTGCTTGAAGAGGGGGGACCCGGTCCTCCGGACCTTCTTCAGGCGCATCCCGCTGTCCCCGCGCTGGAAATGGAGGGACGGAGCGAAGCTCGCCGGAACGGTGGGGCTCATCGGGACACCTTTAGTTTCTTGATGAATTCGGGGACGGCCTTGGTGATGTTGCCCGCGCCCAGGAAGATGACGATGTCGCCGGGCCGGACGATCTTCAGAAGGGCCGCCGGGACCTTCTTCAGGTCGGGTTCGAAGTGGACGTCCTTGTGGCCGAACTGCTGCACGTCGTCGTAGAGGGCCCGGCCCGACACGCCGGGGATCGGCTCCTCGCCGGCGGGGTAGATCTCGGTCAGCAGCAGGGCGTCGGCCTGGTTGAACGACCGGGCGAACTCGGCCCTGAGATGGGCGAGCCGCGTGTAGCGGTGCGGCTGGAACACGGCCACGACCCGCCGGGGCCAGCCCCGCTTGGCGGCGTCGAGGGTGGCCATGATCTCGGTTGGATGGTGGGCGTAGTCCTCGACGATCATCATCTCCCGGACCTCGGCCTTGAGCTCGAACCGCCGGCCCGTGCCGGCATAGCTCTCGAGCGCCTCGAGGATAAGGGTGGGCGGGATGTCGAGGTCCAGGCCCACGGCGGTCGAGGCCATGGCGTTCAGGATGCTGTGCTTGCCGGGGACGTTAAGCTTCAGCGTCCCGAGGGGGCGGCCCTTGTGGAATAGCCGACAGGCGCTCGAGAAGCGGTCGAACCGCATGTCCCGGGCGGAGATGTCGGACTGGGTCGAGAACCCGTAGGTGATGATCCGGCGCTCGAGGGCGGGGATGAGGCTCTGGAGGTTGGGGTCGTCGAGGCAGAGGATGACCGGGCAGTAGAACGGGACCTTATTGGCGAAGCGGACGAAGGTCGCCTTGATCTCCTCCACGTCCCGGTACTGGTCCAGGTGCTCGGCGTCGATGTTGGTCAGGACGGCGATGAACGGCGAGAGGAGGAGGAAGGACTTGTCGCTCTCGTCCGCCTCGGCCACGAAGAAGTCGCCCGCGCCGAGCTTGGCATTGGCCCCGATCGTGTTCAGGCGGCCGCCGACGATGATCGTAGGGTCGAACCCGCCCCGGTCGAGGATCGTGGCGATCATGGAGGTCGTGGTCGTCTTGCCGTGCGCGCCGGCCACGGCGATGCCGTATTTCATCCGCATCAGCTCGGCCAGCATCTCCGCCCGGGGGATGATCGGGATCTTCCGGCGCCGCGCCTCGCGCACCTCGACGTTGTCGCCCTTGATGGCCGACGAGATGACGACGACGTCCGCCCCCTCGACGTTCCCCGGCTTGTGGCCGATCGAGATGCCGGCCTTCAAGCGGGCGAGGCGCCGGGTGGCGTCGTTCCTCGCCATGTCCGAGCCCGTGACCTTGTAGCCCAGGTTGAGGAGCACTTCGGCGATGCCGTTCATGCCCGTGCCGCCGATGCCGATCATGTGGATGTGCTTCAATTTGCGGTATGTGGTCTTGACCATGCGGTTCTCCTAGTTGTGCGTCTCGGAATTTCTTTTGTTGCAGGAAAGTCTATTGAGACGCACAACCGTCAGGGAGCTTGAGGGGGGCGGCGTGGCCCCCCTCAGGGGGTCAGCGAAGCGCCGAGGGGGGAGCTTGACTCCCCCCTGGAAATGTCCCGTCTCTGAGGAGAGCGGGCGAAAAGGGCGGTTGAGACGGGACATTAGCGGCGGGCCTCCATGAGGTCGAAGCACAGGCGGGCGATGTCGCCGGCCGCCGAGTCCTTCTTCAGGGGCGCCAGACGGTCTTCCATGTCCGTGATCCGCTCCGGCCGGGCGAGGAAGTCCAGGATCCGAGCGGCCAGGCGGTCCGCCGCGAGCTCGCTCTCGAGGATCACGTCCGCGCCGCCCACGTCCTGGAGCGCCGCGGCGTTGGCCGCCTGGTGGTCGTCGGCCGCCTGGGCGAAGGGGACGAGGATGGACGCCTTCCGGGCGGCGATGAGTTCGGCGCAGCTCGTCGCCCCGGCCCGGCAGAGGATGAGGTCGGCCGCCCCGAACCGGGCGGGCATGTCGTGGAAGAAGGCGGCCACCTCGGCCCGGTCGAAGCCCTGGGCGGCGTAACCTGCCCGCACGGCGTCGAGGTCGGCAGGGCCGGTCTGATGGGCGATCGTCAGGCGTTCCTTGGCTTGGGCCAGCAGGGGCAGCGCCGCCGCGACCGCCCGGTTGAGGACGCGCGAGCCCTGGCTCCCGCCGAACACGAGGAGCGACAGGCGGCCGCCGCGGGCTTTCGGCCGGAGGGCGGCGAATTCGGGGCGGACGGGATTTCCGAGGTGGACCCCTTTCCCGCGGAAGCAGGGGAGCGAAGCCTCGAACGCCACCGCCGCCTTTTTCACCCAGCGGATGAGCAGCCGGTTCGTGAAGCCCGGCCGGACGTTCTGCTCCAGGATGAGCGTCGGCACGGCCGTCCAGGCCGCGAGCAGGACGATGGGGCCGGAGCTGTATCCGCCGACGCCCACGACGAGGCGCGGCCGCAACCGGACGAGGAGGGCCAGCGACTTCAGGAAGGCGCCCGGCAGCAGGGCGGCCGCCTTGAGGGCGCGGCGGCCGCGGCCCTTCAGGCCTTCGATCCGCATCGGAACGTAGCGGACGGCTTCGCGGGTCATGATCTCCCGCTCGGCCCCGCGACCGCTGCCGACGAACGTCAGGGCGAGCCCGGGGTCCATGTCCCGGAGCTTGCGGCCGAGGACAAGGGCGGGGTAAAGGTGGCCGCCCGTCCCGCCGCCGCTGATGATCACCCGGCGTTCCTTCATGCCTGCGTCCTCTGGGTCTCCCGGCGCTGGGAGATGTGGAGAAGAAGACCGATCACGATCAGGTTGCAGACGAGGGAGGACCGGCCGAAACTCAGGAAGGGCAGGGGCACGCCTTTCACCGGTCCGAGTCCGAGCACGACCGAGATGTTGAGAAGGGCCTGGATCCCGATCAGGAACGTCAGTCCCGCAGCGGCGAGCTGGCTGAAGGCGTTGGGCGCCTTGAGCGAGATGACGATGCCCCGCCAGATCAGGATGACGAAGAAGGCCAGGGTCACCAGGGTCCCGAAGAACCCCATCTCTTCGCCGAGGATGGCGAAGATGAAGTCGGTGTGGGGGTAGGGCAGGAAGAGCTTCTGGACGCTCTCGCCCAGACTGGCCCCGATCAGGCCGCCCGCGCCGAGCGCGAGCTTGGACTGCTGAATCTGGAAATTGATGCTCTGCGGGCTCTTGTCGGGCGAGAGGAAGGCGAGGATCCGCTCCAGGCGGTAGCTCGCGGCGAAGATGTAATAGACGAAGACCGGAAGCGAGAAGACGCCCAGATAGAGGAAATATTTCGGCCGGACGCCGCCCAAGAAGAGGAGAAGCAGGCCGAGGAGGAAGACGAAAAGGGCGGTGCCGAAATCCGGCTCCTTCATGATCAGGAGGGCGAACAGGGCGATGACCACGGCCGGGACGAGGATGACCCGGGGCTCCTGGATCTTGTCTTTCCGCCGGTCCAGGTACCAGGCCAGGAAGAGGACGAGGCTGATCTTGGCCAACTCCGACGGCTGGAAGCGGATCCCAGCGAGGCTGATCCAGCGGTTGGTCCGGGCCACGGACGGCATCAGGAAGCAGAGAACGAGGAGCCCGAATGTCCCGGCGAGCAGGCCGAGGACGAACAGCGACTGCTCGTAGAACGGCTTCCGGATCGAGAGCAGCACAAGGATGACCGCCAGCCCGCCGACCGCGCCGAGCGCCTGCTGCGCAAGGAAATAGAACGGCTGGTTGTAGATGAGGTCGGAGGCGACGCCCGAGGCGCTGAAGACCATCACCAGGCCTATCGTGAGCAGGATGAGGGTGACGGCGAACAGCCATTTGTCGAAGCTGTAGGGCCTGACGATGTCCATGGTCATCGGACTCCGGCCGTGCGGGCGAGCTTGCGGACTTCGCGCTTGAAGACCCGGCCCCGCTCCTCGAAGTTGGCGAACATGTCCCAGCTCGTGCAGGCCGGCGCGAGGAGGACCACGTCGCCGCGCGACGCGGCGGCGAAGGCGAGGGGAACGACGTCCGCGAACGTCCCGGCCTCGTCCATCGGAACGACGCCGTGGAGGGCCGCCCGGATCTTGTCCTTGGCCGCGCCCACCAGCACGACCTTTTTCACCCGGGCTTTCACGAGGCGGCGGAGCTTCGTGAAGTCCGAGCCCTTGTCCTTGCCGCCGAGGATGAGGACGATCGGCCGGTCGAAGCTCTCGATCGCCTTGATCGCGGCGTCCACGGTCGTGGCCTTGGAATCGTTGACGAAGGTGGCCCCGCGGAGGGTGAGGACGGGCTCGAGCCGGTGCTCGAGGCCGGTGAACTCCCGTATGGACGCCCGCATCGACCGCGGCTCGACGCCGCTCAGGGCCCCGACCATCGCCGCGGCCATGATGTTTTCCCGGTTGTGGAGTCCGGGCAGCCGGATTTCGCCGACGGGCATGAGGTCGCGCTCCTTCGCTCCGTCGCGGAGCACGATCCGGTCCCCGCGGAGGAAACAGCCCCGGCCGAGCGCCCGCCGGCGGCTGAAGCCGTAGACGTCGGACGGGGCGAGGGGCTTCAGGCCCCAGACGCGGGCGTCGTCCCGGTTCAGGACGGCCTTGTCGCCCCCCCGCTGGCCGAGGATGAGCTTCGCCTTCGAGAGGAAGTAGGCTTCGAACGAAACGTGCCAGTCGAGGTGGTTCTGGGAGACGTTGAGGAATACGGCGACGGACGCCCGGAACGCGTCGATGAACTCGAGCTGGAAGCTCGAGATCTCGGTCACGTAGACGTGGTCGTCGCGGCTCCGGTCGACGAACGAGATGAGCGGAGTCCCGATGTTGCCGGCGAGATGCGCCTTCCGTCCGGCATCCTTCAGGATCTTGTGAATCAGGGTCGCGGTCGTCGATTTGCCGTTCGTCCCGGTGATGCCGATGATCCGGCCCTTCAGGAACCGGAAGGCGAGCTCGATCTCGGACAGGATCGGGACGCCGCGCGCCTGGGCGGCCGCGTATTCGGGCAGGAGCGGGACTCCCGGGCTGGGGACGATGAGGTCGGCCTCGAGGAAGGAGGCCACCCGGTGCCCTCCGGCTTCGATCTCGGCCCCCCGGGCGGTCCAGGCTTCGGCCGCCCCGCTGAGCGCCGCGGCGGTCTTCTTTTCGCTGATCTTCACGCGCGCCCCTTGGTGAAGGAGGAAGTCGGCGACGGATTCGCCCGTCTTTCCCAGGCCCACGACCAAGACGCGCTTGTGGCGGAGGTCCATGTTCACCTCAACTTCAGAGTGGCCAAGCTGAACAGGGCGAAAATGATGCCCAGGATCCAGAACCGGATGACCACTTTCTCTTCGGGCCAGCCCAGAAGCTCGAAATGATGATGGAGCGGGGCCATCCGGAAGATGCGCTTGCCCCCGCTGATCTTGAAGTACCCGACCTGGAGGATGACGGACAGCGCCTCGAGGATGAACACGCCCGCCACGGCGAAGAGCAGCAGCTCCTGCTTGATGAGGACCGCGATCGCGGCCAGCGCCGCGCCGAGGGAGAGCGCCCCGACGTCGCCCATGAAGACCTGGGCCGGATGGGAGTTGAACCACATGAATCCGAGGCAGGCCCCGGTCAGCGCGCCGGCGAAGACCGTGAGCTCCGCGGCCGGCTTCACCTGGGCGATGTAGAGGTAGTTGGAGAAGATGGCGTGGCCGGAGATGTACGTCAACGCCGTCAGGGCGGCGGCGCTGATGGCCGTCAGCCCGATGGCCAGGCCGTCCAGGCCGTCCGCTACGTTGACCGCGTTCGAGGAGCCGACCAGGATGAAGGCGGCCCAGGGCGCGTAGAGCCATCCGAGGTAGGGCATCCATTTCTTAAGGAAGGGGAGGTAGAGGTGGAGATTGAACCCGCGGTCCGGCCCCTCGGTGAAGCCCAGGTAGACGACGATCAGGCCAAACACCACGGCCAGGACGGCCTGGAGCAGGATCTTGTTCCGGGCGATCAGGCCCAGGGACTGTTTCTTCTTGACCTTGAGATAGTCGTCGAGAAAGCCGATGAGGCCGAAGAGGGACATCGTGCCCATGGCCAGCCAGACGTAGGTGTTTTCCAGGTTCCCCCAGAGGATCGTCGGGACGAGCGTCGCGCCGATGATCAGGAGCCCGCCCATGGTCGGTGTCCCTTTCTTCGAATAATGGGACTGCGGCCCTTCGGTCCGGATCTCCTGCCCGATCATGTTTTTTTTGAGGAACCGGATGAGCGGCGGGCCGAAGAGAAAGCTCAGCACCAGGGCGGTGATGCCGGCCAGGGCGGTCCGGACGGTGATGTACTTGAACAGGTTGAGGAACGGCACCGACTTTTGGAGGGTGGTCAGCAGCCAGGTCAGCACGTCAGGTCTCCTTGGGTGCCGCCAGAATCGCGTCGACGACGATTTCGGTCCGGATCCCCCGCGATCCCTTGACCAGGACGAGATCGCCGTCCCGGAGGAGGGCGAGGACGGCCGGGGCCGCCTCTTCGCTCGTGGCAAAGGCGTGGAGAGCGGCGGGGTCCATCCCCGCTCTGCGCGCGCCGGCGGCGGTGCGGGCGGCCAGGGGGCCGACGGCCGCGAGGATGTCCCAGCCTTCCCGGGCCGCGCGCTCGCCGGCCAGTTCGTGATAGGCGGGCGCGGCTTCGCCGAGTTCGAGCATGTCGCCCAGCACCGCGATCCTCCGCCGGGCCGGCAGGCGGCCGTAGCTCCGGAGCGCGGCTTCGAGCGCCCGGGGGTTCGAATTGTAGGAGTCGTCGATGAGGACGATCCCCCGGGCCAAATGGTGCGGCCGGCCGCGATGGGACGCGGGCCGGAGGGCCTCGACCGCCGGCCGGAGCCCGTCCCAGGGCAGCTCGAGGGCCCGGGCGGCGCCGAGGGCGGCCAGCAGGTTGAAGATCGCGGTCTCGGCCAGGAACGGGAAGCGGACGCCGTGCCGCTCGCCGCCATAGACGATGTCGAACGCGAAGCCGTCGTAGCCGAGGCTCCGGATGTTCTCCGCCCGGATGTCGCAGCCGGGGGCCAGGCCGAAACGGATCGTGCGGCCGGACCAGACCGGGGCGATCCGGGCAGTGAACGGGTCGTCGCCGTTGAGGACGGCCGTTCCGCCGGGCTTCAGGCCTTCGAGGATCTCGGCCTTTGCCGCGGCCACGGCCTCCAGGGTTTTCAGGAATTCGAGATGCACGGGATGGACGTTGGTGATCACCGCCACGTCGGGCGGCGCGATCCCGGTCAGCCGCCGGATCTCGCCGGGCGCGCTCATGCCCATCTCGAGCACCGCGGCATCCTGGCCCGGCTCCAGCCGGAGGAGCGAGAGGGCCAGGCCGAGGTGGTTGTTGAAGTTCCCCTCGGTTTTCAGGACGTCGTAGCGCGTCGCGAGGAGGGCGGCGGTGAAGTCCTTGGTCGTGGTCTTGCCGGCGCTCCCGGTGATGCCCACGACCTCGCGCGGCCGCTCGGCCAGGACGCCCCGGGCCAGCGCCTGGAGGGCCGCGACCGTGTCGGCGACTTTGAGCAGGGCGAAACGTCCGTCCGGCGGATCGACGTCCCGGGAGACGACGGCCCCGGCCGCGCCCCGGGCGGCGGCCTCGGCCACGAAATCGTGGCCGTCGCGGCGGGCGACGACGGCGAAGAACAACTGGCCGGCTGCGGTCTGCCGCGAATCGAGGCCGAAGGCGCGGAAGCGGAGCGCCGGGTCGCCCTGGGCGACGGACCCTCCGGTGAGGACCGCGATCCGGTCGAGGCGGAGGTCGGCCATGTCAGATCTTCTCCATCGCGGCCAGGATCTCGCGGACCACGTCCCCGTCGTTGAAGGGGACGATGCCGTCCTTGAGCTCCTGGGTGTTCTCGTGGCCCTTGCCCGCAAACAGGACGTAGTCCCCCTTGCGGGCGAAGGACAGGGCCTCCCGGATCGCCTCGCGGCGGTCGGGGAGGAGGCTGTATTTTTTCGTCCCGGCCTTGACGAGGCCCTTCTCGATTTCGTGGATGATGACCAGCGGGTCTTCGGAGCGGGGGTTGTCCGAGGTCACGAACGTCCAGTCGGCGAAGAGGCCGGCGACCTCGCCCATCCGCTCGCGCTTGGTCCGGTCCCGGTCCCCGCCGCAGCCGAAGACGAGGAGGATGCGGCTCGGCCGGAGATCCTTGACGGTTTCGAGCAGACTCCGCAGGGCGCTGTCCGTGTGGGCGTAATCGACATAGAGGTTCAGGCCGCGGTCGTTCTCGATCTTCTCGAACCGGCCGGGCACCTGTTTCAACGCGGCGATCCCGTCCTTGATGACGGACGGTGGGACGCCGAGGGCCAGGGCCACGGCGAAAGCGGCCAGCAGGTTGTAGAGGTTGTACCGGCCCGAGAGCGTCGAGGCGATGGAGATCTGTCCGCCGGGGAACTTGATCGTCCCCTCGATGCCCGTGCCGTTCAGCTTGAAGCGCTCGGCCCGGACGAGGGCCGTCGGCTCGAGCCCGAAGGTGATGGTGCTCATCGGCAGGTCGGGGATGAGGCGCTTCCCCCAGGGATCGTCCTCGTTCACGACGGCGATCCGCTTTTTCGAGTTGAGGACGAACAGCTTCTTCTTGGCGTTGAAGTAGTCCTCCATCGTCGGATGGTAGTCGAGGTGCTCGCCGCTGAGGTTGGTGAACACGGCCACGTCGAAGCTGATATCCCAGACCCGCTTCAGGTCGAGCGAATGGGAGGAGACCTCCATCAGGCAGTGCGAGGCGCCCGCCTCGAGCATGTCTTTCAGCATCCGTTGGAGGTCGGGCGCCTCGGGCGTCGTCCGCCGGGCCGCGAACTCGAAATCCGGCCCCCGGTGGCTGATCGTCCCGATGACGCCGGTCCGGAACCCCGCTTTTTGGAAAATGGCTTCGAGGATGTACGTCGTCGTCGTCTTGCCCTTGGTCCCGGTGATGCCCACGAGCTTCATCCGGTGCGACGGGTGGCCGTAGAAGTTGGCCGAGCAGAGGGCCAGGGCCTCGCGCGGATCGAAGACGCGGATCCAGGCCGCCGCGATGCCGTCCGGCTTCGGCCGGTCCGAGAGGACCGCGGCCGCTCCGGCGGCGACCGCTTCGGCGGCATAGGCGAAGCCGTCCGTCCGGGCGCCCTTGAGCGCCGCGAAGAGGTACCCCGGCCGCACGTCCTTGGAGGAGTAAGCGAGGCCGCGGATGTCCGCGGCTTCGTCGCCCTCGATGAGGAGGACGGGGACGCCTTTCAACAGCTCTTTGAGGATCATGGCCGTTTTCCCTGCGCGCCCTTGGCCGCGAGGAGGCTCCGGTCCGGTCTCGGCGGAGGAATGATCCCCTTGTAGCGAAGCGTCCGGAGGGCGATCTCGCGGAACACGGGCGCCGCGATCTGGCCGCCGTAGTAGGCGTCCTTCTTGGGTTCGGCGAGGACGACGATGATCGACAGGACCGGCTTGTCCACGGGGACGAACCCCACGAAGGAGGCGATGTGCTTCGAGGACTGATACGTCCTGCGGACCGGGTCGTAGATCTGCGTCGTCCCGGTCTTGCCGGCGACGGCGAATCCGCCGGCCGCGGCTGCCTTGCCCGTCCCCTCGAGGACGACCCGCTCGAGGATCGAGGCCAGCGCCTGGCCGGCCTGGTCGGAAATGACCCGGACCTGTTCCCCGCCGGCCGATTTCCGTTTCACGGGCACTCCGGCGACGCTCTTGACGATCCGTGGCGGGACCAGGGTCCCCCGGTTGGCGATGACGTTCGCCGCCTGGAGGATCTGGAGGGCCGTTACCGAGATCTCGTAACCGATGGAGATCGAGTCGAGCGACCGCTTTGTCCATTCGGCGAGGGGATGGACGATGCCGACCGACTCGGCCGGGAGCTCGATCCCCGTTTTCTCGCCGAAACGGAACGCCTGGACCGTCTGGTAGAGGAGGGGCGGCCCGACCTGGCGGCCGACCTGGATCGAGCCCACGTTGGACGATTCGATGATGACTTCGGGGAAGGTGAGGGTCCCGAAGGTCTGGTGGTCCCGGATCGCCCCGCCGGCGGATTCGATCGAGCCCTTGCTGCAGTCGAAGCTCTGGGTCAGGGACACGCGCCGGTTTTCGAGCGCGGCCGAGGCGGTCACGATCTTGAACATCGATCCGGGCTCGAAGAGGTGCCGGATCGCCCGGTTCGTTCCGGCTTCCGCGGCGGCGGGCAAACTAACGTTGGGGTCGTAGTCGGGGACACTCGCCATGGCCAGGATCTCGCCCGTCGAGGGGCAGGAGGCGATTGCCGTCCCCCAGGCGGCCTCCTGGTCAGCCACGGCCTTCTTCAGGGCCGTCTCGGCGAAATATTGGATCGTGGCGTCGAGGGTCAGTTCCAGGTCTTTTCCGCTCTGGGGCTCCTGCAGGGTTTCGTAATGGTATTTCCGCCCCTTGACGTCGAGGAGGGCGATCTGTTCGCCCTTGGTCCCCTTCAGGATGGCGTCGTATTTCAGCTCGATGCCACCCACGCCTTTGTCGTCCATTCCGACGCCGCCGAGAACGTGCGAGGCCAGCGTGCCTTGCGGATAAAAGCGCCGCTTCTCATCCTGGAAGCCGACCCCGCCGAGGACCAGGGCCTTGACCTTCTCGGTCGTTTCTGGATCGGCCTTCCGCTTGATGTAGATGAAGCGGTCCCCTTCGGCGAGCGCGGCCCTGATCCGCTCGATGTCGGCGCCGCTCAGGTCGAGAAGGGGTTTGAGCTTCAGGACGGGCCGGAGCTGCTCCTCGGGAGACTCGGAGGGCGAGGGATTGTAGAAGATGGACTGCACGGGCACACTCAGGGCCAGGATCTGGCCTTTCCGGTCATAGATGGCGCCTCTCTCCGGCACGATTTCGATCGTTTTTTGGTTCTGTCCGACGACCTTGGCGCTTGACCGGGCGTGGCCGAGGACCTGGAGCTGGAAAAGCCGGGCCACGATCCCCAGGCTCCACAGGCCGAGAACCAGGGCGAGAAACTTGGTCCGCCGGCGGGCCTTTTTCTGGTACAGGCCGTTCGCGATGTTCATGCCGTCAGTTCCGGATCAGCGGTTTTCATAGATCACCTGGTCCTCGCGGGGATCGCCGAGTTTCAGCGCCTGCCGGGCGGTCCGGTTGACGCGTTCGAGGGAGAGAAGGGCGGCCCGTTTCGTCCGCAGCTTCTTGATGTCCTCCCCCAGGGCCCGAAGCCGGTGTTCGCCCTGGACGATTTCGTAGCCGAGACGCACGTTTTCGGTGAGGTGCCAGATGTAGAAGGTGAGGGTCAGCATCGTGAGGACGCCGGCCAGCGTCCTCCAGAGGATTGCCTTCCGGCCGAGCTTCTTACGAACCATGGGCTCTCTTCACGGCCGCCCGCAGCTTGGCCGACCGCGAGCGGGGATTGCGGGCGGCCTCCGCGTCGCTCGGAACGACGGGGTGCTTCGTCAGGATATCGATGACTCCGGGGCCGTATTCGGTCCGGGCCAGGCGGTTCAGGGTGTGCTTGACGATGCGGTCTTCGAGGGAATGGAACGAGATCACCACGATGCGGGTCGCGGGGCCGACCCGGCCGATCGCTTCGGTCAGGAGTTCGCCGAAGCCGTCGAGCTCCTGGTTGACTTCGATCCGGAGCGCCTGGAACACCTTGGAGGCGGGATGGATCTTCCCGCGCTGGGGGATCCAATGGCAGACCTCTTCGACGAGCGCCCGGAGATGGGTCGTGCTCTCGATTTTCTGCGTCCGGCGGACCGAGGCGATTTTCCGGGCGAGCTTGGCAGCCTGCTTGAGCTCCCCGTGCTCGCGGAAGAGCTGGGCCAGCTGCGGCTCCGGGTATTTGTCGAGGATCCGGGCCGCGGTGAGATTGTTCCGGTCGTCCATCCGCATGTCGAGGGGGCCTTCGGCGGAGTGGCCGAACCCGCGCTCGGGCGTGTCGAGCTGGTAGGACGACATGCCCAGGTCGAGCAGGATTCCCCGGACCGCGGAGAAGTCGATTTCGATCTCGGGCAGGACCTTGAAATTTGCGTGGTAGAGTTCGACCCGGTCCTCGTAGGGGCGGAGGATCTCCTGCGCCTTGGCGATCGACCTCGCGTCAAGATCGAGGCCGACGAGCCGAGCGCGGGGATTGCGCTTCAGGATCTCCTCGGCGTGGCCGGCCAGGCCGAGCGTGCCGTCGATGTAAATCCCTTCCCTTTCGATGTCTAAAAAGGCGAGGGTTTCTTCGAGCAGCACCGGGATGTGCTCTCGGGGGGTCATTCCGTTTTCCTGTCCGACATCAGCTTCGCGATTTTCTTGAAGTCCTCATAGGTGAGCGGTTTCTTGGCCATTTTTTCGTCGAGCCGCGCCCGGTCCCAGACCTCGAGATAGTTGTTGAGGCCGATGACCTGGACCTCGGTCTGGAGCCCGGCCTTGGCCCTGAGCCACTGGGTGATTAGGACCCGGCCCTTGGAGTCGATCTCGCCGTTCGTCCCGAGAAGACTGGCCTTCCGGACGAATTCCAGGACGTCGGGATCGGGATAGCGGGTCTCGTCGCCGGGGGTTTTCATTATGTCTTCGAAGACCGGGAGGGGAAAGATCTGCACGTAGTCGTCCTCGAGCGAAGTGACGAACAGGCCTTTGCCGAACCGCTCTTCGATCGCGGCCCGGAACTTCTCCGGAATCTTGAGTCTGCCGCCTTTGTCGAGCTTGGCTTTGTAACTTCCGATCAGAAGATTTCCCATTTCGTCCCTTTTCATCCCATTTTCGTTTCAAATATAGTGAAAAATGATATCAAAGTCAAGCAAATTCGTGGGAATACGAGAAAATAAATCGGACGGAACAGGAGATTCTAATCAGTTGAAATCAAATCAATTAGCAGGGATGTTGCACCCCTTTGAAGGTCGCGCGGAGGGCGATCAGTCCGGGGCGGGGCCGAATTCCCTGTTTTCCAGGAGTTTTTTTGCGAGTTCGAGGTCCTTTTCGGGGACGAAAATTTTGATCTCTCCCAGGCCGTCGGCAGAGAACGGATAGATCGTCTGGAGCATCAGTCCCTTGAAAAAACAGGCGATCCCCTCGCTCTCCAGGAAGTTCTTGATGACCTCGGCCTCGACCGGCCCCTGGACCCGGGCCACTTCTTTAAGGTCCAGCCGCCGGTCTCCGTCCATGTCATGAGGATTGTGTTCGGCCATGTCGGCGTCCTCCCCGCGTTTTCGGGTTTTTCGGCGTTCGGCCTGCGGCGGCCGGGGCCCCGGGCTTTGCCCGAGGGGCCACTTCCGCCGCGAAGTCTCGTCCCTTGGTCTTGCGGATAAAACGGTAATAATCATCCAGGATCCGGCGATGGTCGAAGGCGAGGGGAAAATTGATCTCCCGCCGGGTGAAGATCCCGATGTCCCCGGCGTCGTCCCGGGCCACGGGCACGCCCCGGGCCCGGGCGATGAAAACCGTGGTGATGGTGTGCCTCCGCGGGTCCCGTCCCGGATCGGAATAGGTATGAAGCTGGCCCAGCAGTCGGACCTTGAGCGAAGTCTCCTCTTCAGCCTCCCGGACGGCGGCCTGCTCGAGAGATTCGCCGTAATCGACGAATCCTCCCGGCAGGGCCCAGCCCGGGGGCGGGTACTTGCGCTTGATGAGGATGATTCCGTCATCTCCCCGCGGAGTCTTGATCTGGATGATCAGATCTACAGTCGGGGCCGGATTGCGGTAGGTCGGCTCGGATTTTCGGGAGGGCATGACAGACCCATTCTAATGCATCGGCCGGTTCCCGGCAACCGGCGCCTGTCCCTTTCCTGGGGCAGGGCTGTCCTCCCCAGGGGACAAATCCTCCTGATTTTAGACGGTTCCCTCCCTATGACGGTTGGCATGGAATTTGCTTTAGGCTATAATGAAATCCATTAGAAGGAGAAAGGCCATGAGAGAGAGGGGTTGGATATCAGGGCTTTTCATCGGGCTTCTCCTGGCGGCCTCCATGGCCGCGGGGGCGGCGGACAACTACCGGCTGGTGAACGGAACAGAAGAATTCTATTACGGCCATATCAGCCTGGTCGACATCAAAAACGACGGCAAGGACCCGATGGTCCTGCGCGAAGGCGCGACGGCGGCCGAGCCGGCAACGCTCAACCTTCCCCTCGGCCCGGGCGATACGATCTTCACGTCCGCCGAGCGGCGGTGCGAAATCCAGTTCGACAACGGGACGGTCCTCCGCCTCGACGTGAACACCGAGTTGAAGATCGAGGCTCTCATGGCCCAGAGCCTGAGCTCCCGGACCAAGGTTTCGAACCTCGTCCTGCGCCGAGGGCAGGTTTACGCCATGTACAAGCAGTACAGCTCCAAGGAAATGTTCCAGATTATCACCGCCAACGCGGCCGTCAAATTGGCCCACAATGCGGTGGGGACGATCGGCTGGGCGGCCGACAAGGGCACTGACGTCCAGATCGCCTACGGCCGGGCCAACGTCCTCTACGGTCCGGACGGCAAGGACCTCTCCGAGAAGTCGATTTACAAAAACGAGAAGATGACCGTGGCCCCGAACCACGCGGCCTCCTTCCCCTTGGTTAGCACGCCCTCGGATTTCGCCGCCTGGAACCAGGAGATCAACAAGAACTTCGATGAGTTGCACAAAGGGAAGACGATGATCCCCAAGCCCGTTCAGCGGCTGAATTCGGCGGTCTTCTATTTCGCCCAACAGTACGGCAACCTCTACGGCGATTGGATCTACGACGATTATTTCGGCTACGTCTGGCGGCCGTTCATGAACGACATGCGCTATCCGGACGGCGGCTGGTCGCCGTATTACGTCGGCCGCTGGTCGAACTATAACGGCCAGATGTTCTGGGTGGCTGACGAGCCCTGGGGTTGGATTCCTTACCACCTCGGCGTCTGGCACTGGGACGCGAAACGCGGCTGGTACTGGCTCCCCGGCTCGGCGTTCGCCCCCGCCTGGGTCGACTGGTCCTTCTTCGGCGGCGCCTACTACGGCTGGAGGCCGTGGTCGATGTGGGATTGGGGATGGTATGGCACTGACTATCTCTATCGCGGTTACGGATACGGTCCGTTCGACTCCTTTGGTAATCCGGAGTTCTTCTACTGGGGTTGGCGGTATTGGAACTACTATGGAAATTTAGGATATTACGGCTGGTGGGGAAAGGGATATCCGACGGGCGGCCCCGGCCCTGGGGGCGGCTCGGGCATGCAGCAGTTCGCCAAAGTCGACAAGGGCCAGCTCCAAAAACCCGGCGCGCCGCCTCTGCCCATGCCCAGGGAATTCAAGGGCGGCTTGAAGTCGCTTCTCGGAGCCTTGAAAAAGGGCGACGCGAACGCTGTGGGATCGCTCCAGGCGGTTTCGCGGCAGACCTTGGTCGTCAGCTCCCCGGACCTGCACCAGAGCGGGCTCCATAATCGGGCTGTCCGCCTCGACCAACTCGTCGCAGCTTCGCGGTCGCTCCCGGCGAGCTCTCCGCAGAATGTCATCCTGAGCGTCCCGCCACGGTCGGCCCAGAACTCCGCTTACAACGCGAGCCGGACCTATGACCGCGGCGCCCGGCTGGCCGCGCTCCAGGCCGGCGCGCAAGGCCGCGAGGTCCCCGCCGTCGGAAACGCGGGAAGCGTGCTGGGGAGCCGCCTCAGTTCCAAATCGGCCTCGGCCCTCGTCCAAAATCCGGGGATCCGGGCGCGCGACTGGAACCCCGACGTCCGGATCGGCCTTAGGGCCGGCCTGGACATCGTATATCTCAGTCAGCGCAATGAAATCTATGTCCCGCAGCTTCGCATCAATTCGTCCATGGCGGGCGGCGGTCCCGTCCTGACCTCGGACGGCCACGTGCGGATGGGATGGGCGGATTCCTCCGGAAGCGGCGGCGGGTCTTCCTCGGGCAGCGGCTCCTCGGGCGGGTCGTCGGGCTCCGGCGGCGGATCGGCGAGCTCCGGCGGATCATCTTCCAGCGGCGGATCGGCAAGCTCCGGCGGATCATCTTCCGGCGGCGGCCACATCCGGAACTGATCGCTCAGGCCCTAAGCTTTTCTTGGAGCGAAAAAAAGCTTAGGGCCTTTTTTTCTCAAGACCACAGCGCGCGCGCGAGTCGCGCGATTTTTCGGGAGGCGGAGAGAGCCGCCGTTCGAACCGCGTTTCAGCGCAAAACCGTCCGCGGAATCCACCAGGGTGCGTCCAACAGCAGATCGCCCATCTTCACCCTTGCGTCGAACTCCGCCCTGAATTCCGGCCGGAGAGGGGAGACCGGGGCGAATTTCGCGGACAGGGGATTGACGTAGTTCCCGCCCTGCTTGATCCGGTAGTCGAGATGCGGCCCGGTCGATTCCCCCGTGGTGCCGACCAGGCCGAGGACCTTCCCGCCTTCGACCCGCTCTCCCGCCGCGACGAAGATGCGGCTCAGGTGGAGATACATGGTCTCGTAGCTGTTCTTGTGGCGGAGGTGGACCATGTTCCCCGCCGGGCCGTTCGGGCCGGCCGAGAGCACGACGCCGTCCGCCGTGGCATGGACGGGCGTCCCTTCCCGGGCGCCGTAATCGACGCCGAAATGGGACGTGTAGACCTTGAGAATCGGATGGAAGCGGCTGAAGCTGAACCCGGAGGTGACGGAAGCGTAGGGAATGGGCGACCGGAGGAACTCCTTGCGGACGGACTTGGCCTTGCGATCGAAATAATCGGCTTTCCCGGTGTCCCGATATGTGAACCGGCAGGCCTGGAACGCCCGGCCCCGGTTTACGAATTCCGCGGCCAGGATATTGCCGTAGCCCACGAATTTCCCATCGAGATAACGCTTCTCGTACACCATCCGGAAGGCGTCTCCGCGCCGCAGCTCGGTGTAGAAGTCGATGTCCCAGGCGAAGAGGTCGGTCATCGTCAGGGCCAGGAGGTCCTTCTCGTTTCTCCGGGCGAAGGCCGAGATTACGTTGTCCTCGACGGTCCCCCAGATGAACTCGGTCCGCGTTTCGAAGGGAAATGCCCGGGCCTCGGCCTTGAAGCCCGCTCCCTCCCGCGACACGGCGAGGTAGCGGAGGTCGTCCATGTCGTATTCCAGGGAACGGACCGATCCCTCGGCGTCGACAAAAATCCGGATCCGGCGGCCGGCGATGATCTTGTTCAGGTTGAAGACGGGTTTGACGTCGGTCTTGAGCCGTTCGATCTCGACCCCGGTGAAACCATAGCCGCCCAGGATCTGGGACAGGGTCCGGCCCTTGGCGATGATCTCCTCGCGGACCCGGGGCGGCGGCTCCGGGGCGATGACGGGAGTGGGCGGGGAGACGGCGGGGACGGATGCCGCCGGGCCGTTTTTCGGGCGGATGAGAGTCAGGACGAGGGCCAGAACTCCTCCGAGGAGGACGAGGTCGAGGGCCGCAGCCAGTGCGATGCGGCGGGCGCTAGTGCGCGGCTTTCGGGACGGGCGCCGGGGCGGGGACGCCGCCGGCGGCGGATCGAAATTCAGCTGATATTGGTCAGTCATTTCATGGGGTCAGGACCTTGGGGAGGGGGACGAATCTTTCAGCCGGCGCTTGCGGTCGATTTCCTTGCTCACCGCTTTATGGAGCACCAGGAAATAATAGAGGACCAGGCCGCCGCAGACGACGGCGAAGCGTCGGGTGTTGTGCTGGATGAGGCCGACCAGGCCGTATATGAAAACGGCGATCAGGGCGATGACGTGGATGATCGCGAAGATCGTGTCGCCCAGTTTCGGCATCGGCGGGCGCGCCTCTGTCTGGCGGCGCTACTTGGCGTCCGCCCGGCGAATGGACTGGATCGTGATCGGCTGGCGGGGCGCGTCCTCGTAGCCCTTGACGATGCCCGTCGGGACCGCGGCGATGGCATCGACGACGTCCATCCCCTTGATCACCCGGCCGAAGACCGCGTATTTCATCCCGTCGAGGCTCAGGTTGTCCGCGTGGTTGATGTAGAACTGGCAGGTCGCGCTGCTGAGGCTCTCGCCACGGGCCATGGCGATCGTGCCGCGGCGGTTGCTCAGGCCGTTGCCGGATTCGTTCTTGATCGGGGCCTTTTCCTTCTTTTCCTTGTAGTCGGGCGTAAGCCCGCCGCCCTGGATCATGAAGCCTTTGATGATGCGGTGGAAGATCGTCCCGTCGTAGAATTTCTCGTCGACGTAGGACAGGAAGTTCTGGACCGTGACAGGCGCCTTGACTGGGTCGAGCTCGATCGTGATGTCGCCCTGGCTCGTCTTGATTTCGACAACGGGATTGGTCTGGGCCGCGGCCGCCGCGACCAGGCCGAAGGCCAGAACGGCCGAAAGGGCCGGGAGAATCACGGTGCGTAACATGGAAGCCTCCTCCATCGGGCCGTCCGGCGGCCTGAAAAAAAGAAGATAGCAGAATCGGAGCCCCAACGCAAATGATCGCTGCGCGGCCCTCTCCCCCGAGCTCCTTGCATTTTCCCAGGCATCTGTAATACATAGGGGGCTGCCACTATCACTATTTTCCCAAGGAGGAGAGGATGAAGCGCCACCCCGTTTCCGCCGTTCTGCTGGCGGTCGTTCTGACCATTTTCGCTCCGGTCTTCGCCACCCAAAACGCCCAGCGCCAGGCGCCGCCGCCGGCCACCGACGAGCAGAAGCTCCTGGAGGCGATGCACATCATCACCGACATCAAGCTTTACGACTACGTCAAGGAGCTCTGCGCCGACAAATACGCCGGCCGGCTCACCGGCACCCCCGAATACAACGCCTGCGCCGAATGGGTGGCGTCGCTTCTGAAGTCCTGGGGCGTCCAACCCGTGGGCGACAAGGGGACCTATTTCCAGGCCTTTCCCAATCCGTATTCCCTCGTGTTCAAGGGCGGGATGCTCTCGATGAACATCGCTGTCGGCAAGGACATCATCAAGAAAACTTACAAGTACGAAGACGAATTCATCCCCGGCGGCACGACCGCCTCGGGCGAGGTGACGGCCGAGGTCGTCTTCGTCGGCTACGGCGTCACCGCCCCGGAGCTGGGATACGACGATTACCAGGGCGTGGACGTCAAGGGCAAGATCGTCCTGATGGACTCCGAAGTGCCCATGGTGGCGAGCGACTCGTCCGACGTCTTCAGGAAATGGCGCCCGTATTCGTTCCACCAGGTCAAGCTCGAAAACGCCGTCGCCCACGGGGCGAAGGGGATGATCTACAACTACGGGCCAATCGGCAACCCCAACAATTCCTACCGCGACGGCTTCATCTACCATCACGTCGGGGCGGCCGTGGTCGCCGACGTCTTCGCCGGAACGGGCCGGACGTATGCCGACACCGTGGCTAAGATCCGGAAGGACCTCAAGCCGCAGTCGTTCCCGACCGGGAAGATCATGACCGTCAAAAACGTGGCCGAGCGCCATCCCGAGGGCATCGGCGCCAACGTCGTCGGGGCCATTCCGGGCACGGACCCGAAGCTCAAGGACGACGTCGTGATCTTCGGCGGCCCCCTCGACCACCTCGGCCGCCTGTGGGAGATGATGCCGGGCGCCAACGACAACGCCACGGCCGTGGCCGTCGGATTGGGAGTGGCTGAAGCCATGGCCAAGTGCGCGATCAAGCCCAAGCGGACGGTCCTGTTCGTCTTCTTCGGCAGCGAGGAGCAGGGCGTGGCGGGCTCGGATTATTATTGCGAACATCCGATCTATCCGCTGGACAAGACCCTGGTGTTCATCAACATGGAAGGCCCCGGGATGGGCGACCGGATTTCGGCTTCGGGGGCCCGGACCTATCCCGCCTTCTGGTCGTTCATCGAGAAGGCCAACCAGAAATACATCCACCGGCAGGTGTCCGGCGGGGCGACTTCTTATCCCGGCCGTCCGCGGCAGGACTCGGCCCGCTTTTTCTGGAAGGGCGTGCCCTCGCTGACCTTCGGCGCCTCCGGGAAGCCCGCGCCGTATCCGACCTACCACAACACCAAAGACAGCGTCGAGCTGGTTACGCCCGAGATCATGACGGACATGGTCCGGCTCTTTTTCATGGCGACGATGGATCTGTGCGCGCAGGACGCGCTGAATTTCCGGCCGGAGAAGAAATAAGCGTCAGAGGTGGAGCTCGCAGACGTCCTTGTCCTCGAGGGCGAACTCGCGAGGGATCATCTGGCCGGTGTAGTCCGTGCCGCGCCAGAGGCGGGCATAGGCCAGCTTCTCGGCGAAGTCCTTGTGGACCGCCCGGGCCATCTCGATGACCGTCGTCCCGCGCTTCAGGACGAAGGGCAAGTCGTGTTCGGGTTTCTTGCCGGGAACCTTGCTGTAGACCCGAATGACGTTCAGGAAGGAGAAGATCCTCCTCTTCAGGTCCTCCAGGCCGTCGCCGGCCGTCGCCGAGACCGGGAGGACGGTGAGCTGGCTTTCGAAGAAAAACTTGAGGGTTTCGCGGTTCTCTCCGCCCGGGTCGAGGTCGCTCTTGTTGGCCACGAGGAGCGTCCTCTTCCGGAACGGGGGCGGGTCCGGGTTGTCTTCGGGCGGCGCGTAATCCTCCCGCATGAACTCGACCCGCTTGTCCTTCAGCTTGGCGATCAGGGACTCGAGGACCGTCGGCGCGTCCGCCGCGGCGAGGTCCACGACGATGAGGGCCGTGTCAGCGACCTTGATCAGCTCGACCTGCCCGCTCTCCAGGATTTCGGGGGTGATCGGCGGGAGATCGATGAGCTGGACGCGGACGTTTTCGAACTTCATCATGTAGGGCGCGGGGTGGCGCGTCGTGAAGGGGTAGTCGCCGACTTCCGGATCGGCCCCGGTCAGGGCCTTGATGAGCATCGATTTTCCCGAGTTCGGCGGCCCGAGCACGACGACCTGGCCCGCGCCCTGCTTGGGAATGAGATAACTGACCCCATGCTTGACGGACGGCGCCTTGGCCATCTCGTCCTTGAGCTTCGAGATCTTGGTCTTGATCTGGGCCTGGAGCTTTTCGGTGGCCTTGTGCTTGGGCATCAGGGCCATCATCTCCTGCAGGATCTCGAACCGTTCCTGCGGGATCTTGGCCGTCTTGAGCCGCTTCTCGGCTTCCAGGTATTGGGGAGTGAGATTGGCCGCCATCGCGTCTTCCGTTCCCGATTATAAGCGAATCGCGGGCGTCAATCGAGCCAGGCCAGCAGGCGGTCGAGCCGGGCGTCGAAAGTGTCCCCCTTCGGCGCCTTGACCTTCCAGATCACGCTCGTGGTGTTCGCCTCGAGGTCGATGACTGTGATGTTCTCCTCGTTCCCCAGGTTGGCCAGGAGGGCGACATGCCGCTCGTCCGGATCGAAGACGGGGCGGTTGATGACCTGGCCGGGCTGGAGCGGCAGGGCCGGGCCTCTCTGCGCTTCCCCGGTCTCGGGATCTATCTCCATGAAGTAGAGGTTCCAGCCTTTCGAGGACTGCTCGTTCGCCAGTCCGAAGATGCGGTTGGACACCGGTGTGAAGACGCCGGCCAGCTCGCCCGCGTTTCCCCAGCTCCCGTTCTCCCAGCGGGCGAAATTCAGCTGGACCTCGTTCTGGAAGGTGATTCCCGTCCACTCCTGGAAGCGGGGGCAGGTATAGACTTTGTTCTGGAAGAGCTCCGCGCTCTCGGGATTCCGTTCCACGGAGATGAGAACCATGTCCGCCTGGTCGCTCGCGTCCACGAACCGCCAGCGCTCCTGGCGGGGGAATTCGGTGCTCTGGATCTCGGGCGGGTTCGCGGCCAGGTTCACGAGGAAAGCGTGGTTGGCATAAATGTCGCCCTGGCGGGGCATGGGCGCGTCGAAGGCCGAAAAGACGAGCGTATCGTTCGCCATGAACAGGCAGCCGCCCAACTCCGCGCAGACCTCCTCCTCGATCGAGGCCCCTTCGCTTCCGCCGGTGACGTAGAGGCCCTTCCGGCCCTGGAAAAGGCGCATGGGGTTTTCCTCGGGGCGCCCGACATAGAGGCGGTTGGCGGGGCAGCCCGCGAGAACATAATACCGCGAGCCGTCCCCGTTCCAGCCCGCCTTGAAGCCGGTTTCCGGGAGGACGGTTTTTTCGGTGCCCTTGCCGAGGTCCCTGAGGACGGTCTGATCCTTCTTGGTATAGAGAAGATATCGGCCATCGGGCGAAACGGCGGCCGTCAGCACGTCCGTCACGAGCGGCTCGACCGCGTCCTGGGTGAGGACGAGGACCGTCCCCTGCGAAAGCAGGATCACGCGGCCGGCGAATCGGGGCTTGGCCCCGCATCCGGCGGAGGCCAGGATGGCAGCCGCAGCGAGCGCCGCGAACAGCGTCGCCCTGCCGATCAACAATCCGGTCCGGGGCTTTTTCCGCATGACGTCACCTCCTCGGCTCGGGGCCATCTTATCAAAAAAAACCGGGGAAGACCACGGCGTCCGCGACGTCTGCGACGACCAGGTTGTCCTTGACGACCGAGTCGACCGGGTCGGCCGTCCTTCCCGCTATTTAGACGCCGGACCGCCGGAAAATCCGTGCCTCG
>JADGNV010000022.1 GCA_017883285.1 Candidatus Aminicenantota bacterium | reverse complement strand
TAGATCAGCCCCGTCGAAAGCCCGTAAGCGCCCTGGTCCATGGCTTCCTTCACAAGGGCCTTCATTTTTTCCAACTCGTCCGGCGTGGGATCCCTGTTTTCCATACCCAGAACGATGTTCCGGACGGTACCGTGCCCGACTAAAAGCGCCGCGTTCGGCCCGATCCCCTCCTTGGTCCAAGTGCCGATGAGGTCCTCGGCTTTTTCAAAGATCGGCCAAGCGCTCGAACCGCATTGCCCCACGACAACCGTTGTGACACCCTGGGTCAGATAGTTCAAGCATGCCCGGTTCTCGGGGAAATACATGCCCTCATCGACATGCGTGTGGAGATCGATGAAGCCCGGTGTCACGATCAGCCCCTTGGCCTCAATGATGCGCGCGGCCGTCCCGAGGATGGACTTCGCGACTTGGACGATCCGGTCACCCTTGATGGCGATATCCAAGTTGGACGGCGGAGCTGTCGATCCGTCGTAAACGAGACCGCCCTTGATCAAAACATCATAGGCGGGGGTTGCCGCAGCCTGGCCCGAGTTCAAGATCCGGAACGGGAGACCGAGGCCAGCGAGAACGAACAGGAACCAAATGATATGGCGATTTTTCATGACAACCTCCATTGGTAAAGAGATCCGGACTTACGTCCGAGGCATTGATCTAATCCTACCTTCGCTTGTCCTAAGTCTTCTCGTTCCTGGTACTTTATATCGTTCAGGATCGTGCGCTCGTCCTGGTCCCCGGTGCTGACGAAATATCCGCATGACGGGAAAATTGCCGTAATATCAGAGCTCCTGACATCGAGGACAGGCGTCGCCGCAGCCAGAACTCCTCGATGAACCGCGGCTTCTCCCTGTCCGGGAGCAGGAGAAAAGTCCGACGCTCTTCGCACGTGATGGCGTAACGGGTCTTGCTAAAAAAAGCCTCCGTTCACGGGATCGGACTTCAGTTCCAGATTGAAAAGGCGGCAGCCGGCGGCCAAAGACAGCCCGGCCCAGAAGAGAAGAAGCATCCCGCGGGAAAGCTGATTCATTTTATCTCTTTCAAAGCGGCCGTCTTCTTCTTGATATCCGGCTGGTTCGGATCGAGTTGAAGGGATTTTTCCCAAGCGGCCAGGGCTTCTTTCGACTTTCCCAGTTGGAAGTAGCATTCGCCGATGGCATTGAGCAGAACCGCGTTGACGCCGAAATTGGAGACGGCTCGGTCGAATATATCAATAGCGCCGGAGAAATCGGCCCGCATTTGGCGGGCCTGCCCGGCCAGAACGAAAATCTCATACTTGGGCGCCTGGGCCGGGCTGAGGAAAAAGACCAGCACCGAGACGGCTTGATCATAATCTTTCAAGTCCATATAAGCCTGGGCCAGAGCCAGGGCCGTGTCGGCCGAAGCCGGATCCGCTTGAAAGGCTTTTTCTAGATAAACTCTGGCCTCTTCAGCGCGCCCAGCGCTGTAGAGCTGCCCGCCGATAATCCGGCCGTACAAGGGATCCAGGGGGTCGGGCATAAGCTTGGAATAGAACCACGGGCGGAGCACAGTGGCCTGAAAGGTGACGTCAAACTCCTCCGTGCCGGCGAGGAGCTCCTTTCCCTCCGCCATCAAGGAAACCCTCAAGCCATAGTGCGCGGGGACAAAGTCGGTCAGCGGAAATTCCTCGAAGACAAAGGGCAGTTCGCCGTACTCACCGATTGACCTTTCTTTCTCTCCGGCTGGCTGGCCGTTTTTTTGAAAAGCGAATCGGATCCGGCCCGACGGCCGCTGCTGAAGCGTGAAGCCGAAGACCTGGAAGGCTACGGTTAGCGTGTCCTTCCTAG
The DNA here is from genome assembly GCA_017883285.1 of Candidatus Aminicenantota bacterium. GTDB lineage: Bacteria > Acidobacteriota > Aminicenantia > Aminicenantales > UBA4085 > FEN-413. The sequence continues at coordinate 8,832 of JADGNV010000022.1, read as the reverse complement.
CGAAAACGCGGGACGGCTGGGCATACACCAGCCGGGGACCGAACTGAAAGGGCCTGAGCGTCTTTTGGGTCCGATCCGCGGGCGCTGTTTTATATCCAAGGAGAGGCGAAGTCATCTGCAGGGCCGGGGTGTTTCCAGGAATGACGACCGTCTGCTCCAGCGATGTGAATTCCTTGGAGACCTCGTTCTTGACGAGGATCGAGAGCTTATAGGTGCCGGGGATCAAGGGAAACAGGTCAAGAAGGTCGAACGGCTGGACTTTTGCGGCCTTCATCTGGGACTCATCCAGGTTCACGGTCACCGTCTTTTCGAACTGGGAAATCTTTTGGCCGGCGAGCGTCGAGGCCGTGCCGTTAATCTTTAAAGTCGTGTAGTATTTGTCCTCATGGGCATTCACCGACAGCCGTTGCGGCTCGACGGCGTAGTGGACGAAGGTCAGGCCGGCCGGATCCTTGACGATCTTGACCAGGGAATCGCTGATGAGATAGTTAGCCGAGTATTCAACCTCCACAGCGTCCTTGTATTCGAGGAACTTCTGGGCATACCGGTCTTCGACCTGGGCCCGGGATGCGTTCTCAACCTTTTGGATCAACATGTCCGAAGCCAGGGTTGGACGTCCCATGGCCGACGTGCTCTCCCCCGGGATCAAGGACAGGGAAACGTCGGCCAAGGCCGGCTCAAGCTCGCGGAGAGCCTGATAGGCCGTGACGTAATCCATTGGATCGCCGGAGTAGTTGGTCAAGAGCGTACGAGGCCCGTCCATAGCCGGGCTGTAAAGTCTATAATCCCCCGCGCCTCCCTCCTGGAAGAAGACCAGGTTGAAACCGAGCGGAAGGCGCAGGCCCTCCTTGTTCTGATAAAACCAGATCTCGGCGGGATAGATCGTCGTCTTGCCCTCGAACCTCTGGACGTCATTCGGCTCGCCGAGGATGATGTAGATCCGGCCCCGGTCCGTCTTCCAGCCCGGTTTGCCCGCGGAGCGACCGTAATAGCGATTGACGTAGTTGATCCGCCGGTAGTGCTCGTTCTTGACCTCGTTCAGAGGCGAGTCGGGGGTAGGGTCGCGGTGTTTCCAGAAAGCTTCGCTGAATAGGTCCCGCTCGCGGTCGGTTTGGAGCTTTAGGAAGACGTCGCGCTCGGTCGGAGTGATGATGTAGAGGACTTCCTCATCGAGCCAGATCCGGTATTTTTCGGGGAGCCCGGCGGCCGGCTTCTGGGCCACCGAGGGAAAAGCGGAGGCAAAAAACAGGACCGCCGCCGCGATGCAGACAAGGCTCGTCTTTGAACGCATATCGACTCCTAATATATCCCGCCCGAACCCATCTGTAAAGGCTTTTTCACGCGAATAAATGCATGTCTACCCTATATTTTTTGTCGGCGGGCCGCTTCCCGGAATTCGATCTTGAAACGCCCGAAAGAAATCCAAAAAATCACGATTTCGAATTCACCTGATCATGAATCCCACTTTGAACGGGTCGTCCGGCGGGAAGAGGAATTCGTGGCGGCCGATGATGTGGGCCGAGCCCTCGACTTCGGGGATGACGGCCTTGTGCCGGCCGAAGCCGACCTCTTCCACCGCTTTTCCGGTGAACCGGCTGCCGACGATGCTTTCGATCGCGATCCGCTGGTTGAGCTTGATCTCGCCCTTGGCGAAATGAACGGCCACCCGGGCGCTGACGCCCGTCCCCGTCGGACTGCGGTCCACCTCGCCCTCGGCGAAGACGCACACGTTCCGGCTGTGCGCGCCCTTGCCGCGCGGCGGCCCTATGAATATCGTGCCGTAAAGGAAATTCAGGTCCTTTTCGAAAGGATGGACGATCTTCCGCTTGGCCATGACCGCCCGCTTGACGGCCATCCCGGCCTCGATCAACCGGCGGGCGTTTTCGGGGACAAGGTCCAGTCCGAGCGGCCGGGCCTGAACGAACGCATAAAAGGCGCCTCCAAAGGCGAGATCGTATTTCACGGTCCCCAGGCCGGGGACTTTGACCGTCTCGTCCAGCCCGAGGACGAACGACGGGACGTTCTGAAACCGGACCGACGACACCCTCCGGTACCGCCGCCCCGCGACCTTGGCGAAGGCGGTCACGGGCCCGGCCGGAGTGTCGATCAGGATCCTGGTCTCAGGGGTTTTCAGGGGGATCATACCCGTCTCGACGGCGACCGTGGCCAGGGCGATGATCCCGTGCCCGCACATAGTGCTGAGGCCTTCGTTGTGGAGGAACAGGACGCCGAGGTCGGCGCCTCGCGATACGGGCGGCGTGACGAGGGCCCCGTACATGTCCGCATGGCCGCGCGGCTCCCACACCAGGCCCCGGCGGATATCGTCCCAATTCTCCCGGACGAAGCGGCGCTTGGCCAGAATGGTCTTCCCCGGGATGCGGGGCAAGCCCCCGATCACGATCCGGAGAGGCTCGCCGCCGGCGTGGGCGTCGATCGTCCGGATGGGATTCCAGCTTCGGGGAGGGGTCCATAATTTTTTCATGATGTCGTTCCTTGCGTTCAGCGATCCGACGGCCGGGCGGAGACGCACCCCGGCATCGGACGTCCGCGTTTTATTTGCCTACGCAACTCTGGTCGGCCATTTGGAGTTTCGAGATATCGAACCCTTTTTTTGCGGCCCGGTCCACGATTTCCTGGTAGAGGCCCGGCTCCATCTGCGGCGCCCGGGACAGGATCCAAAGGTATTTCCGGCTGGGATCGCCCACGACCGCATACGTGTAGTCTTCGGCGAGGTCGATGATCCAGTAGTTCCCCCGGAACGGCCAGAAGAACTGGACCCTGAGCTTGGCGTTGTTGCTGCCTTTGACCACGAACGCCTTGCCGTTGGCGACCTTCGGCTTCCCGTCCGCGGCACCTTTCCGGCAGGTGTTGACCACCTTGACGTAACCCTGGTCGGTCATAGAGTATTCTGCGACCGTGCAGTGGCAGCCCTTCTGGAAGCTCTGGGGGAAAGACGAGATTTCAAACCACTTGCCCATGTACTTCTGGAGGTCGACCGAGGGCACGGTCGCGAGCGGCTTGTCCTCAGCCGGGGCGCTTTTGGCCGTGCCCAGCAAGCCCATCATGATCCATGCGACAAGAAGTGTTTTCATGGGAACATTATCGCCAAGGAGATTCTTCCCGTCAACAAAGGGACACAAACTCTTGCCTTGAAAGCGATTTTGGGCAAATATATACTTTCCCGAAAAGCAGACACGCATGAACGAACAGTCGGAAAAGCCCACCAAGATCCTCTTCGTCTGCCTGGCCAACATGTGCCGCAGCCCCATGGCCAAGATCATGGCCCGGGAGATCTGCGGCGATTCGATCGAGGCCGACAGCGCCGGCGTCGCCCCCGCCATGAGGCCGATATTTCCGAACACGCGCAACTACGTCCGGGATATCCTCGGCGTCGACCTCGTCAAACACAAGCCGCGCCACGTCCTGGAATTTCCGGTTGCGGACTACGACTACATCATCGCCCTGGATTCCTCCGTCTTCATGACCCTGACCGAGATGAAGGAGATCCCGAAGGACAAGCTCTACGGTTGGGACATCCCCGACCCCTGCGGCCTCGGTGTCGACGCCTACGAGCGGACGGTCCAGGCGATCAAGACGAACCTGGAGCGGTTCTGCCAGAACAAGGACATGGAAAAGGCATTTCCGAACGGTAAAGCCTAGCTGATCCCCCGCCATGGAACTCCGGAGCCCTTCCCCGCCCGCGCCCGACGCCACGCCCATCATCAATCCCGCAACCTGCGAACTGATCGGATCGTCCAAGCTCGATACCGTCGCCGAAGTCAAGGCAATGATCGGGCGGGCAAAGGCGGCCCAGGCCGGCTGGGCGGCGCTGCCCCTGCGCCGGCGCGTCCGCTTCGTCCGCCGCATCCGCGACGAAGTCGCGTCCCGGGCGGACCACCTGGCCGAGGTCATATCCATGGACAACGGAAAAGTCCGCATGGACGCGCTGGCCGCGGAGATCGTCCCAGCGGCCATGGCCGCCTCCTACTATGCCAGGAAAGCCCGCGCGTTCCTCCGCCCGCGTAAAACGGGAACGGGAAATATCTTCCTCTTCTTCAAGCGGGGACGGATCGAGCGCCGGCCGTATGGAGCGGTGGGCATTATCTCGCCCTGGAACTACCCGTTCGCCATCCCCTTCTCCGAAGTGATCATGGCCCTGCTCGCGGGCAACGCGGTCATCCTGAAGACCGCCTCCGAGACGCAGCTTGTCGGCCGCGCTCTCGAGGAATGCGTCCGATCGGCCGGCCTGCCGGAGGGCGTATTCCAATACGTCAACCTCCCCGGCCGGGTCGCCGGCGACGCGCTGCTCGAGGGCGGCATCGCCAAGCTCTTCTTCACGGGTTCGACCGCCGTCGGAAAGACCCTGATGAAGAAGGCCGCGGAGACGCTGACCCCGCTCGTCCTCGAGCTCGGGGGCAACGACCCGATGATCGTCCTCGAGGACGCGGACCTTGAGCGGGCCGCGGGCGGGGCGGTCTGGGCCGGGATGTCGAATTCCGGCCAGTCCTGCGGGGGGGTGGAGCGCCTCTACGTCCACGAGCGCGTCTACGACCGGTTTCTCGAAATCCTCAAAACCAAGGTTGAAACCTTGCGCGTCGGCCCCGACCGGGATTTCGACGTCGATATGGGCTGCATGACCACCCAGCGGCAGATCGACACCGTCGAGCTCCACGTCGAGGACGCGCTCGGGCGCGGGGCGGTCCTCTTCGCCAAGTCTCAAGTTCCCCGGAACGAGCGCCTCCACAATTTCCTGCCGGCCGTGGTCCTGACGAACGTGAACCATGAAATGCTCCTCATGAAGGAGGAGACGTTCGGGCCTGTGGTCGGGGTGATGAAATTCCGGACGGACGACGAGGCTGTCGCCCTGGCCAACGATTCGCCGCTCGGGCTGACGGCGTCCGTCTGGTCGAAGGACCGCCGGCGGGCCGCCGCCCTCGCGGCGCGCCTCCAGGCCGGTGTCGTGTCGATCAACGACCACCTAATGAGCCACGGCCTGGCCGAGACGCCGTGGGGCGGATTCAAGGAGTCCGGTATCGGTTGGACGCACGGCCGGCTCGGCTTCGACGAGATGACCCACGCCCAGGTCGTCGTCAGGGATATTCTGCCCTTCGTCCGGAAGGACATCTGGTGGCCGCCTTACAGCCGAAAGCTCTACGACGGGATCCGGGGGATCCTCGAGGCCCAGTACGGGAAGAACCTCCGACGGAGGCTCCGCGGCCTGGGGAGACTCGTCAAGATATTCCCAAGGATGTTCAAGAAATAAGGAGTGACGCATGTTCGATATCGCAAAAATCCGCCACCAATTTCCCGCCCTCCATGGCGGGGCCGTGTTCCTGGACAACCCCGGCGGGACACAGGCCGTCAAGAACTGCATGGACCGCATGGTGGAATACATGATCGACACCAACGCCAACCACAAGGGGGCGTTCAAGACGAGCCGCGAATCCGACGAGATGATCCTCAAGGCGCGCGCGTCCATGGCCGACTTCCTGAACGCCGCCCGGGCCGAGGAGATCGTCTTCGGCCAGAACATGACCAGCCTCACCTTCCACCTCAGCCGCTCGCTGGGGCGCCGCTTCCAGCCCGGCGACGAGATCGTCGTCACCCGCCTCGACCACGATGCGAACATCTCGCCCTGGCTTTTGATGGCCGAGGACCGGGGCTGCGTCGTCCGCTGGGTGGACTTCCACCCCGAGGACGGGACACTCGATCTCGACAGCCTTAAAGCAGCCCTCGCCGGCAAGCCCAAGCTCTTGGCGGTCGGCTACGCCTCGAACGCCCTGGGCACGATCAATCCCGTGACCGACATCGCGAAGCTCGCCCACGAGGCCGGGGCGCTCGTCTTCGTCGACGCCGTTCACTTCGCTCCCCACGGTCCGATCGACGTCCGGGCCCTCGGCTGCGACTTCCTGGCCTGCTCGGCCTACAAGTTCTTCGGCCCGCACCTCGGAATCCTCTACGGCCGATACGACCTCCTCGACGGGCTGTTCGCCTACAAGATCCGGCCGTCCTCGAACCACCTGCCCGAAAAGCTCGAGACCGGCACCCAGAACCACGAGGCGATCGCCGGCCTCTACGGGACGTTCGACTACCTCGATTGGGTCGGCCAGCATTTCGCGAAGGATCAGGCCGCCGCTTACGACAAGACGTTCCAGGGCCGGGCCCTGCACTTCAAGCAGGCCATGGCCGCCATCCGAGCCTACGAGAGCGAGCTCAGTCTCGCCCTGTTCAAGGCCGTCCGCGAGACGCCGAGCGTGACCATCTACGGCCAGACGGACGAGAAGAAGTTCGCCGAGCGCGTACCCACATACGCGTTTAGAATCAAGGGGTTGACGCCCCGGCAGGTCGCGGAAAAGCTCGACGCCGAGGGCATCTATGTCTGGGACGGCAACTACTACGCCCTCGAGGTGACCCGGCGGCTGGGAGTGGAGGACTCGGGCGGGATGGTCCGGGCCGGGGCCGTGCACTACAACACCAAGGAAGAAATCGAGAAGTTCGGGAAGGCTCTCCACAAGATCCAACACGGCTGAGCCTGGAGAGCGCCGTCGGGAGGCCGGGAGGCCTTTCTTGAACCCTCCCCCCCCGGTGTGTTAAGATTTTTGCCTCTTCGAACGCACAGGAGTCATTATGAAGATTCTCGTCACGGGCGGCTCGGGGTTCATCGGCTCGCACATCGTGGACGCCCTCCTCGAGCAGGGCCACCACGTCAAGATCTACGACATCGAGAGCCCGAAGTACGGCCAGCCCGCGGAATTCATCAAGGCCGACGTCATGGACCTCGTCCGGCTGGTCCGGGAGAGCGTCCACTACGACGCGATCTACCATATCGCCGCCGAGGCCAACGTCAACCGCTTCCACGACAGCCCGTTCTATTCCAATTTGATCACCTCCTGCGCGGCGATCAACGTCTGCGAGGCCGCCCGGACGAACGGGGTGGGCCGGGTCCTCCTCGCCTCGACCGAATGGGTCTACGGCAGCGACCCGAGCAACCCGGACGTCGTCATCACCGAAGAAACGCCGATGACCGACAACCCCGACCATATCTACACCTCGTCCAAGATCGCGGCCGAGCTCTTCTTCAAGAACTACCAGAAAATGTACGGCCTGACCCAGACCGTGATGCGCTTCGGGATCCCGTTCGGGGAGCGGGCCCGGCCCGAGACCGTAACCCCGATCTTCATCCGCAAGATCCTGGACAACGAGGAGATCACGATCCACGGCGACGGGAGCCAGACCCGGCAGTTCATCTATGTCAAGGACCTGGCCGGGGGGTGCGCGGCCTGCCTGCAGCCGCAGGGGGCCAACGAGGTCTTCAACCTCAACGGCCGGGACCGGATCAGCGTCGTGGACATCATCCGGAACCTCGAGGAGATCCTGAAGAAAAAGGCGAGGGTGACGTTCATCGAGCAGCGCTCGGGCCAGTTCAAGGGGCGGCTGATTTCGTCGGAGAAGGCCAAGCGCCTCATCGGCTGGGAGACGCGCTTCTCCTATCGCGAGGCCCTCGAGGCCTACGTCCGTTGGTTTGTCGGCCAGGAGAGCGCCGGAAAAGCGGGGGGGAAATGAAGAACGGCCTTCCGATCCTCCCCTCGACGACCGCGATCCAGGAGGCCATCCGGAAGCTCGAGGAGCGGTCCGCCTCGAACGCGTTCGTCGTCGACGAGACCCAGATCTTCGTCGGCCAGGTGTCCATCCAGCAGCTGCGGCGGCTGATCCTGTCGGGCGCGGACAGCGCCCGCCGGATCGCCTCGTATGCCGCGTACGGCACGGCCAAGATCGCCAAGACCGGCCTCGACGACGAGGCCGCGCTGGCCGCCCTCGCCGAGGACATGGAGATGCAGGGGATCGACGTCGCGCCCATCCTCAACAAGATCGGCAAGATCGTCGGCGTCCTCGGGCTGCGCGAGGTCCGAAAACGTCTCTCCCACGGCCGGCCGGCGAAGGCGAGGCCGGCGGAGCTCCCGACGAAAAACGTCCTGGTCGTCGGCGGCGCCGGCTACCTGGGGAGCGTCCTCGTGCGGAAGCTCCTCCAGACCGAGCGCCGCGTCCGGGTGCTCGACAGCTTCATCTACGGCAAGCGCTCGCTCCAGCCGCTCGAAGGCCACCGGAACCTGGAGATCCTCGAGGGCGATTTCCGAAACATCGAGACCGTCGTCAGCTCGCTCAAGGACATCGACGCGGTCGTACTGCTCGCGGCGGTCGTCGGCGACCCGGCGGCCCAACACCGCCCCGAGCAGACGATCGAGACCAACATCCTGGCCGCCCAGGCGCTCGCCTTCGCCTGCAAGCTCCACTGCATCAGCCGCTTCGTGTTCGCCTCGACGTGCAGCGTCTATGGCCGAACCGACAGCGTCCTCGACGAGGGCTCGCCCCTCAACCCCGTCTCGCTCTACGCCCGGTCGAAGATCTTCTCCGAGAAGTGCATCCTCGACCTGGCCGGCGACAACTTCTCGCCGACCATTCTGCGGATGGGCACGCTCTACGGCTATTCACCCCGGATGCGGTTCGACCTCGTCGTCAATACGATGAGCATGAAGGCCCACGTCGAAAAGCGCATCCAGGTCTTCGGCGGGAACCAGTGGCGGCCCCTCCTCCACGTCGAGGACGCGGCCGACGCCTTCGTCCGCTGCCTCGACGCGCCGCTCGAGCGGATCGGGAACCAGATCTTCAACGTGGGGTCGAACGAACAGAACTACCAGATCATCGAGATCGCGGACCTGATCGGCAAAGCGCTCCGCAAGGTGAAGATCGAGGTCGAGGACGCCCAGCTCGACGCCCGGGATTACCAAGTTTCGTTCGACAAAATACGGCGGGCGCTGGGGTTCAAGGCGGGAG
>JADGNV010000186.1 GCA_017883285.1 Candidatus Aminicenantota bacterium | reverse complement strand
TGGATTCACCCCTTCGGTGATGGAAACGGCCGGACGGCGCGGCTTGTGGAATTCGCCATCCTTATGGCTGCGGGAATTCCTCAGCCGGCATGCCACCTCCTGAGCAATCACTATAACCAAACTCGTAGCCGCTATTATCAACAGCTTGATTCCGCCAGTAAATCGGGAGGCGATTTGATCCCTTTCATCGAATATGCGATTCAAGGATTCGTCGATGGGCTGCGTGATCAGCTTCGAGTTATCGGAGATCAGCAATGGTCGGTTTCCTGGGAGAACTACGTTTATCAAACCTTTAGAGATAAGAAACGGACCGGCGATCGCCGTCAACGCGAGCTGGTGCTTGCTCTCTCCGGCCGATCGGAACCGATACCTACGGGACGGATTACCGAATTAACGCCGGCCATTGCCAAAGAATATGCATCGAAGGCAAATCGGACCCTGGTCCGAGATCTGAAGGAATTAGAGCGCCTTGGCTTAATTGAAAAAACGCCGGAAGGGATTCGCGCTAAGCGCGAAATCATCTTGGCCTTCTTGCCCTGGCGGAAAAGATAGGTCCCCCAGACACCTTTTTCCCTCCTTCCCAAAGCGTCCGTTCTCTGGTAATATCGGGGCCGTTCGAATTGGAAGGATGATGACCATGATGGCAACCGCGGAATCCGTTTCTCTCTCGAAAAAATGGCTGACCGCCGTCCGGCCCTGGTCGTTCCCGGCTTCGTCCATGGCGGTCATCTTCGGCACGTCCCTGGCCGTGGTTTTCGGCGGGGTCCGCCTGGATCCGTTCCGGTTCCTCTTGTCCCTCCTGACGATGGTCGTCCTCCACGCGGCGGCCAACATGCTGAGCGATGTCTTCGATTTCCGCCGGGAGCTCGACAAGGACGTCACGCCCGTTAGCGGGGCGGTCGTCCGGGGCTGGCTCTCGCCCGCCGCGGCGACGCGCGGGGCCGTGGTCCTCTTCGCCGCGGGGATCGCCCTGGGGCTTTTCCTGGCCGCGATCACGGGCTGGACGCTGCTCGTCATCGGCGGGATCGGGATCGCCGTCGGCGCGTTTTACACCCTCCTCAAATACCACGCCCTCGGCGACCTGGCCGTGTTCCTGAACTTCGGCATCCTCGGGGCGCTCGGGGCCTGGGTCGTCCAGACGAAGTCGTTTTCCTGGGTCCCGGTCGTCTGGACCGTGCCCATGTCGATGCTCGTCATCGCCATTCTCCACGCCAACAACTGGCGCGATGCGATTTCCGATTCCGAGCGGAAGATCAAGACGGTCGCCTCCATCCTGGGCGACAAGGGCTCCGAGGCGTATTACGCGTTTCTCGTTTTCGGCTCGATGGCCCTCGTTTTCGGCCTGATGATCGTTCCCCGGCTTTTCTCCCTCAGGTTCCCGGCCATGCCCTGGACGTTCGCGGTTGTCGGGCTGGCCCTGCCCCGAGCGCTGGCGCTATGGGGGCGGGCCAGGCGCCGCCGCGCCCCGCGCCAGCCGCTGGACTTCGTCATCCTGGACGGGGCCACGGCCCAGTACAACCTGCTCTTCGGCCTCCTCTGCACGGCCGCGGTCTGGCTGCAGTTCGTCCTGAAGCTCGGATGACGGACCGCTCCCGGCGGCCTTACCTCGTCGCCGTCCTCGCAGCCGCGCTCTTCGTCCCCCTGTTCGTCGTCCGCGGCCTCGGGGCCTTCGATTTCTGGTGGTGGATGAGCGCCGATATCGCCGTCCTTCTCGTCCTGACCGCTTCGATCGACCGCCGACAGCTGGCGGCGATCGCCGCCGACATCGCCGATCGTCCGGCCGTCAAGATCGGGCTGGGCCTCCTCGCCGCCGTCGGGCTCTATGCGGTCTTTTTCGCGGGCAACATCCTCGCCCGCCGCATTCTGCCGTCCGCCGGGGCCGGAATTTCCCAGGTCTACGGCTTCAAGACGGGCGCCTCGCCGCTCCGGGTCATCTTCCTCATGGCCCTCGTCATCGGGCCGGGAGAGGAGCTCTTCTGGCGGGGATACCTGCAGCGCAATTTCCAGGACCGTTGCGGCGGCTTCGGGGGATTTCTGCTGGCGACCGCCCTCTACACGCTCGTCCATGCCGGGAGCGGCAACCCGATGCTCGTCCTCGCCGCCGCCGTCTGCGGCCTGTTCTGGGGATATCTCTACCTGCGGACGAAATCCGTCCTCCTCGTCCTCATAAGCCATACCGTCTGGGACCTCGCCGTTTTCATTCTTTTCCCTTTTACCTGAACGCGGAGTTTTCTTGGACTCTCCGCCCGCCTCTGATATAATGCCTCGTTGTATCTTGCGCCGGGTGAACGACATCCGGCGCTTTCGCAAAGGAGTCGCCATGAAGCGCTTGTGCTCGGCCCTCGTGCTGCTGCCGCTCCTGGCCCTGTTCGCCCTCGGCCAGAATCCGGAGATCGTCACGGTCAAGGTCGTGCCGCCCGCCGCGCCGCTCAAGGCCGGCCGGTCCGCACCCATCGCGCTCGAGCTGACGATCAAGTCGACCTACCATATCAACGCCGAACAGCCTCTCGAGGATTTCCTGGTCGGGACGACCGTCGACTTCAAGGCCCCATCAGGGGTCGTCTACAAGAAGATCGCGTTCCCCCCGGCCGAAGTCCGGAAGCTCGACCTTTCGCCGAACCCGATGGCCATATACGAGGGCACGCTCAAGATCACGGCCGAGGTGGCCCTGGCCCCAGACTTCAAGGCGGCCGAATTCGCGATCGAAGGCTCCATCGGCTACCAGGCCTGCGACAACAGCATGTGCCTGCCGCCGGCCGAGGTGAAATTCTCCAGGAAGGTCACGGTTGCGGGCGGAACGGGCGTCGCCGCTCCCGCCGCCCCGTCCGCTTCGCCCTTCGGCGGCAAGGGGCTTCTCCTGACGTTCCTGTTCGTTTTCCTCGGCGGGCTGGCGCTCAACCTGACGCCCTGCATCTACCCCCTCATCCCGATCACGATCAGCTATTTCGGCGGCCAGGCCGAGGGCAAGAAGGGCGGCGTCGTGGCCCACGCGGTCATCTACGTCCTCGGCATGGCCGCGACGTATTCGGCGCTGGGCGTCATCGCGGCTTTCACCGGGAGCCTCTTCGGCATGGCGCTCCAGTATCCGCCGGTGCTGATCGGCATCGCCCTGATCATGGTCGTCCTCGCCCTGAGCATGTTCGACGTCTACGAGCTCCGGATGCCCGCGTTCCTCAACAAATTCGCCGGCGGCTCGCAAAAGGGCTATTTCGGGACGTTCTTCATGGGCCTCACCGTCGGCATCATCGCCGCGCCCTGCATCGGCCCGTTCGTCCTCGGCCTGCTGACCTACGTCGGCAACAAGGGCAACGTTGTCCTCGGATTTTCGCTGTTCTTCGTCCTGGCCCTCGGGCTGGGCGTGCCGTTCCTCATCCTCGGCATCTTCTCCGGGAGCCTCGCCAAGATCCCCCGGTCCGGGGCGTGGATGGTCTGGGTCCGGACGATCTTCGGCTTCATCCTCGTCGGCATGGCCATCTATTTCCTGAAGAGCCTGTTCCCCAACCCTCTCCTATATGACCTCTCCCTGGCCCTGACGATGCTCCTCGCCGGCATCTACATGGTCTGGATCGAGCCGACCAAGACGCCGGGCAAGGTCTTTCCCTTCGTCCGGAACGTCATCGGCGTGGTTTTCTTCGTCCTGGCTCTCCTCACCGCCTCGGGCGGAATCCGGGGCTACCTTGACGAACAGGTGAACGTCCGAATCCAGGGAATGGGGGCCGCGGGCGGCGCGAAACTCGAGGCCATCGCCTGGACGCCTTATTCCGAGGAGAAGCTGGCTGCCGCGGCGCGCGAGGGGAAGACGGTCTTCATCGATTTCTTCACCGACTGGTGCATCGCCTGCAAGGAAATGGACCGGGACACGTTCTCCCAGCCCGAAGTTGTAGCCGCCTCGCGCGAATTCGTCATGCTCCGGTCCAACCTCACCACGGACAAGGACCCGGTCATCAAGGAGCTCTACCGGCGCTACCAGGTCCGAGGCGTCCCAACGTATGTTATCCTCGGGCCCGACGGCAAGGAGCTGTCCGATTTTCGGCTGGTCGGATTCGAGCCCAAAAAGGATTTCCTGGTGCGGCTGAAGAAAGCGCTCGACCCGGGAAAGAAGTAGGCCCGTGCAGCTTCCGCCCGCCGCGCGGCGAGGCCCCGCGGGGCTTAGATCGAATTCCCCAGCATTTCCCGGATCGTCTCTTCCAGCACCCGGTTGAATTCGGCCGGAGCTTCCATCATCAGGAAATGGCCGAGGCCCGTCATCGACTTGAGGACGAACGACGGGACGATCTTGCGGTTGCCGGCGACATTGGTCGGGGCCATGTCGGAATTGACGGCGGCCACGGGCTTGCGGAGGCGGGCCAGCGCCGCGACCGGGCTATAGACCATGTCCGCGGCCAGAGTCCCGAGGCTCGCCGCCCGGGGCGTCCGAAGCATGCCCCGGAGGATCCGGTCGACGAGGGCCGGGTCCGTATTCGGCCGGAAGAGGCTCCGGATGATGGCCTCGGCGAAAGCGGCGTAATCGGGTTGGTAGAGCCTCAGATAGGCGTCCACATGGGCCTGGTCATAGACCGGCCGGCTCAGGTCCTGGAACGTGTCCACGCCGACGAGGGCCAGGACGGCGTCGGGCCGGAGGCGGGCGGCTTCGATGATCGCCGAGCCGCCCATCGAATGGCCGATGAGGACGGCCCGCCCGATCCCTTCCTTGTCCAGGACGGCGGCGATGTCCGCCCCGAAGGCCGGGATCGTCCAGGCCCTGCGGTTTTTCCCCGAGCGGCCGTGCCCGGCCAGGTCGATCGCCACGACTTTGTATCGGGGCGAGAGCGCTTCGACCTGGGCGTCCCAGTGGCTGCGGTCGCAAGCCCAGCCGTGGACGAAAACCAAGGCCGGCTCGCCCGCGCCTTCGACGCGATAGGAGATTTCCAGGCCGTCGGCCGACACCGCGATCCGATCGACGGGTGCCGCGGCGTCTGCGACGTCTGCGACGACCAGGTTGTCCCTGACAACCGAGTCGCCGGTCCCGCAGACGGCCAGGACGGCGGCCAGGAGTCCGGCCGTCGCCCGGGCGCGATGCGTCACTTCAGGAAGCCCCGGCGCTTCAGGAGCGGCTCGACCTTGGGTTCGCGGCCGCGGAAGGCCTTGTAGAGGGCCATGGGCTCCTCCGAGCCGCCCTTGGCCAGGATGTTGTCCCGGTAGCTCTTGGCCGTCTTCGCGTCGAAGAGACTCGTCTCCTTGAACGCCTGGAAGGCGTCCGCGTCCAGGACTTCGGACCAGATGTAGCTGTAATAGCCGGCCGAATAGCCGCTCGAGAAGATGTGCTGGAAATACGGGCTGCGGTAGCGGACGACGATCTCGGGGATCATGCCCAGCTTCTTCATCGCCGCGGCTTCGAAAGCGGTCGCATCCTGCTCCTTGGCTTCGGTGAGCATGTGCCAATCCAGATCGAGGTAGCAAGCGGACATGTATTCGACGGTGGCGAAGCCTTGGTTGAAGAGACTCGCGTTTTTGATCTTGTCGACGAGCCCTTGGGGGATGGGCTCGCCCGTCTTGTAGTGCTTGGCATAGGTTTTGATGACGTCCGGGTCGGCCGCCCAGTTTTCCATGATCTGGGAGGGGAGTTCGACGAAATCGCGGGGGACGTTGGTCCCGGAGAGCGATTCGTAAGTCACGTTCGAGAGGAGGTCGTGGAGGGCATGGCCGAACTCGTGGAAGAGCGTCTCGGCCTCCTCAAAGGTGATGAGCGAGGGCTTTTCGGCCGTGGGCTTGGTGAAGTTCCCGACGTTGTAGACGATGGGGGTGATCTTCGTCCCGTTCAGGATCTTCTCCGTCCGGAGGGCGCTCGACCAGGCGCCGCCGCGCTTCGATGGCCGCGGGTAATAGTCGGAATACAGGATCCCGACGTGGGTCCCGTCGGCCTCCTTGACTTCGAAGACCTCGACGTCGGGGTGGTACACGGGGATGTCCGTCCGCCGGGTGAAGGTCAGGCCCCAGAGCTTGTTCGCGGTGTCGAAGGCGCCCTGGCGGACGGCCTTGAGCTCGAAATAGGGCCGCAGCGTCTCGTCGTCGAGGTCGTATTTGGCCTTCTTGAGCTTTTCGGCGTAATACCACCAGTCCCAGGCCCGGAGCGGGCCGGCGATCCCGTCCTTGTTCATCAGCGCCTGGAGCTCGGCGGCCTCCTTCTTGGCCGTGGCCAGGGCCGGCGCCCAGATCTGGTCGAGGAGCTTGGCGACGGCCAGGGGGGTCTTGGCCATGGTGTCGTCGAGGACGTAATCGGCGTGGGTCTTGTAGCCGAGCAGATTGGCCCGCGTCACGCGCAGGGCGGCGATTTTCGACAAGGCGGCCCGGTTGTCGTTCGGGTTCCCGTTGGCTCCCCGGCTGATGAAGGCCTGGAAGAGCTTCTCCCGCAGATCGCGGCGCGAGGAATACTGGAAGAAGGGAATGCAGCTCGGCTTGTGGAGGGTGAAGACCCATTTCCCTTCCATCTTGCGGGCCTTGGCGGTTTCGGCCGCGCCCGTGACGACGTCGGCGGGCAGGCCGGCCAGGTCGTCCTTTTTGTCGAGGACGAGGCTGAAGCCGTTGTCCTCGGAGAGGACGTTCTGGCCGAACTTCTGGGTCAGGACGGCCAACTCCTCGTTGACCTTGCGGAGCTCGGCCTTCTTGGCCTCGTCGAGAGCGGCGCCGTTCCGGACGAAGATCTTGGTGGTCCGCTCGAGGAGGCGGGCCTGTTCGGGCGTCAGGGCAAGCTTGGCCTTCTGGTCCTCGACGGCCTTGATCCGCTCGAAAAGCTTGGCGTTGAGGACGATGTCGTCCTGGTGCTTGGCCAGGATGGGCGCCAGCTCGGCCTCGATTTTCTGCATCGCCTCGTTGGTGTTGCTCTGGGTAAGGGCGAAAAAGACGTTCGCCGTCCGGGTCAAGAGGACGCCGCTCCGCTCCAGGGCCTCGAGCGTGTTGGCGAACGTCGGGGCTTCGGGACGGGAGACGATGGCCTCTATCTCCTTCTTCTGGGCCTCCATCCCCGCGTCGAAGGCGGGCCGATAGTGAGTCTCCGTGATGGCGTCGAACGGCGGCGTCTGGAACGGAGTCGTCCAATCAGCCAAGAGGGGGTTCGCGTTCGGCACCGCTGACGCGGACGCAGGCGGCGGCGTCTCCTTTTTCGCGCAGGAGAGTGTCATGAGGGCGGCCAGGGCCAGGAGGAGGGCGGTTTGTTTCATTTCGATCGACTCCTTATGAGGACTTCGGAAAAGATCATTCTAAACGATGGGCCCGAGCACGTCCAGGAATTCGGCCAGAACCATGGCCGGGGCCCCGGGCTTTGCCCGGGGATCCACTTCCGCCGCGAAGGCTCGTCCCTTGACCCGCAAAGGTTTGGCGTGGAGCATGGTCTAATAGTATGATAAACTAAGATAGAACAACATCAATTTCTAATATCCCACCCACCTAACATTGGCGGTCCATATGGCGGCCCGGTCGCAAGGCCGGATGGGGCCTGGCGAGGGCGGGCGAATGGAGAAAGGACGGCGGAATTGAACGTGGAAAGCACCGGATTCGGCGCGGAAGGCCTTCTATTTCTCCGCCAGTTCCTTCGCAGCCCCCGGACCGTGGGGGCCATCGCTCCCAGCTCCCGCTTCCTCTCGCGGGCGATGGTGGCGGGTCTCGAGTCCGCGGAAGGGTGCAACGTGGCCGAGTTCGGCCCCGGCACGGGCTCGTTCACAGCCGTCCTTGCGGCGACCCTGCCTCCAGGGGCCCGCTACCTTGGGATCGAGCGGGACTCGGTCTTCACGGCAGTGCTCCGCCGGAGGTTCCCGGGGCTCTCCTTCGTCTGTGACTCAGTGGAGAACCTCCTCGAGGTCGCCCGGGCCTCCTGCCTGCTTCCTCTCGATGCGGTGATCTCGGGCCTCCCCTTCGCGGGTCTCCCTCGGCCCGTCACGCGGTCGATCCTGGACGGCCTCGCCGCAGCCCTCCGGGACGGCGGGTCTTTCACGACCTTCCAATACGTCCATACTTTCGGCTTCCCGGCGGCCATCCAGTTCCGCCGGGAGATGCGCCACCGCTTCGGCCCTCCCGTCTCGCGGAAACTCGTCCCGCTGAACCTGCCGACCGCTTTCGTGCTGCGGTGGCGGAAGAAGGCGGCCGGAGGGCGGCAGGAAGACCGATGACGAGAAGGGATTCATCGCCAAAGGATGGAAGTGGCTTTGGCTGAAGACGATTTTAGAAAAAAAATACTGATCATCTACGTTGCCGCAGGCTCCGGGCACACGACTTATAGCCGAGCCATTCAGTCGGGACTTGAAAAACTATTCCCCGGCAAATACATCATAAAGGAAATGGACTATATCAAAGAGATCGGCCCGGCCTCCTTTGATAGGTCAAGTAAAAATATCTGGAAATTCATGCTTAACCACCCCTACGCCGGCAGATTCTTCGATTCGTTCTGTGAAAATTTCCAGCCTCTGGCCCGAGCCATTGAACTCGCCTGGTCGCAAAAACATATCAAGAATTCCGTGCGGTTTATCCGTGAGTACAAGCCGGATATCATTATCGCCCCCCACCCCCAAACCTTGCGCGTCGCCGTGATCACAAGAAAGAAGCTCGGCTCCAAAACGCCCGTCATCGGGATCGACATCGAGCCGTTTAGCGGCGGCGCGGTCTATGACCATCCCGGCGCCGATAAGATCGTTGTGTTTTCGGAACAGGCCAAAGCGATGCTCATGAAAAAGGGAGTGCCTGAAAACAAACTTCCTGTCTTTGATTTTATATTGGATTCGAAATTCCTTAAGGACTACGATTCAATCGAAAATACAAGAAAAAAACTTGGCCTGGAGCCAGGAATACTCACAATCATGATGTCGTCCGGAGGAGACGGGATTGGCAATCTTGAAAAATACATCAAAGCCACGATTGCGCATAACCTGCCTGTCCAGTTAGCGGTCATAACCGGCAGGAACGCGAATCTGAAAGAAAAACTTGAAAAAATAAAACAGCCGGTGGATTCAAAGACCATCCTCAAAATCTTCGGTTTTATCGAGAATATCAACGATCTCATATTCGCTTCAGATGTCGTTTTAGGCAAAGGCGGAGCCTGTACGACCATTGAAAGTCTATTCATGAGAAAACCGGTCATTTTTTACAGGTTTGTGACAGGGAACGAAAAACGAAGCATTGATTATGCGAGAAAAAGCCAATTGGGCTGGTATACTCATACAACCCGCGGCTACATTAAAATCATCAGGGGCATCCTTAAGAACCCCGAAACCTTGGGTCATATAAAAAAGAAATACGAACTGCTCAATTTCAAGGCAGGCACCGAAAAGTTCTGCAGGTTTGTAAACGACGTGCTTGAAACAGGCGTAAAAGGATTGGCGAACAGATGAAAAGCAAGATTACCCCGCAAATCCTATGGAAATTGGCGAAATGCCCGTCGGTCATGAGCTTCGCGGCCCGCGGGTTTATCAGGCGCAGCCTGACGATGAACTTCCATTACAACAGAAAAGACAACGTGTCTCCGCCTCCGCTTTCCTACAACCTGAAGATCACCAACGCCTGCAACCTCAGGTGCAAAATGTGCGCCCAGTGGGGTGAACGCGGCTACAATTTTACGAGGCCTTCTTCTGAAATCAAGCAGATCGTCCCGTTGGAAACCTATAAAAAAATGGTCGACGACATCAAGCATCTTAAACCGGCCATCTACATCTGGGGGGGGGAACCTTTCCTTTACCCCCCGCTCATGGAATTGATGGAATACATCAAGAAGAACAAACTCGTCCTTGAACTCGTGACCAACGGCGTGAAGCTCGAGGAGAACGCTGAAAAGCTGGTTGATCTCGGAATCGAGGGATTGATGGTGTCGGTGGATGGGCCAAGAGACATCCATGACGCCGTAAGAGGAGTCAAAGGGACTTTTGACAAGCTGATGAGCGGGCTTCGTCAGGTCCAGGAGTTTAAAAAGAAAAAGAAAAATAAATATCCCAAAATCGTTTTCTTTTCAACCATCTGCAAGGAAAACAGCGGCTATTTTGACAAGATCACGGAAGTCGGCGAGGAGATGGGAATCGACATGATGGTCATTTACCCGTCATGGTTCACCACCGAAGAAATCGGGAAAAAACATACGGAAATCATGGAAAAAGAACTGGGCTGCACGCCGTTTACGTGGAAAGGCTACGTGAACAGTTTCAGCGAGGAAAATATCGCCTCGATCTCCTCTGCCGTTAAGAGAATACGCAGCAAAAAGTTCAGTTTCCCAATCATGTGGCTGCCGAATCTGGAAGAACACGAAGTTGAACAATATTACCGGGAACCGCGTCAGACGTTCAACTACAAGAGATGCATCGCTCCCTGGTCCATGACCGAAATCATGCCCAACGGGGATGTCGTGCCTTGCCGGGATTATTCCGATTATGTGGTGGGCAACATTGCCCAGAAAAGCATCCTTGAAATCTACAATGATGAAGGCTACCGGAAATTCAGGGGATTGCTAAAAAAGCACGGCGGTCTGATTCCCATCTGCGCGAGATGCTGCGGCCTGATGGGATACTAGGGCTTTCCCCACTGGAACCAGATTTTCAAGGATTCGAATACGAAAATCAGGGAGAGGCCAACGAGGCCCAGCCCCAGCCAAAAATAAATCCGCCGAAGCACTCGGACGGGGAAAAAATGTTTCACTCGATTCAAAAATAGGGCCAAGCCCATCAGATAGCTTACCAATCCCAGACTCCCCGCCAAAACGAAGATCACCGAGGCCTTCGAATCGAATGTCCGGACCACGCCGAGCTTTTCCGCGATCCCTTTCCCGACCAGCCAGACGAAGATCATCGGCGGACTTGTAAAGGCCAGGCTGAATCCGGTGACGTACGACAAACGGCCTCGGCGGAGCAGGGCATGGTTGAAATCCAGATGCTGGGGCTTGGCGCTTTCCTTGAACGTGAGGATGGCCAGGGCCAACAACAGGAGGCCTCCCCCCATAAAAAACCAGACGGTGACGGAGGGCCGGGACAGAAAAGGGGCGATCCCGAAAAATGACACGAAACCGACGATCATGTCGGAACTGACCGAGCCCGCTGCGACCAGGAGGGCGGCTCGCAGATGGCCGTTCAAGGCGCGCTTGGCAACTTCGATTTGCGATCCGCCGATGGGAATGGCGGCCACGAATCCCAGGACGAAAGCCACGATAATCAGAAGTGGAAGATTCATCGCCCCCCTTCCTCACATATTCCAGCGATACGACACTTTGAGCAGGAAGATGTTGTCTCCCGGCGCGGTCAGCAGATCGGCGAGGTCCCGCCGCAGCTGCTGATCTCCCGGATGAGCATAGTCGGCCCGGTTCTGGGTCCAGACGAAGTAAAGGAGCGACCCGGGATGGTATTCCCAACGGAGGACGATCGTGCCGCGGAGCGACTTCATGTTGAAGTCCGGGTTGCCGAAGGCGAAGGCCGGCGCGGGACCGTCCCCGTCCGGGTCTACGCTGGTGCGGCCGTCCGCGAATTGGATCGTTGATCCGCCCTCGCCGTAAATGTTGTAGGCGTAAGCCCGGGGCCGGGCGAGCTCCTTGAACCTGTCGTAGCGGCCCACGGCCACGAACGGCTGGAGGTAGGCCTGCAGGGTCAGCTTGGGGGTGAAGGTCCAGTTCAGCCGGATTTCGGCCGAAAGCACCTTCTGGTCGATCCGGCCGAAGATGTAGCGCGTGCCGTAGGTCGACGTCATGGCCGCATCCTGGACCCGCGTCACCCACTGGATCTCATTGCCCTCCAGCGTGTAGCCGGGGCCGACGGACAGGCTGAAATTGCTCCGCGGCTTCCAGCGGAGGATAACCTGGCCGGTGAAGGAGTGGCTGGCGCCGGGCTGCTGGTAGGTCGTCATCTGGCTCTCGAGGACGATCGGCCTCCGGCTGTCGGTGGCCAGCTGGAAATCCACTTGGTAGCCCCAAGGCGTGAGCGCGCGCGGCCCGCCCCGGGTCAGGGTGTTGCTCATCGTCTCCGGATTATAGGCGAACATCGCGTTGAAGTTCCAGAAGTTTGGGAAGACGCCCTGGGCGGAGAGGAGCCAGCCCTCGTAGAATTTGTTTCCCCCGAAATCGTAGTTCCGGGCGAAGCCCGTGAAGAGCAGAAATTGCTGGAAGACCTTGCCCGGTTTCGTCCATTGATAGGCGGGCAGAATCGAGATGTTGATGATGTCCGAACTCCCCTGCTGGAATCCGGCGTCGTTGGGGTCGAACCCCGGCGAGAGGGCCCCCACCTCGGTGAGGAACAGGAAGTTGCCGGTCTGCTTGCCGAACGACAGCCGCCCGCCCCAGCCCGAGAGCGATGTGGCGGCCGGGTTCAGGGACACGTGGGCCGCGTCCGGCCGCTGGAAGTAATGCATGGACGAATTCTGGAGGCGGAAGATGTCGTCCGGCGTGCCCTCGAGGCGCGTGCCGCCGGCCCAGCCGCCCAGGACCCAAGTCCGGTCCTTGTCGAAGAAGGTCCAGCCGTCGGCGGCCAGGGAGAAGGCGTTCTTGTTCAGGATGCCGGCGAGCGCCTCGGTCCGGAGGTCGCGCGCGACGCCCGTGGCCATGATCCCGAAGCCGCGCTGGCCCTGGTTGATGTCCTTTTGGGCGCGGAGGGCGCCGTAGTAGGTGAACGGCTCGACCTCCTGCTGGAGGCGCGATCCGAACTGGTCGATCTCCGCGTATTCGCGGGCGGTCAGGGCGTTGACGAACCCGACGTTCCAGTCGCCGAACTTGCCGGTGAGCTTCGCCGCGCCGAGGATCTTCGACCGGTCGGGGAAGTTCACGTAGCCGTCCTCGGTGACGTAGCCCTGCGGCGCCCGTCCGATGCGGCGACTGTAGAAGAAGCTGGGGGCGGACCAGTTGATGTTGGCGTTCAAGTAGACGCCGCCCCGGCCGAACCCGTTGAATAGGGACGCGCCCTCGATGAAGAAGGGGCGCTTCTCTTCATAATACGTCTCGTAGGCGGAGAGGTTGACGACGGCCGGGTCCACTTCGACCTGGCCGAAATCGGGATTCACCGTGGCGTCAAGAGTCAGGTTGCTGAGGAGGCCCGCCTTGAGGTCGAAGCCCAGGTTGCCGAGGTACCGGTGGCCGCGCTCGAAGGGGTTGCCCTGCTCGGCCGGCCGGAATTGGGCCTGGCCGACCGTATAGGGCAGGATTTCGAAATGCCGGCCGGGGCTGATGCCGCGGACGCCCTCGAGCCGGGCGAACTTCGAGACGAAGGCCGGCTCGTCCTTCGGAACCCAGGAAAACGTGGCCCGCTCGTTCTTCCTCTTGATCACCCGGCTGAAGTTCACGCCCCAGACATATTCGTCCTTCTTCTCGAACCGGATCTGATTGAACGGGATCTTCATCTCCACGACCCAGCCTTCGCCGTTGACGGCCGCCTTCGACTCCCAGACGCCGTCCCAGGACGGGTCTTGGTCGACGTCGTTCGACAGGGCCATGTCGAAGATCGATCCGGCCGGATTAACCCCGAAGAGAAAGCCGGTCCGCTTGTCGTAGTAGGGATCCACCGAGAAATAGAACCAGTCGGAATCGATCTGTGAATCGCGCCGCCCCATCTGGCTGAGAATTTTTTTGGGGTCGGAGTCGTGGCAGAACGCGGCCACGTAGAGCGCCTTGTCGTCGTAGGCCACCCAGACGTCGGTCCGTTCGGTCGCCGGCTCCCCGTCCTTGGGGTCGTTCTGGGTGAATCCCTGGATCGGAGGTCCTTGCCAGGCGACTTCGTTCAGGATGCCGTCGATCGTGATCGGTTCCGCCGCCCGGACGGCCCGGACCACTTTCTGTTCGAAAGGCTTTTTTCCCTGAGGGACTTGTTTGTCTTTTTTGTCCGTCGCCGCCAGTCCGAGCGGCAGGGCCAAAAGAACCAGCAGAGCGGCGGTTCGTCTCATCTCTATTTCTCTTCGCTTGCTTTCATTTTTTCCAATCTCCTCCATAGAATATACGGATTCAGGCCGCCCGAGGTTGCCTATTTTGGAAAAAATGTCTAAAAATTAGACCTCCTTCCCTTTGAAGAACCACGGTTTTGGACGATTTGTGGTCTAATAGAGAGGCGAAGGAGGTCCCATGTCGAAGCCAAAGATAAAATCCCGCCGTCTTAGGTTCCTGAAAAGGCCGGCGCTCATCGGCGTCCTGGCCGCGGGGATTCTGACCCTGGCCGGCTGCGCGTCCTTCAATATGTACACGACCGAGAGCCGTCCCCTGACCCAGCCGATCACGATCGACGGCCGGACCGACGATTGGCAGGGCGAGCTGTTCGTCGTGCCGGGAGAGCGGATGATGATCGGCTTCGTGAACGACGGCCAGTTCCTTTACATCGCCGTTCTCGTCGAGGAAGCCTTCCAGAGGTACCAGGTCCTGTCCCAAGGCCTGACGGTTTGGTTCGACCCGAAGGGCGGCAAGGAGAAGGTGCTCGGGATCCGGTATCCGCTCGGCCTTCCGCCCGGCGAGCGGCCGCCGATGCGGATGGGCGCCGAGGGGGAGGGGCCGACGCTGCCCGCGCTCCCCGAGGGCGCGCTGGCCGAGCTCGAAATCGTCCGCTCGGAAAAGGAGCCTCCCCAGCGCTTCAAGGTCGCGGACTTGAAAGGCTTCGAGGTCAAGATGACGCCTTCGACGGGGCTGCTCGTCTACGAGATGAAAATCCCGCTGGCGGCGGACGCTGCGCATCCCGTCGCGGTGGGGACACCGCCGGGCCGGACGGTCGGCATCGGCTTCGAGACGCCGAAGTTCGACTCCTCGTCGATCCCCAGCAATAATCGGGGCGGCATGCCCGGAGGCGGGGGCGGCCGCGGCGGTGGGATGGGCGGCCGCGGCGGAAGGGGCGGCGCGGGCGGGATGGGCGGCCGGGGCGGCATGATGGGCCTCGCCGAGCCGCTCAAGATCTGGGCCATCGTCCAGCTCGCGCCCGGAAAGGGCGTCGCCCCCGCTGACGTCCGTTCGATGACGAAAACCCCGGATTGATTCAGGGCGATGTTCGGAATATACAAGAAGAAGAAATAGCCGCTATTGGATCAGGATCAGGTCCTTCTGCGGCTTGGACAGCCAGGCCGCGCCCCGCTTGGTGACTAGGACCATGTCCTCGATCGTCACCACGCCGCGGCCGGGCACGGTCAGGCGCGGTTCGATGGTGAACACCATGCCCTCCTCGAGCGCCTGATACGGTTTCTGGGTGTATTTCTCCCAGGCCGGGCCGAGGAGGGCCGTGCCGTCGTGGGGGAAGCGGCCGACTTGATGGCCGAGGGCGTGAGGGAACTCCGCGTAGCCGGCGTCCGTGATGATCTTCCGGGCGATCGCGTCGACGGCGACGCCCTGGACGCCGGGCTTCATCGCCCGCCGGGCCGCCTCCACCGCCTCGACGATGGTCGCGAACCCGCGCTTCACCTCGTCCGGCGCGTCGGTCTCGCCTTCGCCCAGGACATAGAACGTCCGCTGCAGGTCGGAGCAGTAGCCGTTCACCTTGACCCCGAAGTCCATGTTGAGGACGTGGCCGCGCTCGATCCGCCGGGCGGTCGGGGCGTAGTGGGCGCCGGCCGTCTCCGGCCCGCTGAAGACGGCCGGGCAGGTGGCCGGGTCCCAGGCCGGCGCGAGCTTGCGCCGTTTGACCTCGGCCGACATGAAGGCGGCGATCTCGGCCTCGGTCCTGCCCGGGACGATGAACTTCGCGACTTTCCGGAAAATCGCCTCCGTCCGTTTGACGGCGGCCTTGATGTCCGCGATTTCGGCGGCCGTCTTTCGTTCGCGGAGGGCCGAGACGACCTTCTCCGCGGAGACGAGGCGGCCCTCCATCCCGATTTCGGTCAGCGTCGCGAGGAGGGTGAGATACAGCCCGTGAGTCAGCCCGTCGCAGATCTCGCTGCCCTCCGAAAAATTGATCCCGATCTTCGCCGGGGCAACCGCCTTCACGTATTCCTGAAGCGGCTCCTTGAAGCTCTTGACGTAGCCCGTAACGCCGTCATAAGCGGCCGCGTCCTCGATCGTCTTCTGGTCGTAGAGCCCGACGATGGCCCGCGTCCGTCCGTCGCGGCCGACGAGGAAGGCCGAGTGCCACGTCACGGGGCCGGGGGCGAGGAAGACGAGCGTCGGATCGCCGTTGATGGCGCTCTCGCGGGTGAAGGTCAGCCAGAGGTCGATGTCGAATTCGGCGAGCAGGCCAACGGCCTGTTTCACCTTTTCCTGAATGAGGGACATGGTCGTGCTCCTTTCGTGAGGGCGTCAGGGGACGCGATCGCCCTCACGGGCGGCGTCCCAGCCGCCGGCTTCATCCTTCGTATCCTATCGAAAAGGCGCGGGGAATTCAAATGAGGAGGGATGGGCCCGCCCGCGGGCTGTCGCCGATGCCGGGTTGCATCCCGGGCCGCGGTCGCATACAATTCACGGCGATGTTCACACGGGCGATCGTCCGCAGGCCCGGCCCCGATTTTGGACGGCGGCCTGACCTGCATGTCCCTGCGTTTTTGAGAAATTCGGAATCGGAGAGAGAACGATGAAAAGAATCGGGATCGGAATTTTCCTGGGGGTCCTGCTCGCGGCCGCGGCTGCGCCCGCCTCGCAGACGCCGCCGCCCGCGGCCCCGGCGAAGGGCGAAATCCGGGTGGTGCTGGCCGGCGATTTTCCCGATCCGACCGTCGTCCGCGTCGGCCGGGATTTCTATATGACCCATTCCTCGAACCGCACGCTGCCCGGCCTCCTGATCTGGCATTCGACCGACCTCGTCTCCTGGCAGAGGATCGGCTTCGCCCTGCGCAAGCCGGTGGGAGATGTCTTGGCGCCCGACCTCGTGTATTTCAAGAACAAGTTCTACATCTATTTCCCCGCCGCCCGGACGAACTGGGTGGTGACCGCCGACCGGCCCGAAGGGCCGTGGAGCGAGCCCGTGGACCTCAAACTCGCGGGAATCGATCCCGGACATATCGCGACATCCGACGGAAAACGATATCTCTTCGTCGCCGGCGGCCGGGCCGTCAAGCTCGCCCCCGACGGGCTGTCGGTCGTGGGAGCGCCCAGGGTCTATTATGAAGGCTGGAAATACCCCGAAGACTGGGTCGTCGAGGGGTTTTACCCGGAATCGCCCAAACTGACGTTCGCCAAAGGCTATTACTTCCTGACGACGGCCCAGGGTGGGACGTCCGGTCCCTCGACGAGCCACATGGTCGTCTCGGCCCGGTCCAAGAGTCCGCTCGGGCCCTACAAGAACAGCCCCCTCAATCCGGTCGTCAAAACCTGGTCCCGCGCCGAGAAGTACTGGTCCAAGGGGCACGGCACGATCTTCGACGACGCCGACGGCCGATGGTACATCGTCTACCACGCCTATGAAAACGGCTATTTCCCCCTCGGCCGCAACACCCTGATCGAGCCCATCGAGTGGACGAAGGCCGGCTGGTTCAAGACCGTCCGCGATTCCAAGGCCGAAGGCCCCCTCTATCGGCTCCGGAACACCGCCGTCGAATCGGACGGCTTCGCGGGCGCGTCCCTCAAGCTTCAATGGCAGTTCTCGGGGCCGGGCGCCTTCGAAAACCATGCCCTTAAGGACGGCCGCCTGGTCCTCCAGGGCAACGCGGTCGATGTCCGGGCCCTCCTCGTCCCGGTCGGGGACCATTCCTACGAGGCTTCGGTCCGGCTCGAGACCGAAGGGGACGTCGAGACCGGCCTCGTCGCGTATTACAACGCCAAGATGTTCGCCGGTATCGGCTTGAGAAAGGGCAACGTGGAGGGGCTGGCCAAGGGCGCGGCCTTCGGCGCCCGGATCAAGAGTCCGTCCGTCAAGTACCTGAAGTTGAAGATGGCGGAGTTCGATCTCCAGATGTTCTACAGCGACAACGGCAAGTCGTGGAAACCCCTCCCGAATTCCACGGAGGTCTCCGGCTATCACCACAACGTCCTGGGCTCGTTCGCGAGCCTGAAACTCGGCGTCTACGTCAGGGGTCCGGGGTCGGTCAAGATCGGGGAATTCACGTACAAGAGCTTGGATTAGCGCCCCACCGGCCGCCGCCGGACCGGCATCACGAAACGCCGAGTTCTTTCAGCTTTTCGGGCGGCACGACGCCGTCCTTCGTCCAGCCCTGGTGCTCGTAGTAGGCGTCCAGGATCTCGCCGTAGTATTTTTCGTCGACGGCCCGGCCTTTGTGCGCCCCGCTCGTCATCGGGACGGTGAGCTTGGGCGGGACGTAGGCGTCGTAGGCCCGCGTCCGGCCCTGGCCGTTGTTGATGTGGCGTTCGAGGGCGTAGATGCGCCGGCCGCAGGCGGTCATCGAGGCGGTCGTGTATTCGAGCCCGGTCAGGGCATGGTACAGCGCCAGGAACGTCTCCGAGGTATGGTCCTCGGTGAAGAAGTCGCAGAGGCCCATGGAATCGACGAGCGCTTTTCCGACCTGCCCGCCGGCGACATAGGCGGCCAGGTTCCCGGCGCCCTCGAGGCCGCCCTCCTCGGCCTGGATGGTCCAGGCGTAGGTGTGGTCGCCGCGGCCGCGGTTCGATGTCCCGTAGGCGGCGAACATGCCGGGGAAGGCCTTGGGCTCGATGCCGGCGTAGCCGAGCCCGCCGTAGGCTGTGGTGATGCAGCGGGCGATGTCCTGGAGCGAGGCGCCGGAGTTCGCCGCGCCGACCTCCACGATCACGCCATCGGAGGGTTGGGCGAGGAGCTTGCCGACGTCGCCCGTTCCATAGGCGATGTCCTTGAGCGTCCGGATCATGTCCGGCGCGCTGCCGAAGGAGGGCGCGCCCGGAAATTTTTTCATGAACCCCTTCTCGGTGAGGTCCATGGCCCCGGCCATGACACTCCCGAGGGTCATGGTGTCGATCCCGTACTCGTTGCAGAGAAAATTCATGTGGAACAGGGCGTCGCGGTCGAGGATGCAGCAGTTGATCCAGAGGGCCACGGTCTCGAACTCGGGCCGGACGCCGTCGCCGGCGTAGGGGCCGGCTTCGACCTTGGCCGAGCGGGTGCACATGACGTGCCGGCAGCGGTTGCAGACGTGGTGCCGTCCCGAAATCGCGAGGAACGCGTCCGTCCCCACCTTGGCCTGGTCCTCGGGCGGAAACCAGCCCTCGTCGAAATTGTGCCAGGGAAGATAGCCGCCCTGCTTTCCCAGGTACTTGCCGTTGAAAGCGCGGTCGAGCCACCAGGTCGTGCCGGTCGTGGGCCGGAACGAGGCCGTCCATTTCGGATCGGCGACGTGCGTTTTGACCTGAGTGTCGATCTCCCTGGCCAGCCGGGTGAATTCCTCGGCGTTGAAATAGGTGGTCGCTGCCCGGCCGTAGGCCGTGACGGCGACGAGGTTCTTGGAGCCGAAGACCGCGCCCGCGCCGCCGCGACCGAAGTTCCGGTGGCGGTCGCCCGTCAGGCAGGCGTAGGCGACCTGGTTCCAGCCCGCTGGGCCCAGGCACATGGTGGAAGAGCCGGGATATTTTTGGGTGAGAATATCGGTGATGGCCGAGGCCGTCCGGACGACCTTCCGGCCCTCCACGGTCTCGAAGAGCTCGTCCTCGGCGTCGAGGATCTCGACTTTTCCCTCCGTGACGAGGATGCGCACCGGCTTATCGGCCCGGCCGTCGATGATGAGGTGGTCGATGCCCGCCCGCTTCAGCATGTTGGGGAACAGGCCGCCGGCGCTCGAATGGGTGATCATTCCGGAGACCGGCCTGTGGCCGGGGACCCAGGGAGCGGGCCCGGACGAAACGGTCATGGGGCTGATGAAGGAGCACGAGCCGCGGCCGGCGGTCGGGACGGCCGTGTCGTTCAGGGCGGCGCTGCCGACGACGATCCGGTTGCCGGGCGAGAGCGGGTCCTTCAGGGGTCCGATCGACCGCAGGTGCTCGTGAATGAGACGGGCTTGGACGCCGCGTCCCCCGACGTAATCCTGGTAAGCGGCGGGGTCGGCGGGCTCGATGCGGACTTTGCGCGCCGTGAGGTCGATCCTGGCCCAGAGGCCCGTGTAGCCGAACGAACCGGTGCCGGAATGAGTCATGATGTCTCCTTGTTATGAATGCCCACCGGGATTATAGAAAGAACAGGGGGGCGCTGGCAAGCCGCGGGGGAGCCCAACTCTCTCAGACTTCGATGCCGATCCTCTTCATCAGCAGGAGGGCGTTGAAGCTCTCGCAGATCCCGGGCCGCAGCTTGAAATCGAAGACCAGCTTGTCGCCGACGACGTTGCCGTCGAAGTGATAGTTACTCACCGCGGGGCTCTCGGCCGCGAGTCCCGTGAGTTCCAGGTCGTGAGTGGCCACGATCCCCGTGGCGCGCCGCCGGATGAGCTGCCGCATCAGGGCCATCGCCCCCTTGTGCCGGTCCATTTCGTTCGTTCCCTTCAGCATCTCATCGATGATGAAGAACGTCCCGGGATGGTCCCGGATCGCGTCCAGGATCATTTTCAGCCGTTCGAGCTCGGCGTAGAACAGCGACATGCGCCGGTCCAGGGAATCGGTCGATTTCATGCCGGCGGCGAGGCGAAACGGCGCTATGTCCAGGGCGGCGGCGCAGACCGGCCCGCCGGCGAAGGCCAGGACCGCATTGACGCCGACCGTCCGGAGGAACGTGCTCTTCCCGGCCATGTTGGGCCCGGTGATGACCGCGATGGCCCCGCCGCTCTCCATCTCGAAATCGTTGGCCACTCTCTCGGCGGCCGGAATCAGGGGATGGCCGAGCGCCGTGGCCTTGAACCGGAAGCCGGCGTCCGCGACATCTGCGACGACCAGGTCGTCCTTGACGACCGAGTCGACCGGGTTGTCCGCGACGCGGGGAAAGATCCAATCGGGGTTGTTGAAGGCCAGGTTAGCCAAGCTCGCGAGGGCCTCGATCCCGCCGACCGCCTCGAGCCAGCCCCCGATGTGAGGTTCCGCCTTTTTGCGCCAGGCTTCGATCCGCCGGACGAAGAAGACGTCCCACAGGAGAATGTTGTTGGCCAAGAAATGAAGCGGCCGGTTGGACCGCAGCTCCAGCCATTCGAGAAGGTTCGAGAGCCGGCGGATGGCCGCGGAGGCGGTCATGCCTCCTGCGCCGAGCAGCCGTTGGTACGAGACCAGGGCCGGCGCGGCGAACCGCTCGGCCTCGGCTGCGGAAATGATGCCGGCGTAGGCCCGAAGGATGCGGGCGTCGCGGGCCGCAGACCGATAGAGAGCGGCCGCCGCCGGCCCGGTCAGGCGATTCACGGCGGCCTGGGCAAGGAACGGTCCGGCGAACGCGACCCAGGGGAAGCCCGCGATCGCCAACGCGAGCCCGGCGAGTGTGACCGGCGGAAGGATGAAGAGCAGGACGGCGATCGCCTTCCGGCGCCGCTCGGGGAAAGCGGCCGCCGGCCCGTCGAAGAGCGCGGGCCGGTCCGTCGCTCCGGCGGCCTCGCCGAAAGCGCGGATGCGCATCCGGTAAGCGAGCCGCGGGGCGAGATCCCGGACGGCCGTTTGAAGTTCGGCGATCGGCCGCCCCTCGGGCGGCGTTTTCATCAGCGCGGCCAGGGCGTCCCGCCCCGGTCGGGTGGTCGTCCGGTTGACGAAGTGAAAGAGGGAGCGCGGGCCGAAGATATCCAGGTCGGAGGAGTAGGGATGGGAGGGGTCGATGAACTCCGCGCCGGCCGCGGCCTCCCCGGGAAATTCCCCCCCGAGTGAGCGGAGCTCCTCCTCGCGGAGCACGCGGAGGAGGCGCCGGAAACGGATGCGCGAGAGCAGCTTCTCGTGGCCGGCGAACGCCGCGAGGAACGCCGCTCCGGAGAGGACGAGAAAGACCGCGGCCTGGGCGATCCGGGCCGGAAAATTCAGGGAAACGAGAAGGAGGCCGCCGAAGATGATGAGGACTTTGAGGCCGATGAAGGCCCTATCGCGGACCTTGAGCTTCGCGAGCTCGCGGCCCAGGATAGCGATCCCCTCCCCATAAGCGGTGGCGGGACCGGACAGGAGTCCGGAAAGGGGAACGGTTCTGTTTAAATCCCGAATTTGACGCCCATGCGCAGGCTGAGGCCGTTGAGGTTCAGGTCCGTGGACCGGGTCGGCTTCGGCGCGAGCTGGACGAGCCCGCCCCGGAGGAAATCGGCCACGCGGGAAACGGCCGCGTTTTCGCTTCTCGCGATCGAATCCACGAGGGGTATGAGCCTCTGCCAGGGATTATCAGGTTGGATGTTCTGGACGAGGACGCCGTGGAATTCGACGAAGCGATAGGCCGCCTCGGCCACGAGCTGGATGCTCTGGGCGATGCGGTACTCGACGCCGAGCCCGGCCTGGCCGCCCCAGGCGCGCTTGTGCTGGTCGTCGGCCGGCCCGGCGAACGATCCGAAGTAATAGCTGCCCCCGCCGCTCATGAAGACGCTCCATTTGCGGCCGATCGGCAGTCCGTAATAGAGGTTGAGGCTCAACGGCAGGATGCGGGCGTTCAAACCGCCGTTTTGCGGTCCGACGACGTCGCTGTTCCAGCCCATGAAGCCGGTCTGCATGCCGCCGCGCTGATCGCGCCGGTCCATGTCGCCGCCCTGCCGGCCGTGGTCGTTCATGTATCCGAAGCCCAGGCCGAGGCGCAGCCTGGGGGTGAGTCCGTATTGGAGCTCCGCCTGGAGATCGAGGAGCCCGCGGTGGGCTTCCGAGAAGCCGTAGCCGCCGGCCATCGAGAGGGAGAAGCGGTAATAGTCCTGGGTACCGGGTCCGCGGTCGCGCCGCTGGGCGCTGGCGAAGCCCGCGATGAGCAACAGGGTCAGGGCAACTCCCAAGAGCTGTCGGAGGATCATTCTGGTCCGTGACATCGTCGTACTCCTTTACCCCATCATTCTACACCGATTCCAACGTCGGTTTCCAGAAAAAGGTTGCAGTCTGTCATTGCGAGTCACGCCGCTCCTGCGGCGTGGCGAAGCAATCTCCTCGAGGTTTGACAATGCCCGGACCCTCTGCTATAAGCGGAGCGCGAACACGGACAAGGAGGCGCGCGTGAGTCACATGTCCCCGCCGGACCGGGCCCTTCCCCGGGTCCTCGGCCCGCTCAGCATCGTCGGCATCGTCGTCGGGACCATGATCGGGTCGGGCATCTTCATCGTGCCGTCCGCCATGGCTGCCGACCTCGGATCGCCGGTCCTCATGCTCGCGGTCTGGGTGGTGGGCGGGGTGCTGAGCTTTTTCGGGGCGCTGTCCCTGTCCGAGCTCGGCGCCGCGTATCCCCAGGCGGGCGGGATGTACGTCTATCTCCGCGAAGCCTATGGGCCGCTCGTCGCGTTCCTCTTCGGCTGGACGCTCTTCCTGATCATCGATGCCGGCAGCATGGCCACCCTGGCCGTCGCCTTCTCCTCCAAATACCTGCCCCATTTCGTGGCCCTCTCGCCGGTCGCGACGAAGCTCGTGGCGATCGCCCTCATCTTCGCCCTGGCCCTTGTCAATTTCCTTGGGGTGAAATGGGGGGCCCTCGTCCAGAACCTGTTCACGGTCATCAAGTTCGCCGCCCTCGTTGTCCTGATCGGCGGGGTATTCGCTTTCGCCAAGGGGAGCGTTTCGCACTTCGTCACGCCGGCGCCGGACGCGCCCGCGGGAGGGATGCTCGGGCCGTTCGGGGTCGCCCTCGTCGCGGTCCTCTGGGCGTTCAAGGGCTGGGAAGTCTCGACGTTCAGCGCCGGCGAGATCAAGAACCCGGAGAAGAACCTCCCCTTCGGCATCTTCGTCGGGACGCTGCTCGTCATCCTCCTTTACCTCGGGGCGAACCTGGCCTACCTCTATGCGTTTCCCGTCCAGGAGGTCGCCAAGTCCAGCCGGATCGCGAGCGACGTCATGGCCTTCGCCGTCGGGCCGGCCGGCGGGACGTTCATCGCCTTGGCCATCCTATTTTCGATCGCAGGGGCGTGCAACGGCCATCTCCTGACCGGCCCGCGGGTCTATTACGCCATGGCCCGCGACGGCGTCTTCTTCAAAAGCGTGGCCAAGCTCCACCCCCGCTTCCTCACCCCCCATTTTTCGCTCCTGGCCGTCAGCTTGTGGGCCGCGCTCCTCTGCGCCTCGGGCACGTTCGAGCAGCTCTTCACCTACGTTGTCTTCGGCCTGTGGATCTTTTTCGGGTTGACCGTCGGGGCGGTGATGATCCTCCGGAAAAAGCGGCCCGATCTGCCCCGGCCTTACAAGACGTGGGGGTATCCCGTGACGCCCGTCCTGTTCATCCTCGCCGCGCTCTACATTTCCGTGAACTCGCTCATCGCGAAGTTCGGCAACACGGTCATCGGGCTGATCATCATCCTCCTCGGCATCCCGGCCTATGTCTATTGGAAGAGAAAGGCCGGCAAGCCGCAGCCAAGGGAGGCCCCTTCGACGCCGGCCGCCGGAGCGTGAACGGGAACGCGAGAGGGGAGATGAGCCCGCCGCCTGAAAAAGCCGGGCTCTATGTCCATTTCCCCTTCTGCCGGCGGAAATGCCCTTATTGCCACTTCGCCAGCGTGCCGCTCCCGGATGGAGGCTTCGCCGCTTGGCGGGAAGGATTGGATCGCGAGGCCGCCCTCCGGTCCGGACTGGGATTGGAATTCGACACGCTTTACGTCGGCGGCGGAACTCCCTCGCTCCTCGGCCCCGCGGATATTTCCGAACTCCTTGAGCTTCTCGGCCGGCATTTCCGGCTGTCCGTCCGGGAATTCACCCTCGAAGCGAATCCCGCTTCGGAGACCGGTCCCGAGACGCTGGCCGGATGGTCGCAGGCGGGCGTCACCCGACTGAGCGTCGGCGTCCAGGCTTTCGATGACCGGACGCTCGAAATTCTCGGCCGCGAATATGCGGCCGCCGCGGCGGAATCGTTCCTCAGGCGCGCCCGGGCGGCGGGATTCCGCTCGGTCGGCCTCGACCTCATGGTCGGCGTTCCGGGCGAGACGCCTGCCTCTCTCGAGCGGACGCTCGAAGCCGTGGAGCGGACCTCGCCCGACCACGTCTCGCTCTATCTCCTCGAAAACGTCGAGGGATTGCCGTTTGAAACCGTGCTGAAGAATAATCCCGTCGACGAGGACCGGGCGGCCGACGCCTTCGAGCTCGCCGCCGCGGGCCTTCGGAGGCTGGGGTTCGAGCGATACGAAATATCGAATTTCGCCCGGCCCGGGCATGCCTGTCTTCACAATCTGAAATACTGGCGCTACGAACCGTTCCTGGGCCTGGGGCCTTCGGCCGCCTCGCATGTCGGCCCGGAGCGCTGGTCGAACATCGAAGACGTCGGCCGCTGGGTGGCGGCCTTGAGGGACGGGACCGGCCCGCGGGCCGAAGGGGTGGCCCTCGATCCAGCGCGGAATTTCCGCGAGGCCCTCGTCTCGGGTCTCCGTCTCGTCGGGGGAATCGATCTCGCCGATTTCCGGGCGCGGTTTGGCGTCGATCTCCGGGCTTGGTTCGCCCCGGAAATCGCCGCGTTCGAACGGGACGGCTTGATCATTATCGAACAGGACATCCTCCGCATTCCGGAAGACAAGCTCCTCGTCTCCAACCGGGTCCTCGCGGCGTTCGTGTAACCGCGGGTCATTGCGAGGAGCCCCGCTCTCGCGGGGCGACGCGGCAATCCCCTTCGGCGAAGGGGGATTGCTTCGCCATCGCGCAAAAGCGCGATGACTCGCAATGACATGTGGACGCGGCCCCGAGCGATGATGTATATTTTCCTGCACCGATGTCGACACCGAGAAAGCCCCTGAGAATCGTCGCCGACCGGAACATCCCGCTTGTCGAGAAGGCGTTCGCCCCGTTTGGCGAAGTCGCGGCTCTGCCGACCACGTCGATCACCCGCGAGGCTGTCCGCCGGGCCGAGGCGCTCATCGTCCGCTCCGAGACGAAGGTCACGGCCGCGCTCCTCGACGGCAGTCCGGTCGCGTTCGTCGGCTCGGCCTCGATCGGCACCGACCACGTCGACCTCGACGAGCTCGCCGACCGCGGGATCGCGTTCGCCAACGCGCCCGGATGCAACTCCGACTCGGTGAAGGAATACATATTCGCCGCCCTCCTCCACTTGGCCAGGGAGAAGTCGTTCCTCCTCCGGGGAAAGACGCTGGGCGTCGTCGGCGTGGGCAGCGTCGGCCGCAAAGTCGCGGCGACGGCGGCCGGCCTCGGCATGTCCGTCCTCCTGAACGACCCGCCCCGGGCTCGGGAGGAAGGCCCGGCAGGCTTCCTTCCGCTCGACGACCTGATGGCCGCCGATATCGTCACTCTTCACGTCCCCCTGACGCGGTCGGGCGAGGACGCGACTTATCAGCTGTTCGACGCCGGGCGCCTCGCCCGGATGAAGCCGGGCGCGGTGCTCGTCAACGCCTCGCGGGGCGCCGTCGTTCCCACAGGTGCTTTAAAGCGGGCCCTGGCCGGGGGGCATCTGGCGGCCGCGATTCTCGATGTCTGGGAAAACGAGCCCGACGTCGATCTCGAGCTCCTGTCGCGGACGGCGCTGGGCACGGCCCACGTCGCCGGCTATTCGATGGAGGGGAAACTCAACGCCGTCCGGTTGGTCCGCAAGGCTTTTTGCCGCCATTTCGGGTTGACCGCGCCGTGGGACCCGTTCAAGGAAATCCCGCCTCCCGAGATCACGGACATCCGGGTGGAGCCCGACCCCCTTCTGCCCGAGGACATCCTTCGGACCGTCGTGACGGCCTGCTACGACATCCGGGTGGACGACGGCCTGCTGCGGCGAGCCGCCGCGCTTCCCGCGGAGGAGCGGCCGGATTATTTCCGGGGGCTGCGGGCGGGGTATCGCGTCCGCCGCGAATTCTCCAACGTCACGGTCCGCCTGCCGCGCGTGCACGAAGGGTTGGGGAAAGTCCTGGCCGCCTTAGGATTCCGGTATAAAGTTCAATAAAAATTCCCCGGCTCGTTCCCTCGGGGGGCTCGGAGGGGCGGTTCGACGCGGCTCCCGCCCCAGTCGCTCTCGCGGCTCACCCGCAAACCGCGGGTCCCCGCCGCTTCGAGCGACCGGGGCTCGCGCCGCGCCAACTCCTGCGCCTATTCAATCCCCACAAAGAACCTGCGGCGATTCATAAGATATAATGGGGGCGCGAGGGCGGTGGGGCGGAGAAAGGCATACCGAGGTGCAGCGGGCATGGACCGCGATCCGTCGAAGGCGGATCGCGGGAGCAAGCCGAGGGAACGAGCCGATTTTCCTCGCCGGGGAAAATCGGCGTACTTTCGGAGCCCCCCGCCCGGAAGCCCCCGACCATTATGTTATTTGGGTGGGTGAGCCGCGAGAGCGACTGGGGCGGGAGCCGCGCCCGAGCCCGTTCTTTACGGCCGGACCGATAACGAGATCTTCAAGACCCCGCGCTCGGCGAGGGGCGCGAAGCGGCTCTCGGGGTCCCAGCGCCGTTCCCAGTTCTTGTTGTAGACCAGGAAAACCTCGTTGCCGGGCGAGATCTGCCAGCGCAGCCGCGAGCTCCAGCCCAGCTGGCGGGAGATGTCGTCGTACTGGATGTAGTTCATCAAGCCCAGGTCGGGGGAGAGGAAGATGTCGGCCTTGACCTGGTAGACGTTTTCGCTGAACCGGCCTTCGGGGAGCCGCCCGCGGACGAGGTCGGCGTTGAACGAGAGGTTGGCCGTTCCACTGAGCTTGAACGCCAATCCGACGCTCCATTCGTCCAGGTTGCCGGAATAGAACTGCCCGAAGTTGTAGCTCAGATCCAAGACGGCCGGCCGGTGGGTCGCGGTGTTGAGCGAGACGGAATAGCTCGTCCAGTCGTAGGGTCTGGCGGCCAGGACGACGCCGCGCGACACCTCGAAATCGTAGGGCAGGACGTCGCGCTTGAGGGAAATCTCGAAGGCGAGGCGCTCCCCGCTCTCGGTCTTGAAGCTAAGCGGGGAGAGCTGGATTTCGCTCGTCTCGAGGTTGCCGGCCAGGTCCCAGTAATAGTCGGCACTCGCCTGGAAGTAGAACTGGCGGACGAGCG
Organism: Candidatus Aminicenantota bacterium; assembly: GCA_017883285.1. GTDB lineage: Bacteria > Acidobacteriota > Aminicenantia > Aminicenantales > UBA4085 > FEN-413. Next base: position 9,327 of record JADGNV010000186.1, on the reverse strand, counting down.
GGTCGAGCCAGCCGCCTTCCGGACGGGGCTGGAAGGCGACCCGGACATAGCCCGTCTGGATGCCCTTCCGCATCATGTATCCCAGGCCGGGGTCGAGCGACTCTCCATAGTAGGCGTAAGTCGACTGGACGTTCCACAGGTCGTTGGGGTAATCCGCCCGGAATCCGAAGCCGTGGTGGCGGCCTTCGGTCTTCTCGTTCCAGTTGTAGGCCGCCCAAGCGGCGAGCATGATGTTCTTGTTGCCCAGGAACTTGGACGAGGAGAAGTTGAAGTCCGCTCCGGCGAGCGAATTGCGCTCCCCGGTCGGCGAACCGTTGGTGAAGATGAGCCCCACCTTGCTCTGGGCGAAGATGTTCTGGACGACGCGCGCCGCGAGGAGGTTGCGGCCCGGCATGTCTTCGAACGCCCCCGTCTGGACGTCGAGGGCGGCGACGTTCGTGTCGCCGATGCGGCCGTACAGCTTGGAGCCGAAGACGACCGGGATCTGGTTCCCCTCGTAAAGCCCGATCTTGCGGCTGATGAAGGGCACGAAGCTGACGCTCGAGCTGAAGCTGAAGATCTCGGACCCTTCGAGGAAGAACATCCGCTTTTCGGGGAAGTTGATCGGGAAGCGGGTCAGGTTGATGCGCCGCTCGTCGACCTCGGTCTCGGCGAAGTCCATGTTGTAGCTGACCGCGCCGACGAGGCTCGGAGTGAAGCTCTTGTAGATGTCGAACCCGCCGTCGAGCTTGCCCTGGCGGGCCACCCCCTCCGCCGGATTGTTCGTGACCCCTGCCAGGCCGTAGGGCCGAAAAGTGACCCCCAGGCCCTGCTTGATCCCGGCGATGCCCTCGAGGCTGGCCGCCTCCATCGGGTTGTTGAAATTGCTGTCGCGGTTCGTCCCGGAGAGCCGGATGGTCTCCTGCTTGCGGGCGATGACCCGCTCGACGTTGATGCCCCAGGCGGCGAGGCCGGGATTGAACGAGATCGTCTTAAACGGGATCCGGATCTCGGCGGTCCAGCCGTCGTCGAGGATGCGGCTTTTCGCCTCCCAGATCCCGTCCCAGTTGAGGCTGGCGCTGCCGGCGAAGGCCAGGCCCTCGCTCCGGGCGCCCAGCGGATTGATATAGAAGATGTAGGCGGTCCGCTTGTCCTGGAAGGGATCGATCAGGACTCGGATGAGGTCGTCGCTCGGCCCCTGCTGCGAGCCGTGATACATCATGCTCTGCGAGGAGCCGCCGCCGTCGTGGGCCATCGTGTTGGCCGCGATCCGGCCGGGCTCGGCGTCGAAACAGCGGAGGCCGATGTAGAGGTTAGCCTCGTCGTAGAGGACCCGGAGCTCGGTCTTTTCCGTCGGCGTTCCGCCCGCCGTCGGCTCGAACATGCGGAACTCGGTGAACGGGACGGCCGACGCCCAGGCGGGGTCGGACAGCGTGCCGTCGATCTTGGGCCCCTCGGCGATGCGGACGGCCTTCACCTCGGCCGCGCCTCCGAGGCAGGGCAGGACGGCCCATCCGATCAAAATGAAAAGGGCGGTCTTCTTCATCTTCGCGATTCCGGGATTCGGGAAAAGGCCCTGAAAATCCGAGAAGGACGGGTATTGTAGTATCGGACCGGCGCTTTTTCAACGAAAAAAAACGGAGGCCGGACCGGCTCAGGCCCCGAGGGCCTGGCCGAGCTTGCGGAGCCCGCCCCGGACGTCGCGGCCGAGATCGACCCGCAGGACGCGCCTGCCGCGCCGCTTCAAGGCGAGGAAGTCTCCCGTCGCCTGGGCGCGGATGAGCCCGCCGAAAGTGGTGGCGGTTTCCGGCACGGAAATATCGTCCTCGGGCCGGTCGACGAGCTGCAGGACCAGGGCCTCGTCCGGGCCGCCCTTGTGAAGCTGACCCGTGGAATGCAGGAACCGGGGGCCGAAGCCGAGGGTCGTAGCCAGACCGGTCTTCTTGAGCAGGGTGTGGCGGATCTCCTGGAGGGCTGGTCCTGTCCCCCCGCTCGGCGCGAGATAGGCTTGGAGAGAGACGTAATCCCGCGGCCGGGCCGACGCGAGCCAGGCGTCCAGGGCGGGGCGCAGCGCCGCAGCGCTTCCGGCTTTAACGCCGTCGCCGGCCGCGCCGTCGGAACCGTTTCCCGACCCTTCGGCCATCGCTTTCCGGGCCAGCTCCTTGGCCAGCTCGACGTCAGGCTGGTTAAAGGGATGCACGCCGAGAACCGACCCAGCCGCGGCCGTGGCGATTTCCCAGCGGTAGATCTCCCGCCCCAGCGCCGGAGCGTCCTCGAGATGGATGCGGATGAGCGGGCGGCCATCCTTCTCGAGCGCGAGGACGTCCTTTTCGAGCCCCCGGTCGGCGTCCCCCTCGAGCGTCAGGACGACGAAGACGCGGTCCTGCCCGTACCGGCCGGCGGGCCCGGCCGGCTCGCCCGCGATCGGGACGATGCCCTTTCCGTCCTTGCCCGTGCTCTCGGCGATCAGCTGCTCGAGCCAGTCGGGGAAGCTCCGGAGCCGGGGCGAGGTCCGGATCGTCAGCTTGTCGAGGCCGGCCAGAGCGAACTCGCCGAGGGCCGCGCCCAGCCGGAGTCCGGGCGCCCGGTCGGCGGGAACGCCCGGGCCGTCGTTTTCGGCGGAGAGGCGGGCCCGGGCGAGGAGAGTGCGGATATCCGCGCCGATGAGGGCCGCCGGGAGGAGGCCGAAGTCTGTCAGGGCCGAGTAGCGCCCGCCCACGTCGGGAAAAGCGGCGAAAGCGCGGCGGAACTTCATGTCCCGGGCCAGGGTTTGAAGCGGTGTGCTGGGGTCGGAAATCGCGACGAAATGCCGGCCGGGCCGGTCCTCAACGCTTCGGACCCGCGCCCAGAAATAGCGGAAAAACGACAGCGGTTCGATCGTGGTCCCGGACTTGCTCGAGACCACGAACAGCGTCCGCGACAGATCGACGGCTTTTTCGACCGCGGCGACCGCGGCCGGGTGCGTGCTGTCGAGGACGATCAGCTCCGGGAAGCCGGAAGCGTTGCCGAACGTCTTCTGATAGAGCTCGGGAGCGAGACTCGAGCCGCCCATGCCCAGCAGGACGACGTGGGCAAAGCGCTCGGCTCGGATTTGCTCGCCGAAGGTGCGGAACTCGTCGAGCCGGGCGCGCATGGTCTCCGGGAGGTCGAGCCATCCCAGGCGGTCCCTGATATCCGGCGCCGGTCCGGAGACCCAGAGGGACGGATTTCCGGCATGGAGCCGCCGCGAAAATTGGATCTCGTCCCATGCGGCCAGCCGCTTCTCGAAATTGTCCTGGAAGGGGCCGAGCCGGAATTCGTCCGGCCGGTTGGAGCGGTTCAGCTTTTGCGGTCCCAGGAACGGGCTCATGGGGCTTCTCCCGTCAGCGGCCGGCCGATTTCAGGACGTCCTTGGCGGCGGCGACGACGTTCTCGACCGTGAACCCGAATTTCTTTTGCAAGTCCTGGAAGGGGGCGGACGCGCCGAACGTCGCCATGCCGATGGCCCGTCCGGCCGGGCCGACGTAGCGGTCCCAGCCGAGCGTCACGCCCTGCTCGACCGAGACCCGGGCGGCGATGCGCGGCGGGAGGACGGAATCCTTGTAGTCCGGGTCCTGCTTCTCGAACAGCTCCCACGACGGCATGCTGACCACCCGGGCCCGGATGCTCTCCTCGGCAAGCTTTTGGAAGGCCTTGAGGCAGAGCGCCACCTCGCTCCCCGTTCCGATCAGGATGACGTCCGGCGCGCCCTCCGGCGGGTCGGCCAGGACGTAAGCGCCCTTGGCCAGGCCCGCGGCCGGAGCGTATTTCGTCCGGTCGAGGGTGGGCAGGTTCTGGCGGCTCAGGATGAGGGCCGCCGGCCGGTGGCGGAAGGGCATGATGACCCGCCAAGCCTCGACCACTTCGTTGGCGTCGGCCGGGCGGAGGACGACGAGGCCGGGAATGGCCCGGAGCGTCGCGATCTGCTCGACGGGCTGGTGGGTGGGGCCGTCCTCGCCCACCCCGATCGAATCGTGGGTGAAGATAAGGATCACCGGCAGCTCCATCAGCGCTCCGAGGCGGATGGCGGGCCGGGCGTAGTCGCTGAAGATCAGAAAGCCCGAGCCGTAGGGCCGGATCTTCGAAAGGGAGAGGCCGTTGAGGATGGCCGTCATGGCGTGCTCCCGGACGCCGAAATGGAAATTGCGGCCGCCGGGACTTCCGGCCTCGAAATCGCCCGCGCCGGCGAAGGTGAGGCGCGTCTTCGTTGAGGGGGCCAGGTCCGCCGAGCCGCCCATGAGCCAGGGGACGTTCTTGGCGATGGTGTTGAGGACGGTCCCTGAGCTGACGCGGGTCGCCTGGCCTTTCTCGTCCGGCGGGAACACGGGCAGGTCCTTGTCCCAGCCGTCGGGAAGCCGCCGGTTCTGCATCCGGATGATTTGGTCGGCGAGCTCGGGGAAGTGCTCCCCATAGCGGTCGAATTCCGAGCGCCAGGCCGTCCGGAGGGCGCGCCCCCGGCTTCCGATCCCCGCGGCGAAGTGGGCGGTGACCTCGTCGGGCACGGCGAACTTGGCGTCCTCGGGCCAGCCATAGTTCCGCTTCGTCAGCCTGATCTCCTCCTCGCCCAGCGGCTCGCCGTGGGCGGATTCGGAGTCCTGCTTGTGCGGGGCGCCGAAGGCGATATGGCTTTCGACGATGATTAGCGTCGGTCGGTCGGACGTCTCCTGAAAAGCCCGGAGGGCCTCGGCCGTCCGAGCCCGGTCGTTGGCGTCCGCCACCCGGAGGACGTTCCAGCCGTAGGCCGCGAACCGCGCCCCCACGTCCTCGCTGAAGGCGAGGTTGGTCTTGCCCTCGATCGTGATCCGGTTGCTGTCGTAAATCCAGCACAGGTTCGCGAGCTTGAGGTGGCCGGCGAGCGAGGCGGCCTCGCTCGAGATGCCCTCCATCATGCACCCGTCCCCGCCGACGGCGTAAACGCGGTAATTGAACAGCTCGAAGCCCGGCCGGTTGAAATGCGCGGCCTGCCAGCGCCCGGCGACGGCCATCCCGACGCTGTTGGCGAATCCCTGGCCGAGAGGCCCGGTCGTCGTCTCGACGCCCGAGGTCCGATGGTATTCGGGATGCCCGGGCGTCCGGCTCCCGAGCTGGCGGAAGCGCTTGATCTCGTCGAGCGAGACCGCCGGACCGCCGATCGTGTCGTACGACGAGTCGGCCGCCTTCACCCCGGCGAGGTGGAGGAGGGCGTAGAGCAGCATGGACGCGTGGCCGGCCGAGAGGACGAACCGGTCGCGGTTCGGCCAGAGCGGATCGGCGGGGTCGAAGCGCAGGATGTCCTGCCAGATCGTGTAGGCGACCGGGGCCAGGCCCATCGGCGCGCCGGGATGGCCCGAATTGGCCGCCTGGACAGCGTCCATGGCCAGGGTGCGGATGGCGGCGATGCTCAGATCGGCGATGCGGTCTTGATTGTCCATGCGGTCAGATCCTTCGTTTTTCCTAATCTAACAACTTCAATTCGGTGTGTCCACCGCTTTTTTCAATGAGTGGGGTCAAGTTGACGATCCCCTTTTCGTTGGGATATCATCGCTTCCGGGTAAGGAGAGGAGATCCGCATGTCCTCCGGTAAATTGAAGCGGTCCGTAATTGCGGCCGCGTTACTGATATTGAGCATATCCGCGATAGCGCCCGCCTGCGCCCCGAAACTTGACACGCTCACCCTCGCCTCGACGACGTCCACCTTCGATTCCGGATTTTTCGACGTCTTCATCCCCGTTTTCGAGAAGAAGTTCAACTGCCGGGTCAAGGTGATCGCCGTCGGCACGGGCCAGGCGATGCGCCTCGGCCGGGACGGCAACGCCGACGTGCTGCTCGTCCACGACCGCGAGTCCGAGGACAAGTTCGTGGCCGACGGATTCGGCGTCCGGCGGCTCGACGTCATGCACAACGACTTTTTCGTGGTCGGGCCGAAGTCCGACCCGGCCGTCATCCGCGGTCTGAAAGCCGTGGACGCGTTCCGGAAGATCGCGGCCGGGGCGGTTTCGTTCGTCTCCCGGGGCGACGATTCCGGGACGCATAAGAAGGAGCAGCGGATCTGGGCGGCGGCCGGAACGAAACCCGCCAAGAGCCGATACGTCGAGAGCGGGGCTGGCATGGAGGCCACGCTTCGGATCGCCAACGAGAAGAGCGGATATACGCTCGCCGACCGGGCCACTTGGCTGTCGCACAAGAAGGAGCTCGACGCTTTGGACGTCTTGGTCGAGGGCGATCCGGACCTCGTCAACACCTATTCCGTGATCGTCGTCTCGCCGGCCAAATTCCCTAGTTTGAATCACCGGCTGGCGACGCAGTTCGCCGATTTCATCCGGAGCGCCGAGGGGCAGGCCGTCATCCGGGATTTCGGCAAGGACAAATTCGGCGGGCCGCTGTTTTTTCCCGATGTCGTGAGGTGATCCGATGGGCTATTTCCTGGAGGGGCTGAAGCAGGCGCTCCGCCTCCTCGTCCCGCCGAGCGGCGAGGTGCTGGAGATCGTCGGCCTGTCGCTCCTCGTTTCAGGGGCGGCCACGGCCCTCGCCGCCGCGGTCGGCGTGCCGTTCGGATTGTGGCTCTCGCTTGCCGAATTCCGGGGGCGGCGGGTCCTCGTCAGTCTCGTCCAGACCACCCTCTCCGTGCCGGCCGTGCTCATCGGCCTGGTCGTCTACATCCTCGTCAGTCGCCGCGGCCTGTTCGGCTTCTTCGGACTGCTGTTCACGCCCGGGGCGATGATCCTGGCCCAGGCGCTCCTCGCCCTCCCGCTCGTCACCGCCCTCACCCTGGCCGCCCTCCAGGGGCCGGCCAGGGAGGGCCGCGACCTGGCGTATTCCCTGGGGGCTTCCCGCGGCCGGATGCTGGGGACGATCCTCCGCCAGGGCCGCTTCGCCTTCATCGCGGCCATGATCACCGGGTTCTCGCGCGTCGTCGGCGAAACCGGCATGACCCTCATGGTCGGCGGCAACATCAAGGGAGCGACCCGGGTCATGACGACCGCGATTTCGCTCGAGACGATGAAGGGCAATTTCGAGATCGGGCTCGCCCTGGGTATCGTCCTCCTCCTCGTGGCCCTCGTGGTGAACGTCATCCTGCAGACGTGTCAGGGGAAGTGATGCGGATCGAAGCGCGCGGCGTGTACCGGAAAAGCGGGAAGCATCCGATCCTGCGGGGCGTCTCGCTCGCCGTCCGCGGCGGCGGCGCGTTCGTCGTCCTCGGGCCCAACGGCGCGGGCAAGACCACCCTGCTCCGGATTCTGGCCCTCCTCGACAAACCGAACGCGGGCGAGGTCCTTTATGACGGCCGTCCGGCTTCGCGCTTCTTCGGTGCGGAGAGGACCGCGTTGCGCCGCCGGCTGGGGTTCGTCTTCCAGCACCCCCTCCTCCTGAACGGTCCGGTGATCGCCAACATGCGCTACGCCCTCAAGCTGCGGAAGCTCCCCGCCGCGGAGGACCGGATCGACCGGGAGCTCGCCGCGCTCGGCCTCGCCTCGAAAAAAGACCTCGACGTCCGGCTCTTGTCGGGCGGAGAGAAGCAGCGGCTCCAGCTGGCCCGGGCGATGGTCCTCGAGCCCGAAGTGCTTTTCGCCGACGAGCCCACGTCCAACCTCGACCCCGTGTCTGCGCGCACCATCGAGGACCGGCTCCGCAAGATGGCCGCCGCGGGCAAGACGGTCGTCCTCACGACCCACAACCTTCTCCAAGCCCGCCTCTTCGGCGCTCAGGTCTTTTTCCTCAAGGCCGGAGAAATCGTCCAACAGGGGACGGCCTTCCAGGTCCTGGAAAATCCCGCAACCCTGGATGTGGCCCAATTCTCTTCGATCACAAACGTCTTCCACGGCCGCCTCGTCCGGGCGGACGGGGAAAGCTTCCTTGAGATCGGCCCGGCTCGCATCCAGGTGGTGTCCGGCCTGGACGAAGGGCCGGTGGCGGCCATTATCCGGCCGGAGGACATCCTCGTCTCCCGCGATCCGATCACGTCGTCGGCCCGGAACCATTTTTCCGGCAAGGTGACGGCCGTCGACGACCTGGGGATGGTCGTCGTCCTTCAGGTTGCGTGCGGCGATCTCACTCTGCGCGCGACCATCACCCGTACGTCGCTTCGGGAGATGGGGATCCGGACGGGCGACGAGGTCGTCCTGACCTTCAAGGCGTCGGCCGTGCTGCTTTTTCCTGCGGAGTAAAAGGAAAGGCTGTCGGAATTGGGGACACCAACCGCGGGATTCAAACACCGTCCACGAATCTAGTGGTTGGTGTCCCCAATTCGCGCGATTCCGGCGGTTGGTGTAAGATGGGGACACAATTCTCTGTCCCGGTCTCTTGACCCAGGGACAGAGTTTTGTGTCCCCAACTAATGTTTCCCACCGAGCACCATCAGCTTGCCGTGCTCCAGGATCGGGACGAGGAGCCGCGCGCAGAACGACGCGCCTTTGACCGACCCCGGCAGGTTGATGACGATGGTGTTGCCCATCTGACCGCAGACGCCGCGCGACAGCACGGCATGGGGCGTTTCCCGGAAGGATTCGCGGCGCAGCCATTCGCCGATCCCCGGGATTTCGCGGCCGCAGACCTCGCGGGTCGCTTCGGGCGTGACGTCGCGCGGTGAGAGGCCCGTTCCGCCCGTAGTGACGATGTAGTCTTTTACGGCATGGTGGAGGATCGCCCGCATGATCGCCTCCTTCTCGTCGGGGACGACGGTCAGACTGACCTCGGCCTCGAGGCCGGCGAGGAAGATGTCGCGGACCGCGGGGCCCGAGAGGTCTTCGTATTCTTTTTTATACGCCCGGTCCGAAACGGTAATGACCGCGATGGCCAGCATGGATAGTCCCTCCTTTGACGACCCGGGCAAAAATGCCCCGGTCGGGCATAATGCACCGGCCGGCTGCCCGGTAGATGGCGCACGGCGTGTGGCATTCCTTGCCGATCTGGGTGATCTCGAGCTCGGCCCCGCCGACCTCGATCCGGCCGCCGACGGCGGCCCGCGTCCAATCGATCCCTTGGGTCACGATGTTCTCGCCGAACGCGCCGGCCGCGAGAGTCAATCCTTCCGCCCGCAGGCCGTCGACGTCCTCCCCCGCCAGGAACGAGACCTGGCGGCGGCCGCCGCCGGCATGGGCGTCCCCGTCGACCCCGGCGTCCTCGATGAGCATGATCTCCTCGACGGCGGCTTTCGGCGTCCCTTTCTTCAGGGAGACACAGACGGCCTCAACGCGGAATTGCATCTTTCGTCTTCTCCACGAGCCGGATGCCTTCGATGACCATGGTCTTGTCCACGGCCTTGCACATGTCGTAGATGGTGAGCGCGGCGACGGCGACCGCGGTCAACGCCTCCATTTCGATCCCCGTCCGGGCCTCGCAGGCCGCCCGGGC
>JADGNV010000185.1 GCA_017883285.1 Candidatus Aminicenantota bacterium | reverse complement strand
TTCTCCGCCGCCTCGAGCGCCGCAATCAGCCGGTCGGCCAACTCGCCTTTGGCCGATTGGTAATCCTTGGCCATGGCCGTCCAGACCGTGGGATTGAGCATCATGTTGGCCTGGCAGGAAAACCCGTCGCCGATGAAGTGGCCGGCCTCGGCGATGCACGACGCGCCCGTGTGGGCGACGGCCTTGCCCCTGGCGTCCACCATGGCCACCTGGCGGACGGCCTCGTTCTTGTCCGCCTTGAGCAGACCCGCCAGGGCTTCGTCCGCGCTTTTGCCGGCGCGCATGAGATCGAGACCGAGCGGTCCATAGGAGGGCTCGACGAAGGATTGGGTGGCGACGGCCCCCACGCCGGCCTCGGCCCAGGGGACGACGGACCCGACCGAGAACCAATGGGACTGGACGGCGACGCCCAGCTCGCCGGTCGCCTTGTCGTACGCGACGATCGAATAGGTGTGGGCCGGCCGCGGAACGTCGGCCGCCTTCGCCGCGGAGACGCAGAACGAAGCCAGGATCAAGAGGGACACGACGGTTTTCATGGGCATCCTCCCGACGGAATTTTTTCGGTAGCCCCGGCGCCGGGGCGCGGATCCGGGATCAGGTATTCAGCTTGCCCTCGGCCTGGCGCCGGGACAGGACATCGAGCATGTCCTTGACCGTGGCCGGCAGGTCGTAAGCGGGCTTCCAGCCCCATTCCTCCCGCGCCGCCGAGTCGTCGATCGATGTCGGCCAACTGTCGGCGATGGCCTGCCGGAAGTCGGGCGCGTAGGCGATGGCGAAGTCCGGGATGTGGACCCGGATCGCCGCGGCGAGCTCGGCCGGGGTGAAGCTCATGGCCGCCAGGTTGAAGTCGGCGTGGTGGCGGAGCCGGTCGAAGTCGGCCGCCATCAGATCGGTCACGGACTTGAGGCAGTCGGGCATGTACATCATGGGCAACCGCGAATCCTCCCGCAGGAAGCAGGTGTACCGCCGGTTCTTCACGGCCTCGTAGAAGATCGCCACGGCGTAGTCCGTCGTCCCGCCGCCGGGCAGCGTCTCGTGGCTGATGATGCCGGGGAACCGGCAGCCGCGCACGTCGACGCCGAAGCGGCGGACGTAGTAATCGGCCAGGAGCTCGCCCGCCACTTTGGTCAGGCCGTACATGGTCTTGGGCCGAAGGATCGTTTCCTGGGGGGTATTCGCGCGCGGGGTTTCCGGGCCGAACGCGGCGATGGAGCTCGGGATGAAGACGCGGGCCATGCCGTGCTCGCGCGCGGTCTCCAGGATGTTATAGGTGCCGTTGATGTTGACGTTCCAGGCCAGTTGGGGGTTTTTCTCCCCGGTGGCCGACAGGATGGCGGCCATGTGATAGATCGTGTCGATGCCGTGCGTGCGGACGACGTCCTCGATCCGCTCGCGCTTCGTGACGTCGCAGAACTCGAACGGGCCGCCGTCGCAGAGCTCAGGGTCGGCGAGGGGCTGGATGTCGGATGCGACGACGTTGGCCGGGCCGTGTTTCCGCCGCAGGACCTTGAGGAGCTCCGAGCCGATCTGGCCCGACGCTCCGGTGAGCAGGATGCGCGTTATCGTCTTTGTCATGAGGGCGTCTCGATCTCCGAATGAATTCGCCATCCAAGGGTTGGAAAAAACTTTATAACATAGGGCCTATTTGAAATCAAACCGGAAATTGGGGATACTAGGCGGGCCATGTCGGGAACGAAGATCGCGCTGGTCACGGGCGCCGGAAAGGGTCTGGGGCGGGAGATCGCGCGGACTCTGGCCGGGGTGGAGGCGGCGGTCGTGGCCGTCCACTATGCCCGCGATCGGGCGGCGGCCGAGGAAACGGTCCGGCGTGTGCGAAAGGCCGGGGTCGAGGCCTTCGCCGTCCGGGCCGACCTCACCCGCGAACGCGAAGCCGCCCGGCTCGTCCGGACGGTCGAGGCCCGGTTCGGCCGCGTGGACATCCTGGTCAACAACGTCGGTCCGATCCTGATGAAGCGCTGGGACGAACTGACCGCCTCCGACTGGGACACCATGTTCCGTTCCGTCCTCGCGAGCGCCTTCCTCTGCATGAAAGCCGCCCTCCCCGGGATGCGCGAAAGGGGATGGGGCCGGATCGTCAACATCGGCTACAGCCGGGCCGAGCAGCTGGTCGCCTTCCCGACGATCACCGCTTATGCCGCCGCCAAAACGGGGCTCCTCATTCTGACCCGGACGGCCGCCGCGTCCGAAGTGGGTGCCGGCATCACGATCAACATGGTCTCGCCGGGTCTGCTGAAAGGCGGCCGAATGCCCGCCGGAAAAATCCCCCGCGCGGCGCTGGGGTCCTTTGCCGATGTCGCGAACGCGGTCCGCTTTCTCGCCTCCGAGGGCGCCGGGGCGATTACAGGCGCCAATCTCATCGTGGCCGGGACCTGGAAGATGTAGGCCGCCGCCTCAGGCGCCGGTCTTTGTTTTTTGTCCTGAAAAAAGCCATAATACCCCCTCAAGGACTCCCCGGATGCCGCAAGATCCTACCGTTACCGGACCGACGGACAAGTTTGATTACCAGAAGTCCGTCCAGAAAACGGAGGACAAGTTCATCCTCCAGTTCCTGCGGATCGACAAGTACGTCAACCGGCCCCTGGCTTCCCTGATCGTTCGGGCGGTTTACCGGACGGGTGTCACGCCCAACCAACTGACCCTGCTTGCCTTCGCCCTCGGCCTCGCCGGCGCGTATTTCTTCTCGCGCGGAACGCCGTCGGCGTTTCTCATCGGCGGCCTCCTGGCCCAGGCCTCGTCGATCATGGACAACGCGGACGGGATGCTGGCCCGGGCCCGGAACCAGATGAGCGAATTCGGGGCCCAGCTCGACATCTACCTCGATCGGGTGAACGAATTTTTTCTTCTGATTTGTATCGCCCTCGGCCAATACCGGTATTCAGGCAGCCTCGAGCTGCTGATCGTGGGCCTGGCCGCGACGGCGATCTACTTTCTCCAGGTCAGCCTCTTCTATCTGACCAAGAATTTCGTCCGGGATTTTCAGAAAGGGGAGACCGGCGAGCTGCGGAGCTGGCTGATGTTCCTGATCTGCCTCTGCGGCGTGCTGAACCGCCTGGCCTACGGAATTTACTTCTTCTTGGCCCTGGGGGCCGGCATCATCCTCTTCCACTCCATCAGTTTCTTCCGAAAACCGAAGGGCTAGGACTTCACCCGCCGCGCATCCCAGGAGACCCTGATGAGACGAAGGAGGGATGTGAAGTGATAACCGCATTCGGGAAAAAATGCGCGGGGATCGTCCTGCTCTTCGGCCTTCTCTTTGCCGCCTGCGATGCGCAGAAAGCGCTGACGAACAAGCGGATCGCGGGGGCGGAGCACGGCCTGATGCGGGCCGCCTATCTCAAGGGCCTCAGGCCCGAAAAGCTCTCCCTCGCTGACCGGATGCGCTTCTATCAGGTCCCGGGCGTCAGCCTCGCCGCCATCGATAAAAACGCCATCGAGTGGAGCCGGACATACGGCGAGAAGGACGTCCAGACGCATCAGCCCCTGACCTCCGAAACCGTTTTCCAGGCCGGCGCGTTCAGCCAGATGATGACGGCCGCCGCCGCCCTCCGCCTGGCCGAAGCGGGCAAGCTCGACCTCGAGGCCGACATCGGCCCGCTCCTCAAGTCCTGGCGCCTGCCGCCGACGTCCGAATCCGGGACGAAGCCGAAGATTACCCTCCAGGCCCTTCTCACGCACAGCGCGAACGTATCGGACCAGGTTTTCCTCGGATATGCCCAAGGCGAGCCGCTTCCGACGCTACCCCAGATTCTGGACGGCGAGCCGCCGGCCAACAGCGGTCCGGTCTGGGTGCCGAGACGCAAGAGCCAGGCGGTGCGGACGCGATATTCCGAACCCGGCTATATAATCGCCGAGCAGGTTTTGATCGATGCGTCCGGGACGCCCTTTCCCGACCTGATGAATGCTGCGGTCCTAGGGCCGCTCGGCTTCAAGGACAGCACGTTCGCCCTGCCGTTGCCGGACGCGCTCCGCGCCCGGGCCGCGACGGGCCACGTCCGGGAAGGCCAGCCGGTTACGGGCCTGTGGAAAAATTATCCGGAGGCGGCGGCCAAGGGCCTGTGGACGACGCCGGCCGATTTCGCGGCCTTCGTCCTCGACCTCCTCCACGCGGCCGCCGGGACGTCCGGAAAGATCCTGTCGCCGGAGGCGGCGCGGACCATGCTCAGCGCCCAGGTGGAAAGCTACGGCTACGGGTTCGTCGTCGAGGGCAAGGGCGACGATATCCTGTTCAACCTTCGGGGGAAGACGCAAGGCTATGCGTGCTTAATGGCCGTCTATCCGGCCAAGGGGCAGGGCGCGGTGATCATGACGAACAGCGATAACGGCTTCTTCCTCATCCAGGAGATCATGGCCGGCCTCTCGGAGGCGTATGGCTGGGCCCATTACAAGCCCGAGGAGAAGAGCGTGCTGCGGCTCGATCCCGGCGCGTATGGGGAGTTCGCCGGGACTTACGAGGTCAACCCGGGCTACCGGCTCGAAGTGACGCACGAAGACTACTATCTCGTCATCAAGCCGACGGGCCAGGCGGCGACGAAATTCTACGCCGAAGGGCAGACGCTCTTCTATGCCACGGACCCGTATGTCCGCATCCAGTTCCTGCGGAACAAAGCGGACAAGGTGGAGGGACTCGTCCTCTGGCAGCAGGACTTCGAGCTCGAGGCGAAGAAGGTCCGATAGCGCCGGATCAGTACGCTCCGGATTTTTTGAGGATCTGCGGAATCCCGTCCTTTTTCATCAGGGCCTCGATGTCCTTGACGGAGCGGGGGATGCCGGGGGTCAGGCCTTGCATTTTGGCCGGCAAAGGTTGAGAATAAACTTCAGCGAAGAAGGAGGACGTCATGAAATCCTTGATCCAATTCCTGTCCCGGCTTCTCATCTCGCTGATCTTCCTGGTCAGCGGATTTCAAAAGCTTCTCCACTTCTCCCAGATCCAAGCCGCTATCGCCCAGCACGGCCTGCCCATGGCGAAGTTCTGCGCCGCGGGCGCGATCTTCATCGAGATCGTGGGCGGCCTGGCCCTCGTCCTGGGCATGCGGGCCAAAACGGCGGCCCTAATTGTGGCCATCTACCTTGTGCCGACGACCCTCGTTTTCCACGGTCGGATCTCGGACCCGGCCATGCTCACCCAGCTCCTGAAGAACGCGGCCATCATCGGCGGCCTGCTGATGGTCTTCGCCTTCGGCGCGGGCGACATCACCCTCGACAAGACGCTCAAAATCCGGAAGACATAGGGCCGGGGCGAACCGGGCCGAAATTATGACCCAACCGCGAAAAATCGGAATCCTCACCGGCGGCGGTGACTGTCCGGGCATTAACGCCGTCATCCGGGCCGTCGCCAAGAAGGCCGTGCTGGAGTTCGGCCTGGAGGTCGTCGGGATCGAGGACGGATACGAAGGGCTGATCCACAACCGATACCGCACCCTCGGGACCAACGAAGTCTCCGGCATCCTGACGCTCGGCGGGACGATCCTCGGCACGTCGAACACGTCGAATCCCTATGCCTACGCCGTTTCGAAAAACGCCGCGGGCGAGGTCGTCTTCGCGGATGTCTCCGGGACGGTGCTGGACAATGTTCGGACGCTCGGCCTCGAGGCCCTGGTCTGCATCGGGGGCGATGGGACGCTCGGCATCGCCGCCCGGCTGATGAAGGACGGCGTTCCGGTCGTTGGCGTGCCTAAGACGATCGACAACGACCTTCGGGGGACGGAGCGGACCTTCGGGTTCGACACGGCCTGCGCCATCGCCACCGAGGCCATTGACCGGGTCCACTCGACCGCCCAGTCCCACCACCGGATCATGATCGTCGAGGTTATGGGCCGGCGCGCGGGCTGGATCGCGCTCTACGCGGGCGTCGCCGGCGGGGGCGACGTCATCCTCATTCCCGAGATCCCCTACGACCTGGACGCCATCGGGGCCAAGATCGAGGAGCGGCGGACGAACGGAAAGCGCTTCAGCATCGTGGTCATCGCCGAGGGCGCCAAGCCCGCCGGCGGCGAGGTCGTCGTCAAGCGGATCGTGGTAGACAGCTCCGACCCCGTCCGCCTGGGCGGCGTGGGGTTCGTGCTCGGCAACGAGCTCGAACGCGTGACCGGGAATGAAACCCGGACGGTCGTCCTCGGCCACCTCCAGCGGGGCGGCTCTCCGACGGCCTTCGACCGGGTGCTCGCCACGCAACTCGGCGCCGAGGCCGTGGACCTGATCGTGCGCGGGGAATTCGGCCGCATGGCCGCCGTCCAGGGCGGTGAGATCACAAGCTGCCCGCTCGAGGTCGTGACCGGCGGCCCCCGCCTCGTCCCGCTCGACCATCCCCTGATCGCGGCCGCCCGCGGCCTGGGGACGAGCTTCGGGGACAAGCGGCCGGGACAATAAGGTCCGCTGTTCCGCGGCCGGGACTAACCTCTTTACGCGATGGGAGGCATTGATTCAGGCCGCGTGGTAGCCCGCGCGCTTCCTTTCCTTGAAATCGAGGATCTTCTTGCGTATGCGGAGGGACTGCGGCGTGACCTCGAGCAATTCGTCGTCGTTGATATAATCCATGAACTGATCCAGGGCCATCTTGACGGGCACGTCGATCTTGGCGGCGATATCCGAAGTGGAGGAGCGCATGTTGGTGAGGTGCTTCTCCTTGGTGGGATTGACCTTCAGGTCCTCATCGCGCATGGTTTCGCCGACAATCTGGCCGACGTAGACTTTGTCCCCGGGCGACACGAACAGGCGGCCGCGGTCCTGGATATTTGCCACGGCATAGGTGGCCACGGTTCCGGTGCGATCGGATACCAGGACGCCGTTGCGGCGGCCGGCGATCTTCCCCGCCCACTCGCGGTAGCCGAGATAGGTATGGGCCATGACGCCGTTACCTTTGGTCTGGCTCAGGAATTCCGGACGGAAACCGAATAGGCCTCGCAGGGGGACGATGAAGGTCAGCCGGACGTAAGTCCCCTTGAGGTCGATCATCCTCTGCATCTGGCCCCGGCGTTCGCCCAGCATGGAGATGACGGTGCCGGCATTCTCCTTCGGCACATCCAGCACCAGGGTCTCGTAGGGTTCGAGGACATTGCCGCCATCCCGGCGGGTGATCACCTGGGGCATCGAGACCTGGAACTCGTAACCCTCGCGGCGCATCTGTTCGATGAGGACGGCCAGCTGCAGCTCGCCGCGTCCGGCGACGGTGAACCGGTCCGGCGAATCATTCCATTCGACGGCGATGGAGACGTTCGTGCGCAATTCCTTTTGGACCCGCTCCCTCAGCTTGCTGGAAGTGACGTATTTGCCTTCCAGGCCGCCGAACGGGCTGTTGTTGACCATGAACATCATGGACACGGTGGGCGGCTCGATGAAGAGGAGGTCCAGACGGATGGGCCGTTCGGGGTCCCCGACGGAGTCGCCGATGGTTATGGCGGGGATGCCGGCGAAAGCGAAGATCTCGCCCGCCTCGACGGACGCCGTTTCCTTGCGTTCCAGCCCTTCGAAGACGAACAGCTTCTGGATCTGCCCCGGGGCCTGCTTGTCGCCCTCGGAAAAGACCACGACCTTGTCACCGGGCTCGATCCGCCCGCCGAAAAGCCGGCCGATGCCCAGACGGCCGATATAGTCGTCATGGGCGATATTGGTGACCAGGGCCGACATCGGACTCTTCGGGTCGTAGTCCGGAGACGGCACTTTCTTGAGAATGGTCTGGAAGAGCGGGATCAAATCCTGGGTTGGGCTGTCGAGGTCGAGGACCGCCTTGCCTTCCCGGCCCGACGCGTAAACGACGGGAAAATCCAGCTGTTCCTCGCTCGCCTCCAACTCGACGAACAGGTCGAAGGTCTCGTTGATGACCTCCTGGATCCGGGCGTCCTGGCGGTCGATCTTGTTGATGACGACGATCGGCCGGAGGTCGAGCTCCAGGGCTTTCTTAAGCACGAACCTGGTCTGCGGCATGGGGCCTTCGGAGGCGTCGATGAGCAGGAGGACGCCGTCGACCATCCGGAGGACGCGCTCGACTTCCCCGCCGAAGTCGGAGTGGCCCGGCGTGTCGACGATGTTGATTTTAACGCCCTTCCAGACGAGCGACATATTCTTGGAGACGATGGTGATACCGCGCTCGCGCTCGAGGTCGCCGGAATCGAGAATGCAGTCGCCCATCTGGTCGATATTGCGGAACAAATGGCACTGCCGCATCATGGCGTCGACCAGGGTTGTCTTGCCGTGGTCGACGTGGGCGATGATGGCCACGTTTCGGATATCTTTTCTATGCACGAAAGGCTCCTGTGGTTGGTTGTCCGTCCGGAATGAACGGACGTAATTCCCTATTATAACCTAAAAACCTCATC
>JADGNV010000184.1 GCA_017883285.1 Candidatus Aminicenantota bacterium | reverse complement strand
GTCGGCGGCAAGGAGCTCGACTCCTGCTACGGCGACTACCAGGCCGAAGCCGACATGATCAACAAGGCCTTTCTCGAGCTCATGGTCGAGGGCGACCACCAGGGCCGGGTCTTCACCTTCCCCATTCCGACCTACAACCTGACCAAGGACTTCGCCTGGGACTCGCCGAACGCCACGCTGCTCTTCGAGGCCACGGCGAAGTACGGCATCCCCTATTTCCAGAACTACATCGGCACGAACATGAACCCGGGCGACATCCGGGCCATGTGCTGCCGCCTCAACCTCGATCAGCGCGAGCTCATGCGCCGGCCGGGCAATATCTGGGGCCCGGGCGATTCGACCGGCTCGATCGGCGTCGTGACGATCAACCTCAACCGGATCGGCTACACCTCCAAGACCCTCGACGAATTCAAGGCCCGGCTCAAGGAGCTCATGGGCCTGGCCAAAGAGTCGCTCGAGATCAAGCGCGAGATCGTCAACAACATGCTCGCCCGGGGCATCATGCCCTACACTAAGGTCTACCTCGGCCACTTCAACAACCACTTCTCGACGATCGGCATCTGCGGCATGCACGAGGCCTGCCTCAACTTCCTAGGCAAGGGGATCGGCACGCCGGAGGGCAAGGAGTTCGCGATCGACATCCTCCACTACATGCGCGGGGTCCTCAAGAGCTGCCAGGACGAGACGGGCAACCTCTACAATCTCGAGGCCACGCCGGCCGAATCCACCTCCTACCGCTTCGCCCGGCTCGACAAGCAGAAGTACCACAACATCATCACCGCCGGCACCGAAAAGTACCCCTACCTGACCAATTCCACGCAGCTCAACGTCGACGCCACCCGGGACGTGTTCGAAGCGCTCAGACACCAGGAAGACATCCAGAGCCTGTACACGGGCGGGACGATCTTCCACACGTTCCTGCCCGAGGCGATCGACGGGGCCACCTGCCGGAAGCTCGTCCAGAAGATCTCCGCCACCAGGATTCCGTACTTCAGCATCACCCCCACGTTCAGCGTCTGCGAGAACCACGGCTACCTGCGGGGCCAGCAGCCGTCCTGCCCGGAGTGCGGCACGGCGACCGAGGTCTACTCCCGGATCGTGGGCTACCTCCGGCCCGTCCGGACCTGGAACGACGGCAAGCAGCAGGAGTTCAAGGAACGCACGCCCTACGTGGCGCTCGGTTGACGGGCGGCCATGGACTACCTGCTCTTCACGTACCCGAACTGTCAGAAATGCGAGGACCTGAAGGCCTACCTCCGGGCGGCGGGCATCGACGCCCGGATCTATAAGGTCGAGGAGAAGGAAGGCCGGTTGAAGATCCGGGAGTTCCTGCCCTCGGTCAAGCGCGACGACAAGGGCTCGATCATCCTCCCGACGCTCGTCCTCCAGGAGAACGGGGCCGTGGCCGCCGTCGTCAACAACCGGCAGGAGCACGAGGCGTGGTTGCGATCAAGGGCCTAGAGAAGTTCGCCCCCAAGGACTTCCCCGGCTTCATCGCTTCTACGGTTTTTATCGCCGGCTGCAATTTCCGTTGCCCCTACTGCCACAACCCCGACCTCGTCGTCCGGCCCGAGTCCCTGGCCGACATCCCGCGCGACTTCTTCCTGGCCTACCTCGACGCCCGGAAAGGCTGGTTGGAAGGCATTTGCGTCTCCGGCGGGGAGCCGCTCTTCGCCGACGGGCTGGAGGAATTGCTGGCCGTGATCAAGGAGCGCGGGCTGCTCGTGAAGCTCGACACCAACGGCTCGTCGCCCGGACGGCTGGAGGAGATCATCCGGGCCGGGCTCGTGGACAAGCTGGCCCTGGACGTGAAGGCCCCCCTCAAGCGCTACGCCGAAGTGACGCGGTCGAAGGTCCGGACCGCGGACCTCGAGCGGAGCCTCGAGATCATCCGCGAAACAGGGATCGAGACGGTCTTCCGGACGACCGTCGTTCCGGGCCTGGTCGGCGCGGAGGACATCCTGGCGATTTCGCTCCGGCTGAGCGGAGCGGCCGTCTTCCAGATCCAGGCGTTTTCGCCCTTCAACACGCTCGATCCGGAGATGGCCAAGGTCAAGCCCTATGGCCGGGACGAGATCCTGGCCATGGCCAAGATCGCCCAGCCGCACTTCGGCGAGGTCCGGATCGAGGGCATCTAAGACACCGACAAACGAGGCGCCCATGGAACTCAAAGTCAAGAAAATCCACCCCGAGGCCAAGCTTCCCGTCTACGGGCATCCCGGCGATGCGGGCTTCGATCTCTTCGCCTGCGTCGATCTGGCCCTCGGACCGGGCGAAGTGAAGGCCGTGCCGACGGGCCTTAAAATGGCCATCCCCCGCGGGTTCGTCGGCCTCATCTGGGACAAGAGCGGCATCTCGCTCAAGGGCGTCCACAAGCTGGCCGGCGTCGTCGACGCGGGCTACAGGGGCGAGGTCCAGGTGGTCATGGTCAACCTCGGACGCGAGGCCTATGCGATCAAGACGGGGATGAAGATCGCCCAGATGCTCATCCAGCCCGTCCAAGATGTCGGGATCCGCGAAACCGACGACCTCGACGATACCTCGCGGGGCGAGAGCGGCTTCGGGAGTACGGGGCTTTATTATTAGAGGACGGGCCAAGTCTACTGATTTGTCTACACTATGACGATCGGCGCTATGCTCCGGGCATAGAACGGGGGAGCCGCTCGTCGGAAGGGGTTTTCCCCTCCGAGTTGCCGGCGTCGCGATTCGATAGGCGGTTTTAGAGATTCGGATGAAGAATAAGCACAATTTGACGTTGATTGTTTTAGGCGTCCTCATTGTTTGGGTTCTTGCCTATTTCGCCGTCGTCCATCCCGCCTTTCTCCGCTGGGGCGCGACCGATAAAGAAAACGCCCGCGTCCTCATTGGGGAGACCGTGGGCGATCTCCCCAATGAGGGCCGCATTCCCCCCGCCGCGTCGTTGAATACCCGGGCGATCACGATCAACGCCCCGCCCGAAAAAGTCTGGCCCTGGCTCGCCCGGCTCGGGATCGGCCGGGGCGGCTTCTACAGCTATACCTGGCTCGAGAACCTCTTCCTCTCCGGCATCCACAACGGCGAGGAAACCGATCCCGCGGCGCCGGCCCTCTCCACCGGAGATTTCGTCCGCTCTTTCCAGTTCGGCGCCGACAAGCCCGGCCAAAACGGCTGGCGGTTCGAGGTCCTCGAGGATGGCCGCGCCTTCTATCTCGATCCCTGGTGGGGGCCGTTCGTCCTCGAGCCCGTCGGGACGACGCAAACGCGCCTCCTCGTCCGCAGCCGGGGCGTCGTCGTGAATCCCGTCGCCAAAGCGCTTATGGGCCTTTTCTTCGACCCCATCCATTTCACCATGGAAAAGCGGATGATGGTCGAAGTCAAGCGGCTCGCCGAGGGGCGGCCGGAACCGATGAGGCTGCTCGTCGCGCCCGCCGCACTCGGGTTTCTCCTGGCCGCCCTTATCGCCTCCGTAGTCATCCTGGCCGCCCCGCCGCGCGCCCCGAAGCGGGGTCGCCGGGCGGTGCCCGAAGCGGGTCCGCGGAAAAAGCTCTGGATCCTCGTCCCGCTCGTTTATGTTCTCCTGATCGTGATATTCGCCCACGACGCCAAGGCCGCGCTGACCGGCTTCACGGCGGCGGCCCTCATCGTCGCTGCCTTCCGCGCCCTCGGCCGCAGCGGCTGGGCGTTCATCGCCGGATTCTGGATCTACGT
>JADGNV010000183.1 GCA_017883285.1 Candidatus Aminicenantota bacterium | reverse complement strand
GTCTTGGAGGTGTAGCCGATCCGGTTGAGGTTGATCGTCACGACGCCGATCGAGCCGGTCGAATCGCCCGGGCCCCAGATGTTGCCCGGCCGGCGCAAGAGCTCGCGCTGGTCAAGGTTGAGGCGGCAGCACATGGCCCGGATGTCGCCCGGGTTCAAGTTCGTGCCGATGTAGTTCTGGAAATACGGGATCCCGTACTTGGCCGTGGCCTCGAAGAGGAGCCGGGCGTTGGGCGAATCCCAGACGAAGTCCTTGGTCAGGTTGTAGGTCGGAATGGGGAACGTGAAGACGCGGCCCTGGTGGTCGCCCTCGACCATGAGCTCGAGGAAGGCCTTGTTGATCATGTCGGCTTCGGCCTGGTAGTCGCCGTAGCAGGAGTCGAGCTCCTTGCCGCCGACGACGACCTTCTTGGCCTTCATGTCGTCGGGGATGGTCCAGTCGAACGTGAGGTTGGAGAAGGGCGTCTGCCAGCCCCAGCGCGAGGGGACGTTGAGGCCGAAGACGAGCTTCTGGATGTCCTGCTTGACGTGGTCGAAGTCGAGCTTGTCGTGCCGGACGAACGGGGCGAGGAACGTGTCGACGCTCGAGAAGGCCTGGGCGCCGGCGAACTCGCCCTGCATCGTCCCAATGAAGTTGACCATGTGGAGGGTCGCCGTCTCGAGGTGCTTGGCCGGGGCGGAGTGGACCTGGTTGGGCACGTGGCCGAAGCCGCGGCGGAGGAGGATCTCGAGCGACCAGCCGGCGCAATAGCCGACGATCGGATAGGACAGGTCGTGGAGGTGGAAATCGCCCTCCTGGTGGGCTTGCTTGATCGGCTCGGTGTAGATCTGGTTGAGGGCGAAATTGGACAGGACCTCGCCCGAGACGCGGGCGTTCAGCCCCGAGAAGCTCATCGTCCCTTCGTTCGAGTTCTCGCGGATCTTCCAGTCGGCGTCGTTGATGTAGTCGCGGACCAGGCGCTCGAGGTTGAGCCCGGTCGTCTTGGCCTCGCGGATCGCCTTGTGGCGCTCGCGGTAGAGGATGTAGGACTTGGCCACGTCGTGGTAGCCGCGGCGCATCAGGATCATTTCCACGATGTCCTGGACCTGCTCGACCGAGGGGATCGTATAGCCGCCGAACTTCTCCTCGCAGACGTAGGTCACGATGTCGGAGATCGTCTTGGCGTCGCCGTTCAGGCTGATGCCCTGGGAGCCCATGGCCTTGGTGACCGCAGTGGTGATCTTGTCCTGGGTGAAATCGACGATGGATCCGTCCCGCTTCTTGATGCGGGTGACAACTCTCGAATTCATCTCGCGCCTCCTCCCCCTCTCTTCCTATTCAGCCCGAAAACCGCGGCCAAAACGCCGCGCGATCCATCAGATCTATCTATATCTTGTGGAAAATAAAGAAAGTAAATACAACATCTTGTATTTACAGTCAGCAATTTACGCCAATTTCCAGACGCTGTCAAGCGATTTCGGGTCGAACGCTGATTTTTTATTTATTTATTATCAATTAGTTGAGAGGAGTCTTCGAGATTATTAAGGATTCAAACGACCCCGAGAGCCGCGAGCTCGGCGGCGAAATCGGTCCGCGGCGTGAAGTGGATCCCCTGCATCCCGAGCCGCCTCGCCCCTTCGACGTTTTCCGCCAGGTCGTCGATGAAGACGGCGTTCTCCGGCCGGGCCCCCACGCCCCCCAAAGCCTCGCGGTAGATTTCCGGGTCGGGCTTCATCACGCCCACGTCAAACGACAGGGCGAACGCGTCGAAGAAGAGGATTTCGGGAAAGCGGCCCTTGATGAACGTCCAGCGGCAGATATCCGTATTCGAAAGGAGGGCCATCTTCCGGCCCGGCTTCAATCGCCGCAGGAGGTCGATCGCGGGCGGGTTGGGGGAAAAGACGTCGTTGTAGGCGGCGAAGAACTCCTCGTAGCTCGCCGTGGAATCGAGGAGATCGCGGGCGTTCTTGAAGAAATCCAGGGAGGAAATCCGCCCCCGTTCGAACAGGGTCAGCAGATCGAGGTTGTCGTGGGTGACCTTGCGGATCTCTTCGAGCGGGCGCGAGGTGAAGCGCGTCATCTTCCGGAAGAAGATGGTGTTGTCGAAAAAGAGCAGAACGTTCCCCAGGTCAGAGACGACGGTGTCGATCATGAGGGCGTCAGGCCGCGCCTTTCTTCGGCACGCTCTCCAGCATCCCGCCTTCCTTCGCGTCGGCGCGCTTCAGCAGGACGGCGAAGACCAGCCCGCAGACGCCCAGGCCGGCGAACATCAGCATGCTGCTGGTGTAGGACTTGGTCAGGTCGCGGAGCAGGCCGTTCAAGAGCGGGAACAGGGCCATGCCGATGTTCTGGATCGCGGTCATGAGCCCGAAGGCCATGCCCACCCGCTCCTTGCGGACGATGAGCGGCACCGAAGGCCAGAGCGCGGCGGGCACGAGGACGAACGCCGCCCCGAGGGCGAGCATCGGATAGACCGGGGTGATCCGGGTCAGGGCCATCGTCAGGTGGCTGGGGATCATGATGAGCGCCCCGAGGATCATCAGGGAGGCCCGGTGGCCGATCTTGTCGACGAGCCGTCCGGCGAACGGCGCCAGGATCATGGAGGCAAAGATGATGATCGACGAGATCCCGCCCGCCGTGCTGAACATGTGGAGGAAGTTGTTGAAGACCTGGTGGAAGAACCCGCCGCCCGTCACCGCAGTCTTGGCAATCCCCCACTTGTCGACGAAGAAGTCGGTCGAGAGGTTGGTGAAGGGGAAGATGGCCGCATAGAACGTCAGGCAAAGGAACGTCACGTACCAGAACGAGGGCTTGAATTCCTTGATGTCCCGGAGGACGATCTTGTCCCCCCCGCCCTCGTCCTTGAGGGCCAGGATCCGCTCCGCCCGGCGGTCCATGGCGACGTAGATCAGGTTGCCGAGGAGCGAGATGAGGCAGGCCGCTACCGCGACGAACAGCCCGGCCCGGTAGCCTTTCAAGAAGCCGATCGTCGAGTCCTTGAAATAGCTGGAGAAGAGCTCGCCCGTGTTGAAGGCAAAGAGCGACCCGAAGCGGCTGACCGTGAGGGTGATCCCGAAGGACAGGGCCAGCTCCTTGTGCTTGAACCAGCGGGCCAGGATCGCGCTCTGGGCTACGATCAGGGGTTCTGACCCTGCTCCGAAGATGAACCGGCCGATGAAGAAGACCGGCAGGCTCTTGGCCTGCCAGACGATCGCCGCCCCGGCGAAGACGAGCACCGAGAACATGAGACTCGCCTTCCGGGTCCCCAGCTTGTCGATCAGCATCCCGCCGACGAGCACGGCCAGGATCGCCGCAACGCTGTAGGCCGTGAAGAACGCGCCCACCGTCCCGCGCGAGGCCTTCAGGTCCTCGACCAGGGTGGGGGCCATGGCCCCCACGATGTCGTAGGCGAAGTAGCTGCCGAAGGACAGGGCCGCGACGAAAATCAGGATCGAAAAGCGGTAGAGGGATTTGGCCGGATGGAAGAGGCCGGGGGGCGCCGGCACCGCGATCGTCGTCGTCATGGAAGGACTGATGGTAAACCGGCTATTTCTTGACCCCGGCGACGCCGGCCGAGAGGCCCAAGTCGGCGATCGTCAACATCCCTTCGAGCTTGGCCTCGACGAGCTTCATCTCGGTCTTCACCAGGCGCTCGCCGCCGTCGGGCGGGGTCGGGATCGTGACGTCGAACTTGAGCGTCGTCCCGTCGAACTCGATGGCCGCGAGCGGAGCGTCCTTGAACATGCCGTTCTGCTCGGTCAGGCCGCCCTCGAGCTTCCCGTCCTTCACCTTGAGGTCGAGCGTCAGATAATAGAATTCCCCGCCGGCGTTGACTTCCAGGGACCAGGAGCCGGCGACTTTGTTCAGGTCGACCTTCTGCCGGGCCGGGGCGGCGAGGACAAGGGCCAGCAGGGCCGCGGCCGCGAGAACGGCTCTGTATAGATTTTTCATTCCGGGACCTCCTTAGGATGAATGCCTGCTTTTTCCAATAAAAAGGCCGGCCCTCGGTGGAGAGCCGGCCTGGGACCGTTTGGACATATCGGCGGCGGGGCCGCCCGGACTCAGTAGAGCCCGGCGAAAATGACTTCGGCGTGGAAGACTTCCTTGGCCTTCGCCCGGAGCTTCGGATCGACGCTGTCCTTGATGTTGAAATAGAACCAGGTGGTGTCGAACAGCCGGAGCTTCTTCAGGCAATAGGAGGCATATTCGGTCATGCTGTCGATGACGATCTTGGCCGTTTCCTTGCCCTTGTCGTCGAGGACGGAGATCGCGGTCGGCTTGCCGTCGGCGGCGGCGATGAGCTTGCCGAAGGCCTTGGCCTTGCCCTTGCCTTCCCAGTCGGCGCTCTTGGCGATGTCCGCGATCTTGATCTCGGCGAAATCGGGGCGGTCCTTCTGGAAGAAGAAATCGGCTGGCGCGGCCGCGTCGGCCTTGGTGTAGACGCTCTTGAATTGGGCTTCGCCTTCCTTGATCTCGATTCCCTGGGCGACCAGGAGGGAGGGCTTCTCGCGGTTGAAGGCGGCCTTCACCTTGACCTCTTTGCCCAGCAGGGCGGACGCATCGCCGCCCTCCACCGGACCGTCGGTCGCGATGTCGAAGCCGGGGAGCTGGCCGACGTAGAAATACTTGCCGAGGGCGCTCTTGACCGTCCCGGCGATATCGTTCACGCCTTCCTTGATGGCGTTCGTCTCTTTTTCCGCGACGGGCTGGACCGGAGCGGCTTTTTCCGCCTTCTTGCAGGCTACGCTTCCGGACAGGATCAAGAGGCATACCAGCACACTGACGACCACGGCGATTCCGCTCTTACGAATCATTGCGCTTACCTCCAATGACATAGTCTTCTCTATCAAGAAAATAGGATATTTTATATCACCGATAAATGCAAATGTAAAGCTGAATGTCCGGGTCCGGAGGGCTCAATCCTTTCTGCGGACGCGGCCTCCGGACGAGGACGACGAGGAGCCCGACCCGCGGGAGACGCCCGATCCCGAAGAGGACCGAGACGGGGCGCTCGAGCTCCGCGAGGGGGCGCTGTAGTTCCGGGAAGGGGCGCTAGAGCTGCGGGACGGCGCACTATAGCTCCGGGACGGGGCGCTCGAGCTCCGCGATGGCGCGCTGTAGCTCGGAGAGGAGGAGCTGCGGGAGGGAGCGCTGTAGGTGCGCGACGGCGCGCTGGAGCTGCGGGACGGGGCGCTCGAGCTCCGGGAGGGCGCACTATAGCTCCGCGAGGGGGCGCTGGAGGTCCGCGAAGGGCTTTCAGTCCGCCGGGTGGGAGCACTATAGCTCGGAGACGGGGAACTGGAGCTCCGCGAGGGTGACGTGACGGTCCGGGAAGGGGCGCTAGAAGCGCTCCGGCCGCCGCTCGAGGGGGCCGAAGAGAGAGAGGGGGAGCCGGACTCCCCCCCGATTTTCCGGGACGGATATGTGCGGACCGTGTCGCGGCTGCCGGTTTCCCGGCTCCGCGAGGACCCGACCGAGCCGGAGTCCCCGGTCCGGGCCGGAGGATTGTTCACGATCCGGGCCGGCGAGGTCCCGGTGCGGCCCGAGCCGGACGATCCGGACGAATTGTTCTCGGAGATCGAACGCGAAGGGAAACTCCGGACTCGCGAGGGCGAGACGGCGCCGCCGGACGCGGGGTTGACCGTCCCGCGATCGACCGTCCGCCGGGAGGGGGACGCGCCGGACACGTTCGCCCGGCCGAGCGAGGAATTCGATCTCAGATCCTGCGACGACAGCCGCTTTCCGGTCGAAGAGAAGCTCTGGCCCACGGACCTCAGGCCATCGCGGGAAAGGGCCTGCCGCGCCCGGGAGGCGATGCCGCTGTCGGCGTTGAGCGCCGGCCGGCGGTTGGGCTGGGCGCTGCCGAGTGAGAGATTGCCCAGCTGACCGACCCGACCCCGGTCGAGCGCCGCTCCCGACAGCCTCCGGTTCTGGAGCTGGTCGCGATGGACCATAGTCAGGGCCATCGACCCGTTGGGGTAGGCGCCGTTGGAATAGCGGCCGTAGAACCGGTTGTTCATGAGGACCGCGGGGTAGTTATAGTAGCTCAGAGGGCACCAGCCGATGTAGTCGCCCGCCCCATACCAGCTCACCCAAGCCGGTCCCCAGCCCCACTGCCGTTGCGGGATCCAGTACCAGCCGAGGTTGAGGCCCCAGCCCCAGCGGCCGTAATGGGAGGTGCACCAGCCCCAGGGCTCATACGACACCCAGGTCCAGCCGATGATCGGATACCAGGACCAGCGGCCGTTATAATAGGGCCGCCAGTCGGAATAATTCGAGTTCGGGACCCAAACGTTGCCGTACTCGGCCTCATTGACCCAGCGGCCGTTATCGGCGAGCTCGACCTCGTAATCGGAGTAGTCGGCCGGGAGGTAAGTCCGGTCGAGCTTCCGGGCAAAGACGGCGTCCCGGGACGCGTTCCAGTCGCTAAGCTCATCGCGCCGGGAGACGAGAGATTCGGGCGCGGAGAGCAGCCGGCCGTTCGCGGCCGTGATCTGCTCGCGGCTCCCGACGACGACCGAGCCTTCCTCGCCCGCGGCTTCGGCCGAACCGCTGAAGACCGCGAATTCGGTCTCCCGGTTCTCCCGGACCTCGACCCGGTAGAGGCCGCGTTCAAGGACATAAAACGAGATGTCCGGCGTATGGATTTCGAAATTCTTCTCTCCGTCCAGGGAATCGATCCGGACGAAGGCGCTGCCGGCGAGGAGATGGAGCTTGGTCAGGTCGCCGTCCCGGCGGGGAAGGGTCACGATGTCCACCTGGGTGTTTTCTCCCAGCCGGAGATAGTTGCGCCGGCCGAGTTGGAGCTCGACCCGCCCGTCCTTTGTCCCGATCTTGTCACCTTCGAGGATGACGACGTTCAGCTCCCCCTGCTCATAGCCCGCGTCCTGCCCGTGCTGGACGTAGACGTTCCCCTTGATGAAGCTCATCCGGGCGTAGCTTCCGCCGTAGTAGCCTTCTGAGCTCTGGGCGGAAACGAGGGGGGCGAACACCGCCGCCAGAACCGCCGCGATCAGGATTGTTTTTCTCATCGCTTTTCTCCTTCCGCCTATCACTAAAGCAAGAGACGTGCCATCTTGATTTCCCCTGGAATCGGGGAGAATCAGGGAGGAAAAGAGGCGGCGGGAGGAGGCAGCTGTCCTCGATTCAGGACAAATGGTTGGGCCGAAATCCAAGCGGGGCGGAGTGTCAAGGGACGAGCCTTCGCGGCGGAAGTGGACCCCCGGGCAAAACCCGGGGCATCGGCTGGCGCGGGGGTGCGGGCCAAAGCGCCCGCCCCGGCCGCCGTGGGAAAGCCCTAAAAACACGAATCCCCCGCTCTCCCCATGGGGTGGGGAGAAACGAGGGATTCGAATAGAAATGGGAAGCGAAAACCTAAGCCGTTACCACCAGGCACCGAAGCGGACGCCCATGCGCCGCAGCCTCAGGAGTCTCTGCAGAACGGGAAACCTCTGCATCATCCTCTGGCCCAAGCCGTGGCGCATCATCTGGCTGCGGCCCATCGGGCCCATCCGCATCCCCGGGCGCGCGCCCTGGGGCATGCCCTGCCCACGGCCCATCTGGCCCGGGGCCATGCCCTGGCCGCGCATGCCCTGGCCCATACCGGGCTGCATCATCCGGCCGCCGCGCATCGAGCCCGCGCCCGGCGCCATCCCCTGGCCGCGGAAGAAATTCATCAGCCGCTGGCGGACCGCCGGTCCGGCTTTCTTCAGCTTGTCCGCCTGTTCCGGAGTCAGGATCTTCTGGATCCCACCCCGGTTGCCGAGCACCTGCTTGGTCCGGTCGGCGCCGAGCTTGGCGATCTGGTCGATGAGGCCGTTGATCTTGCCCTTGTCGGCCTTCTCGTCCTTGAGCATGGGCCGAAGGTCGCCGCGGAGCTTCTGCATCTGGTCGCGGAACGACTTCTGCTCGTCCTGGCGGGCTTTCTGGACGTCCTTGAACTTCTGGACCTGTTCGGGGGTCAGGTTCAGAAAGTTCTGGAGCCTGGCCAGCGGGCCCTGCTGACCTTGCGGTCCGGGCGCGGTCTGGCCCAGCTTGGCGGGAGCGGGTTTCTCGGCTTTCGCCGGGGGCTGCTGGGCCAAAACACCCAGGCTGAGAAGCAGCAACCCTGCGATCGCTAAAATTGCCGTTCGTTTCTTCATCTTGGTCCTCCTATGATCGTTTCTACATTCGGCATCTTATTAGACATGGACGGCCCGGAATCCTTGGCGAAAATCCTGCTTTCCCGCGGTAACCCGCCTTCATTCCTCCCAGACTTTCAGTCCCGCCATCGAAAGCGTCACGGGAATGACCCGGATTTCACCATCCAGGCCGTTGATCTTATCGCTCATCCGCCGCCGCTTGGCATCGTCGGCCGGCCCCAGGACGGTCATCGATCCTCCCTCCCCGCCGGCCCCGTTCACCTTCCAGCCCGCCGCGCCGAACCGGCGCGAGGTCGAAGCGACCGCGTCCGCCTCGCCGGAGATGAGCCCGGCATGGAGGGCGCGCTGGCCCTCGTTGTTCCGGACCATGGCCTCCCCGTAAGCTTCGAGGTCGCCGGCCTCCAGGGCCGCTTTCGCCTCGACGGCGATCCGGGTGAGCTCCCGGATGACCTTCATCTGCGGCCCGCCCGCATCGAGCCGGGCGATCACCTGCTCGTGGAGGGGGCTCGACCGGTGGGGCCGGCCGAGATAGACCAGGACGAGGCGGCTGTCGAGCGCGGCCCAGGTGGGCCGATCGATCCGCACCCTCCGGACCCGCGATTCGGGGTAGTCGTCCATCTCGATGAACGAGATCCCGCCGTGGGCGGCGCAGATCTGGTCCTGGATCCCGCTCTGCAGCCCCAGCTTCTCGGTTTCGACGCGATGGGCGAGCCGGGCGATCTCGGACCAGGTCCGCGCCCCTCCGCCCAGGCGGTCCAAGGCGCCGAGCAGGGCCACGCATACCGCCGCGGACGTCCCCGTTGAGATCCCGGCCGGAACGGGCGAGAACAGCCGGATTTCGAGGGCCACGTCCGCGGGGACGGGCAGGCTCCCGATCGTGAACTGGAGGAGCTCGTGCGGCGTCCGCCGCGGGGCGTCGGGGTCCATGACGAACGTCTCGCCGAAATTCTCCGCGCGAACCACCACCCTCTTTTTCCGGCGCCGCGGATTTTCACGGACGCGGACCTGGACCTCGACGGCCGGCGCGATCGCGATGTTGAGGACCCGGCCCCGGCCGGCGAACCAGGTGTCAGTCCAGCCGCCGATGTCGTTCACCCGGAGCGGGGCCCGGGCGTGGATGGTCCGGAGAACGGCCGGGGCGTCCGGAGGAGGTGCGGTCTTCGTCGGGGACATCGCGCTACGCCCGGATTCCTTTCATCGGGACTTTCACGCGGCCCGGCGATGGCGGATCTGGTCGAGCGCCACCGCGACGACGATGATGACGCCGATGATGATCTCCTGGATGTAGTTCGGCCAGCCCATCATCGTGCAGCCGTTCCGGAGGAAGGCCATGATGAACACTCCGATCATCGAACCGAGGATGCTCCCCTCGCCGCCGCTCAGGCTGCCGCCGCCGATGACGACCGCGGCGATGATGTCGAGCTCGAGCCCGACGGCGACCGTTGGGTCGCCGACCGTCAGCCGCGAGAACTCCATCACCCCGGCCAGGCCGCAGAACAGGCCGGCCGCGGTATAGAAGAGGATCTTGGTCCGGGCCGTCCGCACCCCGCACAGGCGGGCCGTCGCCTCGTTCGAGCCGATGGCGAAGACGTGGCGGCCGAAGACGGTGTAGCGGAGGAGGACCGCCATGGCGGCGGCGAACAGGATCATGAGCCACACGCCGGGCGCCAGCACGAGCCAGGGCGGATGGGGCGACTTGGACATGAGCTCGTTGATCCAGGTCAGCGGGGCGTCGATCTTCTGGTTGTGGGCGATCCACTTCGCGACGCCGCGGGCGATGCCCATCATGCCCATGGTGATGATGAAGGGCACGAGCTTCAGGCGGGTGATCAGGGTGCCGTTCAGGAACCCGACCAGGCCGCCGGTCAGGATGCCGAGGACGAGGCCGAGGAGGGGCGGCAGGCCGGCATTGATCGCGTAGGCCGTGATGACGCTCGACAGGGCGATATTGGACGCCGCCGAGAGGTCGATCCCCCCGCCGATGACAACGAGGGTCATCCCCAGCGCGCCGAGGGCCACGATCACCGACTGCGCCGCGACGCTCTTGAGGTTGGCCGCCCGCAGGAAGCGCGACTGGACGTCGGGCATCGCCGAGAACAGGGCGATGACCAGGATCAACCCCAAGAACGGGGCCAGCAGGTTGAGGACGGTTCGGATCTTGGGTCTGGGGGTCACGGGGTCACGCTCTCCCGGTCATCGAGGCCGCCATCAGGCTCTCGTCGGTCCATTCCCCGGCCGGGCGGACGGCCACGATCCGGCCCCGATAAAAAACGGCGATCCGGTCGCAGACGCCGAGGAGCTCGGGGAAATAGGAACTGACGAAGAGGAGGCCCTTCCCCCGGGCGGCGGTCCGGCCCATCCAGTCGTAGATCTGGGACTTGCTCATGACGTCGATGCCCCGCGTCGGCTCGTCGAGGAGCAGGACGTCGGCGTCCTGGTGGAGGAGTCGGGCAAGGGCCACTTTCTGCTGGTTCCCGCCCGAGAGTCCGGCCGCGGCCTGCCGGGGCCCCTGGGCCTTGATCTTAAGTTCGTCCATCCAGCGGGCGGCTGCCGCGGTCCTCTTCTTCAGGCTGAGAAAGCCGCGTGTTCGATAGGGCCCGAAGCGGCTGAGGGTGATGTTGTCCGTGAGCGAGCGGGTGAGAGCCAATCCTTCGCCCTGCCGGTCCTCGCTCAGGAGGCCGAGCCCGCGGGCGATCATCCGCCAGGGCGTCGCCTTCCCGGCGGCCCGTCCCGCGATCGCGACCGTCCCGGCTTCGGCGGCGTCGAGGCCGAAAATCGTCCGCAGCGTCTCGGTCCGGCCGGCGCCGATCAGTCCGGCGAGGCCCACGATCTCGCCCCGGCGGACTTCGAGGCTCACCGGCTCGCCCATGCGGGCCCCTTTCAGGCCCTTCACGGCGAGGACCGTCTCGCCCCGCTCGCGCGCGACGCGGGGGAAAAGGTCGGTCATCTTCGATCCGACCATGAGGCGGATGATCTCGTCGAGCGGCACGTCCGCGATCGGGCCGCCGCCGACGTTCCGGCCGTCGCGGAGGACAGTGAACGCGTCGGCCACGTCCCGGACCTCCTCCAGGAAATGGCTGATGTAGATGATGCTCACCCCATCGGCCCGGAGCTTCCGGATGACCTGGAACAGACGCTCGGTGTCTTCCCGGGTCAGGCTGCTCGTCGGCTCGTCCATGACCAGGATCGTCGCCCGCTCGAGAATGGCCCGCGAGATCTCGACGATCTGCCGAGCGCCGACGCTCAACCGCCGGACGGGGACGTCGAGCGGGATCTCGGGATGATGGAGGAAGGCGAGCGTCTCGCGGATGCGGGCCCGAACCTCCCGGCGCCGGAGGAAGCCCGCCGAGCTCGCCTCCCGGCCGAGGACGATGTTCTCCTCGACGGTGAGGTGCGGGGCCAGGGTCAGCTCCTGGTAGATCATCGAGACGCCGCTCTGCCTTCCGGCGAGCGGATCGGAGGGATGATACGGGCGGCCGCCGAGCCGCATCTCGCCCCGGTCCGGACGGAGGGCGCCGCTGAGGATCTTCATCAGCGTGCTCTTGCCCGCGCCGTTCTCGCCGAGGAGGGCGTGGACCTCGCCCCGGGCGAGGGTGAAATCGACGTCGTCAAGGGCCGCCGTCGCCCCGAAGTGCTTGCGGATGCCCCGCATATCCAGGGCGGAAGGGACGGCGGGTGGGACGGTCATTTCTCCAGGATCGAGAGGTCGGGCGAAAGGAGCGCTTTGATCTCGGCCGAGTCCATGTTCTCCTTCGTGGCGAGAGTGACGCCGGTGTCCACGCGGCCGGGGATCTTCTCGCCGCGGATGGCCTTGACGAGCTCCGTGACGCCCAGGTACCCCATCTTAACCGGGTTTTGGAGGATGAGGCCGTGGAGGTGGCCGTCGCGCAGGCCCTGGACGAGCTTGGGGGAGCTGTCGAAGCCGACGAATTTCACCTTGCCCGCGAGCCGCGACTCCTGCAGCGCGCGGAGCGTCCCGAACGTGCTCGATTCGTTCGGGCAGAAGATGCCGTCGACGTCGGGGAACCGGCCGAGCAGGTTTTCGGCCAGCTGGTAGGCGGTCTCGGTGGTCGGGCCGGTATACTGGTCCTGCACCAGGACTTTGACCGCCGGGAATTCCTTGGTCAGGGTTTCGAGGAACCCGTTCTCCCGGTCGGTCGTGGAGGCCGAGCCCGCCTGATACCGGATCCGGAAGATGCGGCCTTTGCCCTGAAGAAGCTCGCCCATGCGCCGGGCGGCCAGGACGCCGCCATGATAGTTGTCGGTGGCCACGAAGCT
>JADGNV010000182.1 GCA_017883285.1 Candidatus Aminicenantota bacterium | reverse complement strand
CTTCTTTCTCGCGGGCGATCCGTTCGGCCTCCGCCTTCTCCTTGGCGATGCGCTCCGCCTCCGCTTTTTCGCGGGCGATCCGTTCCGCTTCGGCTTTCTCCCGGGCTTTGCGCTCCGCTTCCGCTTTTTCGCGGGCGATGCGCTCGGCTTCGGCCTTCTCCTTGGCGAGCCGCTCGGCTTCCGCCTTCTCTCGCGCGATCCGTTCCGCCTCGGCTTTCTCCTTCGCGATGCGCTCGGCTTCCGCCTTCAGCTTTGCTAGCCGCTCGGCTTCTGCTCTTTCCTTGGCGATGCGCTCGGCCTCCGCTTTTTCGCGGGCGAGGCGCTCCGCCTCGGCCTTCTCCTTCGCTAGGCGCTCGATCTCGGCTTTCGCCTGAGCGGCGCGTTCGGCTTCTGCTTTTTGCTCGGCGAGACGCTCCGCTTCCGCCTTGTCGCGGGCGAGACGCTCCGTTTCGGCCTTTTCCTTCGCGAGGCGTTCGGCCTCCGCTTTGGCCTGGGCTGTCCGCTCGGCTTCTGCTTTTCCCTTGGCGATGCGCTCGGCTTCCGCCTTCTCGCGGGCAAGATGCTCCGCCTCTGCTTTTTGCTTCGCGAGGCGTTCGGCCTCTGCTTTGGCCTGGGCGGCTTTCTCACCTTCAGCTTTTTCCCGGGCTTTGCGCTCGGCTTCCGCTTTCTCGCGGTCGATCCGGTCCGCTTCGGACTTCTCGGCGTAGAGACGCTCAGCGTCGGCTTTCGCCTTGGCGATACGCTCGGCTTCCGCTTTTTCCTTGGCGACGCGTTCGGCTTCGGCCTTTTCCTTGGCCACGCGTTCCATTTCCGAAAGCCGTTCCCGTTCCGCTTTGTCCCTCGCCGCCTTCTCGGCTTCGGCCTTCTCCTTGGCCAGGCGCTCCGATTCCGCCCGTTCCCGGGCGTTCTCCTCGGCTTCCGCCCGGATCCTGGCGCGTTGGGCTTCAGCGGAATCGTACGCGGCCTTCTGGGCCTCGGCTGCCGACTTTTCACGGATGGCCCGCTCGGACTCCTCGTCCTCCTGCTGTTTCCGCACACGGCGCTGGGTGTTCTCGCTTTCCCGGGCGACGCGCTCGACTTCCGCCTTTTCCCGCTCGGCCGTCTCGGCTTCCGCCTTGAGCCGGCGCTGACGTGCTTCCTCGAGCATCGCCGCCGCCTTCGCCGCGTCCGCCTCGAGCTTCGCGATGCGCTCGGCCTCCGACTTCTCGCGGGCCGCGCGTTCGGGATCGATCGGGTCCGGCGTATCCTTCTTGGATTCCGCTTCAAGCCGGGCCCGGCGGGCCTGCGTTTCCGCGATCTCCGCCTGTACGGCCGCCTCCCTGGCTCGGGCGGCCTTCGCCGCGTCGTCCTGGTCCTTGGTGCGCCGTTCTGTGATGGAGCGGTCGCGCGCCTTGCGCTGCGCCTCGATGCGTTCCTGGAGGAGGCGGTCGACGTCGTCCGCCGCCGGGGGCGGTTTGACGGGCGGGAGGGGCGCGTCCTCGGGCTCCTTCATCGCCGCCTGGTAGCTCTCGACCATGCGGCTCATCGTCTTGAGCAGTTTCATCGTCTCGTCGCGGGAGCCGGAAGGATTCTTGAACCAGCGGACTACGGCGTCGCGGGCCGGCGGCGTGGACATGATGAAGACCAGGGCGAGGTCGAGGGCTTCGCGATCCGCAAGGAGCGGGACGTTCATGGGCAGCGTTTGGCGGAGATACTCCACGAGGGGGACCGTGTCCTTGCGGAGATCGGCCAGTTTGCGCTGGAACGCCGCACCCACCGTGCCGACGCCGCGGAGCGACGCCATCTTGTCGAGTTCCTTGGTCAGGCCCGCGCCGTCGGCCTGCGCGAGGACGTAGCCCTCCCACAGTTCGATCAGTTCGCCGGACTTGCCGAGGTCGTTGCAGGCGCGCTTGGCGAGCTGGAGGTTCTGAAGGACGCGGGGGTCCACGGGAAGGGCCATGCCCTAGAATAGAATGCTCCACCTCGGGACGTATCCAAATTCGCTTCTTCGGAACCGAAACGCATCGTGGAGTAAAGTAAGGGGAGGCTTTTCGGGGGACCTGGGGATGATGGACCTGCAGTGGATCCTGGAGATGCTGCCGGTCGGCGTCTGGACGGCCAAAGTGCCGACCGGAGAGGTGGCCTATGCCAATCCGGAGTTCCAACGGATCATGGGCATGAATGCTGTCGAGCGATCCCAGATCGGAGACGCCTCGGCGACCTACGGGATCTTCGATCTCGCCGGTCGTCCCTACCCGCTGGAGAGCCTCCCGTTCTCGCGAGTGGTCGCGACCGGTTCACCGGCCACCGTCGACGATCTCGTCATCCACCGCCCCCACGGCGGGAAGGTCAACGTCCGGGCCTTCGGGTACCCGGTGCGCGACGGCGGGGGAGCGCTCACCCACGTGATCGTCGCGTTTATCG
Source organism: Candidatus Aminicenantota bacterium (assembly GCA_017883285.1). Classification (GTDB taxonomy): domain Bacteria; phylum Acidobacteriota; class Aminicenantia; order Aminicenantales; family UBA4085; genus FEN-413. Next base: position 3,011 of record JADGNV010000182.1, on the reverse strand, counting down.
ACATCACGAGGGAACTGCAGGCGATCGCCGGCCGCGAACAGACCGAATCGCGGGCGGCGTTCGCGATCAACCACGCGCCCATCGTGCTTTGGTGTGCAGACGCGAAAGGGACCGTCACTCTTTCCGAAGGCGCGGGCCTCGCGTCGATGGGAGTGAAGTCCGGCCAACTCGTGGGGCAGAACCTCTTTGAACTCTACCGGGACCATCCCTCCATCGCGGGCTACCTCCGGCGCGGGCTGGCCGGCGAGTCCTTTTCGTACACCGTACAGGTGGGCGAAGCGATCTACGACTCGTCGCTGACGCCCGTCCGGAACTCCTCCGGGGCGGTGACGGGCGTGACCGGCCTGTCCCGGGACATCACCGAGATCCGGAAGCTTCAGACGAATGCCATCCAGAACGACCGGGCCATCGCTCTCGGCACGCTGGCCGCCAGCCTGGCCCACGAGATCAACAATCCGCTGACTTACATGCTGGGACACCTCGAGTTCGTGGACCAGTCGCTGGGCCGGATCGAGCGGTCCTTCCACGAGCTGCCCGAAGCCCAGCGTGCCGAGTGGGCGGCGCTGGCGCAAGAGTTGCGCCGTTCCCTGGAGCCGGTCCAGGCGGGGACTCGGCGGATTGCGGACATCACGCGTGAGCTGCGGACCTTCATCCGGCCCAATGCGGAGGAGACAGTCCGCGCCGATGCGCGCTCCGTGGTCACGTCCGTCCTGAAGCTGGTCGGGAAGGAACTTGAGGCGCGGGCAGTTCTCCAGGTGGACCTCCACGAGACCGCTCCGGTCCGGGCCGATGCCTCGAGGCTCGTCCAGGTGGTCCTGAACCTGCTGGTCAACGCCATGCAGGCCCTTTCCGGCGAAGGCCCCGCGACGAACCGGATCTGGGTGAGCACCGGCAATGAAGGGGACCAGGTGGTCATCGAGGTCTCGGACAATGGCCCCGGCGTTCCTCCCGATAAGCGCGAGCGGATCTTCGAGCCCTTCGTGACCACGAAGGAGGTCGGGCAGGGGAGCGGGCTGGGTCTCTTCGTCTGCCGCAACATCGTTCAGGGGTTCTCCGGGCAGGTGGCGGTGGGCGACCGCTCCGGAGGCGGGGCGAAATTCCGGGTGCTGCTCCCGGCGGTCGGGGCTGACGGGTCGCCCGACGTCCCGCCGGAGGCGGCCGCTCCGGACGCCAAGGTCTCGGCCATAAGCTCCGTGCTGATCATCGACGACGACCCGATCGTTACAACCACCCTTTCCCGTCAGCTCGAGGCCGCAGGTTACCGCGTCCAGGTCGAAGCGGACGCCGCGCGGGCGATCGAGACGCTGACGTCCAACGTCGACGGCATCGGCCTCGTCTTCTGCGACCTGATGATGAGAGGGATCAGCGGCATGGACCTGAGGGAGACCCTGGCCGCCCGTGCGCCGTCGCAGCTCGCCAAAGTGGTCTTCATGACGGGAGGGGCGTTCACGCCGCGCGCCCGCGCCTTCCGGGAACGCTACGCCGACCAATGCGTAGACAAGCCCTTCGACGTCGTGGGGGAAGCCGCCCGGCGCCTCCGCGCTTTTGGGGCGACCTGATCAGCGGGCCGCTTGGAGCAGAGGATTGATCACGTCGAAGAGCTGCGCGGGAGTGTAGGGTTTGCTGAGAAGCAGGACCCCCGGGTGGGTCTTCAAGTAGTCGTGTACGCCGGGGATCACGATGCCCGAGGTGATGGCCGTCGGGATGCGGATCGCCAGCTTTTCCATGGCGGCCAGTACCTCGAACCCGCTCATCTGGGACATGAGGAGGTCGAGGATAAGGGCGTCGTAGGGGCCGGCCGTCAGCCGGGCCAGGCCTTCCTTGCCGTCGACGGCGATGTCCACCTCGAATCCCTTCCGTTCCAGGATCAGCTTGACCCAGTCGCGCAGCCGGGCGTCATCCTCGACGACCAGGATGCGTGTAACGGGAGCCTTCAGGGGATCCGTCGTCGTCACAACGTCTTTCTACCATATCCTCTGCGGCAAAGCTCGACCCCTGTGGATGTTTCGTGGCGTAACGGAAAGTTACGTAAAGTAACACGACGGCGCAGATTCGCGTCGGCTCCCCAGGGAACTCGAATGGCATGCCGCTTGATCGTCACTCTTCCGAGTGTCGGAAGGTGAAGCCGCGAGGCGCAGCGGGGCTGCGTTCACCAGGGGCTCCGGCGTCTGCCGGGTCCCCTTCACTTTCAGCGGCCGCTACTTCTTGCCCTTCGGGTCCAGGTTCTGTGCGAGATCCTCGTCGGTCACCGTCGACTCGACCCCGCCCTCGGGCACGTCGAGCTTGCAGAGCCAGACCAGCGCGTTGAGCACGATCTTGCGCTGGCCGTCGTTGCCCCAGTTCTTATGGCGGTGTCCGCCGGTAAAACCGAAGCCGCGGCCGCCGTCGGCGCGCTCCGTGCACCACATCATCGTCTCGTCCTGGCCGCTCGCCGCCACGATGTGGTCGTAGGGGCCTTTCGGGTAGACATAGGGGCCCTTGCGGACCTGGTCCGAGGGCTTGGCCACCAGCAGGGAGGTGACGTCCTTCATCCCAGGACGGAAGCGGATGCTCATGTACCACTCGTCCTGCGTGCTGAACGGCTTGACGCCGCGTGCGACCGGGTGCTCCGGGAACTTCTGGTAGTCCGGCGACCACATCGGGTTGCAGGAGTAGGCGCCTTCGTAGTAGCCGCCGATCCAGTCCGTGAGTTCAGGTCCGCCTTTATCCTTCAGGATTTCGACGCCGTAGTGCATCGCGCCGATGCCGACGCCTTTCTTGGCCAGGTCCGAGAGGACCTTGAGGTGGTCGCCCTGGATGAAGGGGTGGCCGCCGCCGCCATCGGCGTAGATGACGACCGCCGTGGCGCCGTCGAAGACCTTGATGTCCTCGGGCCAGCCGTTCGGAACCACCACGACCTCGAGTCCGGCGGTTTTCTCCAGGCATTTCTTCAGGAGGAGGCTGCCCGCGCGAAACTCGTGGTCGCCGGGGCCGTGACTCTGTTTGCCCGCGAGGATCACCAGTTTCTTCGT
>JADGNV010000181.1 GCA_017883285.1 Candidatus Aminicenantota bacterium | reverse complement strand
GACAGGATTTCTGGGATGCCCTCACGGCCGACATGTCCGGCGAATTCCGGAAAGGCCGCTTCCAGGACGGGCTGCTGAAGGCGATCGCGGACGTCGGCGTCCGCCTGGCCGCCCATTTTCCCTATGATCCGGCTGCGGATAAGAACGAGCTCTCGGACGAGGTCGATTTCAGCCGGAAGCGCTGACGGGCAGACCGAACTATTTGATCTCGGCCTTCTCCAGCAGAGGTCGGTACTTCCTCATCAATTCCTCGTTCAGGTCGAGCGGCGGCTTGGCGTCCGCCGGCAGGAAGGACTTGTACGGGAATTTCTTGGTATATTCCTCGAACTCGGCCCGGAGTTTTTTGAGCTCGGCGGGCTTCGTCAGGAGATCGACCGCCGAGGCGGCGATGGCCTTGGCCCCCGCGTTCAGCCCTTTCCAGGCCGTGCTGCCGTAATTGCAGGCGACCGACGACCAGTGGTGGCTGGCGGCTCCAGGCACCTGGCCGGGGAAACGGATGGTCGCGGTCGGGGCGATGAGCGTCACGTCGCCCACGTCGGACGAGCCGCCGCCGATCGAATCCCCGCTCGGCGCCCGGAGACCGTCGACCTTGGCCGGCATCCCGTTCTCTCGGGCTTTAAGCTCCTTCTGGAGGGCCTTGGCGAAGGCGTTCTCCTCCTCGGTCCAGGCGGGCATGCCTACGAGCTCGATGTTCTTCTGGTAGAGCTCGGCCGCGGCCTTATTGGCCTGCCGCTGGTGGACGGCGGCGATGAACCGGACGCCGGCGAGCTCGGTTCCGCTGGCTAGGGCCCCCGCCTTGGCGCAGTTGAGGACGCGCTCGTACATCTCCTCGACCCGTTCGTCGCTGTTGCGGACGTAGTACCAGACGCTCGCCCGGTCGGGCACGACGTTCGGCGCCTGCCCGCCCTCGGTGATGACGTAGTGCATCCGGTAGGCGGGATCGAGGTGCTCGCGGAGGTATTCCGTGGCGACGTTCATGATCTCCACCGCGTCGAGCGCGCTCCGGCCCGACCAGGCGCTGGCCCCGTGGGCCGTCCGGCCCTTGAAGGTGAAGATGACCGAAAAGAGGGCGTTCCCGTTCCGGCCGTAGCCCGTGCCGAAGCCGCTGCCGCTGTGGTTGTCGATGACGGCGTCCACGCCCTCGAACAGGCCCGCCCGGATCATGTGGGGACGGCTGGCCACGATCTCCTCGGCCGGGGAGCCAAAGACCTTGATCGTGCCCTTCAGGCCGTGCTTGTCGATGGCCTCCTTGACGGCGATCGCGGCCGCCGCGGCGGCTGTGCACATGGTGTTATGGCCGCAGCCGTGGCCGGGCGCGCCCTCGACAAGCGGATCTTGGGCGGGGACGCGGGCCTTCTGGGACAGCATGGGCAGGGCGTCGAACTCGCCCAGGAGGCCGATCACGGGCTTTCCTGAGCCGTAGGTGGCGACGAAGCAGGTCGGCATGCCGGCCAGGCCGCGCTCGACCTTGAAGCCGGCCTGTTCCAGGGTGTCGGCCAGGAGTTTTGAGGACCGGACCTCCTGAAGGCCGAGTTCGGCATAGGACCAGATGGCGTCCGAAATCCGGCCGAACTTCTCCACGGTCTCGGGCTTCCCGAGCCAGTCGAGGACGGTCTGTTTCTCCGGGGCGACTTTGGGCTTGGCCGGAGCCTGGTCAGTCGCCGTCTTTGCCGCCGTTACAGGAGAAGCGGCGGCAACGGCGACGAGGCCGAGCGCGAGGAACATCAAGAGGGCGGATGCGATCGTCTTTCTCATGAAACCTCCCGAGGATGCGGACTTTCGTCCCGCCGCCCGACGCGGATGGAAAGGGTGGACGCGGTCCGTTCTCATTCTCCGATGATTTTCACCAGGACCCGCTTCCGCCGCCGGCCGTCGAATTCCCCGTAGAAGATCTGCTCCCAGGGTCCGAAGTCCAGCCGGCCGTCTGTAACGGCCACCACGACTTCGCGGCCCATGACCTGGCGCTTGAGGTGGGCGTCGGCGTTGTCCTCGCCCGTGTTGTGGCCGTAGGACGCCACCGGTTCGTGGGGGGCCAGCTTTTCGAGCCAGACTTCGAAATCGCGGTGCAGGCCGGATTCGTCGTCGTTGATGAAAACTGAGGCGGTGATGTGCATGGCATTGACCAGGCACAGCCCTTCCCGGATCCGGCTTTCCCGGAGGGCGGCCTCGACCTGGGGGGTGATGTTGACGAACCCGCGCCGGGCGGGGACGTTGAACCAGAGCTCCTGGCGGAAGCTTTTCATGGCGAGGGCTATTTATATACGAGGGAGGAGGTGCTGTCAACGGCGCAACCCCATACCGGACCCATGTTCCATGTTCCTTGACAAGCCACGCTCCGGGGCGTATTATGACCCGAAAGTAAAAATATGACCGGCCGGTCGAATTTCTGGGCTTCGTGCCCGGCGCCGGCCGAGGATGCGTGAAAAATATGAGCGTCAAAGAGCGGCGGGAACGCGAAGAGAAGGCCCGGCTGGCCTCCATCCTGGAAGCCGCCGAAAAGGTCTTTGCCCGGAGCGGCTACTACCAGGCCCGGATGGACGACATCGCCGAGGAGGCCGAGCTCGCGAAGGGGACCCTCTATTATTATTTCAAGAGCAAGGACGAGATCTATGTCGCCCTCCTGAAGCGGGAAGCCAAAAAGGTCCATGAGGAGATCCGGCGCCTCATCACCGAGGATTCCCCGCTCTTCCAGGATCTCCAGCGGGCCTTCGCCTTCTACCTCGGATATTTCGACAAGAACCCCGCGTATCTCAAGATGTTCCTGCCCTGCATGTGCGGGACGATCCGATTCGAGAGCGGCGTCGATTTTCAGAGCACCGCGATCGGCAAAGTCCCCGAGGGGGCGTTCATCGGAGAGACCCTCAAGAAGAAGCTTCACCGGGAAGGCCTGCCCTTCAGCCCCGAGGACATGATGAAATTCCTGAAGACCTTGCAAATCGGGATCGGCGTCAAGCTCCTCGAGGGCCACAAGGACGAGGCCAAGGCCGCCGTCCGATTTTTTCTCGATCTCATGAAACGCGTCATGGAGGAAGTGAAATGACCTATCGTCCTTTCCGAATCGCCGTCGTCCTGTTCTTCGCGTCCGCGATAATCGGGCCGGCCAGCGCCCAGGACCGGATGGCTCTGAAGGAGGCCGTCGATCTCGTGCTGAAGACCAACCAGCAAGTCCAGATCGCGGCGGAGGCCATCATCGGGGCCGAATATAAAATCACCGAGTCGAAGAGCTTCTACTGGCCGCAGGTCAGCGTCACGGGCAATTACACCCGGATGAGCCTCTTCGGCGAGTTTTCCATCCCGTTCAACGGCCAGATAATGACCATCCAGTTCGGCACGCCCAACAACTACAATCTGCGGGCTTCGGTCATGGAGCAGGTCTTCAACTGGGGGCGGACCGCCCGGACGGTCGAGATGAGCAAGGCCGGGCTCGACCTGGCCCAGGACGGCGTCCTCCTGACCAAGCACGTGCTGGGCTACCAGATCGTCCCCCTGTTCTACGGGACGGTTTTCTTCCAAGAGGCGATCAAGGTGCTCGACGACAACCTGAAGGCCTTCGAGCAGAAGCTGTCCTCGACGAAGCAGCGCTACGACGCGGGCTTGGCCTCGAGCTTCGACGTCAACCTCCTTCAAGTCCAGATCAGCGCCGTGCGCGGCCAAAAGGTCGATTTCGAAAACAATATCGCCAAGTTCCGGATCGCGTTCAATGCGCTCACCGGCCGCGACGAGAAGACGCCCTTCGAGCCGGACGCGGAGCTCGTCCTCAAGGCCGAGGCGTTCGACAAGGAGGCCCTCCTCAAAGAGGCCCTTGCCGGCCGGATCGAATTCCAGCAGATCGCTCACCAGTCGGACCTGAGCCGGGCGTCGCTCGGTCTGGCCAAGACGGGCGACAAGCCGACCGTGAACGCGATGTTCAATTACGAGTTCCGCAACGGGTTCATGCCCGAGATGAACATAATCAAGGGCAACTGGACGGCCGCCCTCTCGATAACGTACCCGGCCTTCGACGGGAGGCGGACCGCGGCCCAGGTCGCCCAGGTCGAATCCGGGCTGAAGGCGATCGAGCTCCGGCGGACGGACCTCGAGCGCAACGTGGCGCTCGAGATCGAGACGCTCCTCTCCGACCTGGCCGCCACGGAGCAGAAGCTCGACATCGAAAAGGTCAAGATCAAGCAGGCCGAGGACACGCTCCGGATCGCCGAGGAGCGGTATCGGAACGGCCTCCAGAGCGCCACGGAGCTCGTGGACGCCCAGAACGCGCTGGAGAGCGCCAAGCTCAATGTCCTCCAGCTTACTTACAACCATATCCTGAGCGAATTCAGCCTGTTCCGCGCGTGTGGGAGGAAAATATGAAAATCGGAAGAATCATCATCGTCCTGATCGTGATCGGCCTCGTGGCAATTATCGGCTACCGGGCCAACCAGAACATCCAGGCCAAGAAGTTGGCCGCCGGCCAGCCTGCCCCCGAAACCGTCGTTCCGGTCGAGGTCGTGGCCCCGGCCAAGATGGACATCGCCGACAAGGTCCACGCCGTGGGCAGCATCCAGTCGGACGCCGAGGTTTCCATTTTCTCCAAAGTGGCGGGCAAGATCGCCAACAACCTGGTCAAGATGGGCAGCGTGATCACCCCTGGCCAGGTCGTGTCCGTGGTCAACCGCGACGAGGTCGGCTACGACTACAAGCCCTATGAGGTGAAAAGCGACGCGAAGGGCGTCGTGGCCCGGATCCTCCTCAATCCCGGCGCCTCGGTCAACCCCAATACGCCGATTCTGAACCTGGTCGACATCGACCTGGTCAAGGTCGTGGCGGCCGTGGACGAGAAAAAGATCCGGTTCATCGGGATGGGGCAGGGCGCCCGCGTGACGCTCGAGGCCTACCCGGGTGAGATCTTCGGGGCCAAGGTCACGAATATCAGTCCGGTCGGCAACCCCGTCAGCCGGACGATCGACGTCGAACTGAGCATCCCCAATCCGACCCACCGGATCAAGCCGGGGATGTACGTCGAGGTAGAGTGGACGATCAGCACCCGGCCGGCGACCGTCGTCCCGCTCGCGTCCGTGGTCGACCGGGGCGGGCAAAAATATGTCTTCCTGGCCGCCGAAGGACAGGCCAAGATGACGCCCGTGACCGTTGGGGCCGTCGCCGGCGACGTCATCGAAATCGTGTCCGGCCTCGCGGGCGGCGAGAAGGTCATCACCACCGGCGCCGGCCAGCTCAACGACAAAGACAAGATCAAGGTGGTCGAGCGGTCGACCTCCGCCATCTGAAGGACGTTCCGTCCATGAGAATCGCCGATATTTCCATCAAGCAGCCCGTCTTCATCACCATGGTCGTCGCCGCCCTGGTGGTCGTGGGCGTCCTGTCGTACAGCCGCCTCGGCGTCGACCTGATGCCCGACGTCACCCTGCCGATCGTGGCGGTGACGATCGCCAATCCGGGGGTAGGACCTGAGGAAATGGAGTCCCAGGTCACGAAGCCGATCGAAGACGCCGTGAGCACCATCAACGGCCTAGACAAGATCACCTCGACGTCCGCCGAGGGCGTGTCGGTGATCGTGGCTTCGTTCGTCCTGGAGAAGGACGCTCAGGTGGCCTCGACCGAGGTCCGGGAGAAGGTGGCCGCCATCCGCAACACCCTCCCCCGGGAAATCATCGAGCCCGTCATCAATAAATTCGACCCGTCCGCGACGCCGATCGTGTCCTACTCGATCCTCAGCCGGAGCGGCCGGATGTCCCTGGCCGAGGTTCGGGCGTTTCTCGACGACAAGATCAAGCCCCAGATCCAGCAGGTGGACGGTGTCGGGGGCGTCGACCTCATCGGCGGCCTGGAGCGGGAGATCCAGGTCGAGGTCAACCTCGATCGGATGAACGCCCAGGGCATCTCCATCGCCCAGGTCACCCAGGCGATCCGGAGCGAAAACCTGAACCTGCCCGCCGGCCGGGTCACGGAAAAATCGCAGGACTTCCTCGTCCGGACGAAGGCCGAGT
>JADGNV010000180.1 GCA_017883285.1 Candidatus Aminicenantota bacterium | reverse complement strand
GGCGGCTTCGCCTCGAGGAGGATGTCCCGGGCGAGCATGAGGACCGCTTCCTTGCCCTCGACCTCGCCGGCATGGATGTTGGCCTGGATATAGATGACCGGCTTCTTGAACTTCGGCGGATCGAACGGGGAGGCGGGCAGGGGGTTCCCGATGATTATCAGCGGCACGTCGCGGCCTTCAAAGCTCCGGAAATAGGTTTCGACCCGGACGAGAGGGCTCAGCTTTTGCAGCTCGCGGATGAAGGCCATGACGTCGGCGTAGCGGGACGTGGCCGCGTAGTTGGTCGACTCGGCCACGGTCAGCGGACCCTTGGTCTGGGCGGGCGCGAATCCGGCGGCGAGGGCCAGGCCGAGGACGGCCAGGGCGGCGACGGCGAGGGGGCGGCAGGAATGTCTCATGGGGACTCCTTTGGCAAAAAAAGAAGTCTATTCGAATTGCCCGCCGCGGTCAAATGTGCTATACGGGTTTCATCATGGCCCTATCGTTCGTCGGCCCCGAGAAGGAAGCCGCCCTCCGGCGGAAGATGGAGAAGTTCGGCCTCCGCGAGGACGACATCTTCGAGAAGTTCATCCGGTCGGGCGGCAAGGGCGGACAGAACGTCAACAAGGTTGAGACGTGCGTCTACCTCAAGCACCTCCCCACCGGGATCGAGGTCAAATGCCAGCAGGAGCGGTCGCAGGGGATGAACCGCTTCCTCGCCCGCCGCGTCCTGGCCGATAAGATCGAAACGTTGGTCCTCGGAAAGCTAAGCGCGGAACATGCCCGGATCGAGAAGATCCGGCGCCAGAAGCGGAAGCGGTCGAAGCGGGCCAAGGACAAGATGCTGGCCGATAAGCGGATGCACGCCGATGTGAAGAAGGGGCGGTCGTTCCGGCCCGATGGGGAAGTCTGACTGTCATCCCGAGGCTTTGCGAGGGATCCCCTCTGCAACAAACCGTCATGACACTTTTTCTTGTCATCCCTTCGCTTCGCTCGGGATGACATTCTTAATTTGTTAATTGGCGAGTTTCACGACGGCGTTCAGCAAAAGGTTCGCCCCCTTGTCCAGGTCCTCCCAGCGGATCGTCTCCCGGGGAGAATGGCTGATGCCGTCGGGCGAGGGGATGAAAATCATGGCCGTGTCCGCGACCTCGGCCAGGATCTGGGCGTCGTGGCCGGCGCCGCTCGGCATCGCCAGATACGCATAGCCGAGCTTTTCGCATTCGGACGCGAGCAATCCCGAGAGGCGGGGCGAGATCGCCACCGGCTGCGTCTCGTCCATGACCCTCGACGAGAATGTCAGGCCGCGCGTCGCGGCGATGTCCTCGGCCAGCGAAAACAGCACCTTCTCCAGTGTCTTGAGCGTCTCCCCGGAATGGCTCCGGAACTCGAACGAGAAATCGGCCTGCCCGGGCACGATGCTGAACGCGCCCGGCAGCACATGGACCTTACCGACGGTGACCAAGCTCCCGTAGTGGTGCGTGGCGACGAGCTGCGTGCTCTTGAGGGCGAAGTCGGCCAGGCCGAGGAACGCGTCCTGCCGGAGCTCGAGGGGTGTCGTCCCCGCGTGGCTGGCCGCGCCGTGGAACGAGCACCAGCGGTAGTGCTTGCCGGCGATGCCGCTGACGAGACCGATGGGGACATCCTCGGTCTCGAGGACGGGGCCCTGCTCGATATGGAGCTCGAGGTAGGCCTCGATCTCCGGCGCCGCGCGGTAGGCGTTGAGGATCGATTCGATCGTGTAATCCGTCCCCTTGAGGACGTCCTTGAGCGGCCGGCCGAAGGAGGTCAGGCCCTTTTCGAGGAGGTCGCGGTTCAGGCGGCCGATGAACGCCCGGCTGCCGAGGAAATCGCCGACGAGGTTCCCCTCCTCGTCGGTGAACGCCGCCAGCTCCATCGGACGGGCGGTTTTCAACCCGCTCTCCCGGATCGCCCGCAGGCATTCCAGCCCGGCGACCACGCCCACAGCTCCGTCGAACATGCCGCCGTTGACGACGGTGTCGATGTGCGAGCCGACCATGATTGTCTTGCCCGCGCCCTCGATGCGGCCGAAGACGTTGCCCGCACCGTCGACGCGGTAGGCGAGGCCCGCGGCCTCGATTTTAGCCCGCAGCCAGGCGCGCGCTTCGAGGTCGGCCCGGCTGAACGACGGCCGGGTGACGCCGCCGTTCGCGTCGCGGCCGATGCGGCCGAGCTCCTCGAGGTCGGTCTTGAGCCTGTCGAAGTCGATGTTCATGTTCTCAGGGGAGATAAAATACCCATTTCCTATTTCAAAAGGGCGACCATGTCCCGGACGGCGCGCGAGATGCCGACGACGGCCGAGCGGGCGATGATCGAGAAGCCGATGCTGAGTTCCGTGAGTTCCGGGATGGCGACGATCGGCCCGATGTTGTGGTAGTCGAGTCCGTGGCCGGCCGTGACCTCGAGTCCCAGCTTGAGCCCCTGGGCGGCGGCCTGGGCCACGTCCACCAGGGCCCGGTCCCGCTCCCGGCCGGGCTTCAGAGCGGCGTAGAGGCCGGTGTGGATTTCGATCTGCGGGACGCCGAGGGCCGCGCAGGCCTCGATCTGCTTCGGCGTCGGGTCGACGAAGATCGAGACCCGGATGCCTTTTTTTTCGAGCGCCCGGATGAAGGGGACCAGGCGGCGCCGCCCGGCGACGACGTCCAGCCCGCCGCTCGTGGTCAGCTCCTCCGGCTTCTCCGGAACGAGACAGACGGTCTGGGGCTGGATGTCGAGGGCCACCCCCTTGGCATCGTCGGTGGCCGCCATCTCGAGCGTCAGCTTGGTCTTGAGGACCTCCATGAGGATCCGCAGGTCGCGTTCCTTGATATGCCGCCTGTCGCTCCGGAGATGGGTCGTGATCCCGGACGCTCCGGCCTGTTCGGCCAGGAGCGCCGCCAGGGCCGGCTCGGGCTCCTTGGCCCGGCGGGCCTCCCGGAGCGTGGCGAAATGGTCGATGTTGACGGAAAGCCGCATGGTCGTCTCCTCAGCTCAACGTCTTCCGGATGGCGTCGGCGATCGTGTGGGCGTAATACTGGATGGCGTCGAGCTCCTCCCCCTCCACCATGATCCGGGCGAGGGGCTCCGTCCCCGAATAGCGGACTTCGAGCCGGCCGCGCCCCCCGAGCTCGGCCTGCACCCGGTCGATGGCCACCGCCACCTCTGGGATCTTCCGGAAATCTTCTTTCCGGGCCACGGGCACGTTCAGGAGGATCTGGGGGAATTCCTGGAGGCCGGCCACGAGGGCGGACAGGGGCCGGCCCGTTTCCGCCATGGCCTGGAGCATCTTGAGGCTCGTCAGGATGCCGTCGCCGGTCGGGCATTCGTCGAGGAGGATCGTGTGGCCCGACTGTTCGCCGCCCAGGTTGGCGCCGAGCTCGATCATTTTTTCGAGGACGTACTTGTCGCCGACCTTGGTCCGGACAAGCGCCAGGCCCATGCCGCGGAGCGCGGCTTCGAGCCCCATGTTGCTCATCCCCGTGGCCACCACGGTCGTCCCCCGGAGCTTCCCCCGGCGGACCATGGATTGGGCCAGGACGTAGAGAGTGTGGTCGCCGTTCAAGACGCGCCCCGTCTCGTCCGTCCAGAGGGCGCGGTCGGCGTCGCCGTCGTAGGCGATCCCGATGTCGGCCCGGGCCTCGACCACGGACGCGGCGAGATGATGCGGATGGAGCGAGCCGCAGGCGTGGTTGATGTTCCGCCCGTCGGGGTCGCAGCCGGTCGCGACGACGTCGAGCCCCAGGTCGCGCAGGACGTTCGGCGCCACAGCGGCGGCAGCCCCGTTCGCGCAGTCGAGCACGACCTTCAGCTTCCGGGGGAATGTCGCCCCGGCGAGCGTCGCTTTCAGGAACCCCGCGTATTCCGCGGCGAACGCGGGATGGGGCCGATGCGAGGCAGGTTTCCGTATCTCGGTCTTCTCGGCCCGGATCACGACGTTTTCGAGGCGCGCCTCCCAGGCGTCGGAGATCTTGTATCCTTCGGAAGAGAAGATCTTGATCCCGTTGTCGTGGAACGGGTTGTGGGAGGCGGAGATCACGATGCCGGCGTTGAAGTGGTGCCGCTTCGTCAGGCAGGACACCGCGGACGTCGGGATGACCCCCGCGCACAGGGGGCGGCCCTTCGCCTCCCGGATGCCCTGGACGAGCGCCTGCTCCATCCAGGGGCCCGATTCGCGCGTGTCGCGGCCGATAAGGACGTCCGGGGCCAGCCCCTCCTCGCGCAGAAGGCCCACCAGGGCCGCGCCCAGAGCATGGATCGAGGGGTAATCCAGGGGATACTCGCCGGCGACGGCCCGGATCCCGTCGGTGCCGAACAGTTTCTTCATGGCCTCATCCGTTGGTCAGGACGACCTTCACCTTGGCCTTGGTCTGGGCGGTGGTCAGGCGGAGTTCGGGCTTGGGCAGGATGAGGTCGACCTCGAACTCGGTCGTCTGGGCCAGGCCGGTGATGTCGATCGGGCTGGTGCGGATCCTGTCCTTGGGTTTGATCTTGCTCTCCGGGCCGCGGACGAACGCCTTGGAGGGGATGATCTCGATCCGTGCGATCTTGAACCCCTCCTTCGGCTTGCCGATCAGTTCGGGCTGGATCTCCATCGAGACTTCCTTGCCCCGCTCGATCTTGAGATGGACCTTGTTCGGCATCACCCGGACGATCTTGGCCTCGGGCGGCGCGGCGATCATGTCGGGGTTCAGCGGGTAGTCTTCCTGATTGACCGTTGCCTTCTCCAGGCTCAGGAGGCCGCGGACGTTGGCCGCGGTGAGCTGGTTCAGGACCCGGTTGGCCGCGCGGAGCGTGACCTCGACCGTGGCCTGCGGCTTCTCCACGATCTCGAAGTTGGGCGGGAGATTCCGCAGCTCGAGGCCGACGGTGAGCGTCTTGTCGGACTGGATCTTTTCTTCCGGGATGAGGGTCATCCAGAGGACGAACGACAGGAGGAGGGCGGTCAGCTTCAGCCCCCAGTTGCGGGTGAACGCGGCCTTCAGGTTGCGGTTCATGATTTCAGATACTCGAGCAGGCGGTCCTTGAGCTTGTCCGTGTCCTGGATGCCTTCCAAGACCCCCCGGGCGGCGAGCGAGATGCTGCCCGTCTCCTCCGAGACGACGATGATCGCCGCGTCCGTCTCCTGGCTGAGCCCCAGGGCGGCGAGGTGGCGCGTCCGGGCGAGGAACTCCGTTCGGAGGCTGTGCGAGGCGGGGAGCGGGAGCAGGCAGCCGGCGGCCTCGATCGTCCCGCCCTTGATGATCACCGCCCCGTCGTGGAGGGGCGAGTGGGGGAAGAAGAGGCTCACGATGAGGTCCTTCGAGAGGACCGCGTCGATCTTCGTCCCCCGGTTCGCGTAGACGGCCAGGGGGAGGTCCTTCTCGATGGCGATCAGGGCCCCGATCTTCGTCTGGGACATGTAGTCCACGGCGAGGAACAGATCCTCGACCTTTTCCTGAAAGGATCGGAGGGCCAGGGGCTTGCGGAAGGAGCGGGTGCCGACGCCGGTCAGGAAGCGCCGGATCTCGCTCTGGAAGAGGACGATGACGGCGATGATGAGGTAGGTGACGAAGTTCCGGAGCAGCCAGGTGGAGACCACCATCCGGCTCCACTGGGTGAAGAGGAAGAGGAGCCCGATGATCCCGATGCCGATCGCCATCCGGTAGGCTTTGGTCTCCTTGATCAGCAGGAAGAAGGAGTAGATGATGAAAGCCACGAGGAGGATGTCGAGCAGGTCCAGGATCGTGGACCGGTGGAGGGCGGTCAGTACGTTAGCCAGCACGGCGGACGTCTCCTTCCGTCGGCGCGGGACCGGGCGGTGCGGCCAGGATCGCGTCCGCGACCCGCGCGGCCCGGCCGACCGCCTGGACGTCGTGGACGCGCAGGATGTGCGCCCCGCGGACGACCCCCAACACCGCCGCGGCGATCGTTCCCTCGAGCCGGTCGTCCGGCGCGGCGTCCAGGAGGCGGCCAATGAAGGCCTTGCGCGACACACCCACGAGGACCGGGCGGTCGAGGGAGGCGAGGGCGTCGAGATGGTTGAGCAGGACAAGGTTGTCCTCGAGGCACTTGCCGAAGCCGATACCGGGGTCGAGGACGATGCTCTCTACGGCGAGTCCGGAGGCCAGCGCGGCCGCGATTTTCCCTGCGAGGAACGCCCGGATCTCGGCGACCGCGTCGTCGTAGCGCGGCGCGTCCTGCATGGTCTTGGGCGTGCCTTTCATGTGCATCATGACGAAGCCGGCGCCATGGCGGGCGGCGAGGACGAGGACCCGCGGGTCGAGGCCCGAGGCGCTGATGTCGTTGACGATGTCCGCGCCCGCGTCCAGGGCGGCCTCGGCCACCTCGAGCTTCGTCGTGTCGACCGAGATCAGGGTCGCCGTGCGCCTGCGCAACTCGGCGATGACCGGGACGACGCGCCGGCGCTCTTCCTCGGCGGGGACGGGGTCGGAGCCGGGGCGGGAGCTTTCCCCCCCGACGTCGAGAATGTCGGCCCCTTCGGAGGCCAGACTCAGGCCGTGTTCGACGGCCCGGCCGGGATCGGCGAACCGGCCGCCGTCGTAGAAGGAATCGGGGGTGACGTTGACGATGCCCATGATCCAGGTCCGGCGGCCGAGACGGTGGTCCGTCCCGCGGACCCGGAAGACGGTTTCTGTCCTCTCAGTCGCTCGCAATGACATGTGTGCGCTTTTACAGACTCCTATTAAGCCTTCGCCGGTTCGGGCTTGTCCAAGGCTGGTGCGGCCACGGATGGGGCGGGGGCCTGGGCCGCGGCGGGCGCTTCGGCCGCGGCGGGCGTCTGGGCTGCGGCGAACGGCTTGCCCTCGGGCGCCGGCTGGGGGGCTTTCGCCCGCCGTCCCTTAACGATCATGTTGATCTCGTCGGAGGAGATCACTTCTTTCTCGAGGAGCAACTTGGCGATCTTCTTCAGCTTGGGCTTGTTCGAATCGAGGATCTGCTGGGCCCGCTCGAAGTTCCGGGAGATGATCTTCTTCACTTCCTCGTCGATCCGCTCCGAGGTCCGCTCGCTGAAGTTCTTGTTAATCGCCAGCTCGCGGCCGAGGAAGATGAGGTCGTCGCGCTCGCCGAAGGTCAGGGGGCCGAGCTCGGACATGCCCCACTGGCAGACCATCTTTCGGGCGATCTCGGTCGCCTTCTCGAAATCGTTGGCCGCGCCGGTTGTCGTCTGGCCGAGGAAAATGTTCTCCGCGACCCGGCCGGCCATGAGGACGGCGAGCTGGGCTTCGAGGTATTCCTTGCTGTAGGTGTAGCGGTCGTCGAGGGGGAGCTGCTGGGTGAGGCCGAGGGCCATGCCGCGCGGGATGATCGTGACCTTGTGGATCGGATCGGCCTCCGGGAGGAGGGCCGCCACGAGCGCGTGGCCGGCCTCGTGATAGGCCGTGCTCCGCTTCTCCTCGTCGCTGATGATCATGCTCTTGCGCTCGACGCCCATCAGGACCTTGTCCTTGGCGTATTCCATGTCCTTCATCGTGACGCTGGCCTGGCCGTTCGGGGCTCCGATCAGGGCCGCCTCGTTGACCATGTTGGCCAGGTCGGCGCCCGAGAAGCCCGGGGTGGAGCGGGCGAGGACGGAGAGGTCGACGTCCTTGTCGAGGGGGATCTTGCGAACGTGGACCTTGAGGATCTCCTCGCGGCCTTTGACGTCGGGCATGTTGACTACGATCCGGCGGTCGAACCGGCCGGGCCGGAGAAGGGCGCTGTCGAGGATGTCGGGCCGGTTCGTGG
>JADGNV010000179.1 GCA_017883285.1 Candidatus Aminicenantota bacterium | reverse complement strand
GAGTATTGATTAGCCGCGTCATGTCCTCGAGGACGAGGCGGCCGAGGTCGCGCGGGTCGCGGTAGTCCTCTCGGACCGGGAAGGGCGAGGCGCGGATGCGGTCCTTGAGCCGGGCGAGCTTCTCCGCGCCCGCTGGGGTCTCCACGTGGACGGCGCGCTCCCGTTCGGGAAGGCTCTCGATGTACGCGGGATCCCGAAAGTAGAAAAACGCCTGCGCCGCCATATCCGGATCATTGAGGACGCCGTCGAGGATCTCGAGCTCGGTGACGGAGCGGTCCCGGGCGCGCTCGAGCCAGGACTCTTCGGCCACGAGGTTTTCGGGAAACGGGTCGGGAGCCGATCCGTAGCGCTCGCCGAGGATGCCGATGAAATAGGGCCGGCAGCGGCGGATCTCTTTGAGGCAGATCGGGACCACTTCGGCCTTCTGCTCGTCGGTGATGCCCCAGCGAAGGTCGACTTCGCCCCAGACGACGCCTCGCGATTCGCAGATGTGCCGGAGCTTCGGGAAGATGAATTTGATCAGCTCCTCGCGCTCCGCGTGCATATCGCGGAACGTCGAGGAGATAAAGACCCTGATGACCCGGTCGGAGGGAGGGGAGGGCAAGAGGGGCGCGTCGGAACGGGCCATGTTGCCGGACTATAGACCCGAGGCACGGCTCGTGTCAACGCCGCGAAAATGCTAAGATTGGCCTCGTACTCTACGATGCCCGAAACCGAAATCGCTGCCGCACGTCGAATCCGCGACCTCCGGGAGTGGCGGCGCTTTCTCCTGCATGACAGCAGCGTCCTGAAAAGCGATCCTTCGCTGCTGTTCCAGCAAGCGGCCAACCAGCCGGATGGGACGGCGCCGGCCCGGGCCGCTCAGGAGATCCTCGCGAGAGGCCTGATCAGCCGGCCCTGGATCCGGTGGGTCAACAAAGCCAGCGCCGCGGGCCCGCTGGTCATGACCATCACCGGCCACGCCGACTCGATCGTCTCCTGCGCCTTCTCCCGGGACGACCGGACGATCTCGACCGCCTCTTTCGACGGCGATATCCGGTTTTGGGATGTCGAGACCGGCCGGGAATCGCGCCGCCTGTCGGATCTCCGCTACGGCCTGAAGGCGTGCTCCTTTTCGCCGTGCGGCACCCGGCTGGCCGCTCTGAACCAGCTCGATAAGACGGTCGAGCTTCGGAACGCGGAGTCGGGCGAGATCGTTGCCTCGACGCCCGGGCACCTCGTGAGCCGCTTTTCCAGCGACGGAAAGCTCTTCGCGACGGCGCTCAGGAAGGACCTCAAGGTCTGGAGGGCCGACACGGGCGCCGAGGTTTGCGCGCTCGTCGGACACTCCGGCCGCATCATGGCCTGCGCTTTCTCTCCGGACGATCGGCGACTCGTCTCGGCCTCCGACGACAACGCGCTCAAGATCTGGGACGCCGGGACGGGCCGGGAGCTGGCGACGCTCTCCGGCCATACCTGGACTGTCCGCTTCTGCGCGTTCTCCCCGGACGGCAAGATGATCGTCTCGCTCGCCGACGACGAAACGATCCGGCTTTGGGACGCCAAGAGCGGCGCCCTGCTCAGGCTCGTCCAGGGATACTCGCCGCGCCTGAAGATGTGCGCCTTCACGAGCGGAGGGCGGGGCCTGGTCACGCCCGCGGGCGAGGACGAGCTGACGCTCTGGGACACGACGAGCGGCAAGCCGCTTTTTCATTTCACCGGCCCGGTCAAGCCCATCACCGTGATCGCCGTCTCGCCCGACGGTACGAGAATCGCCGCCGGCGCGGACGACAAGATCCTGAGGATCTGGTCGGCCGAGGACGGGCAGGAGGTCGCGGTCCTCAGCGGCCATGACGATAATATCCTGGACTGCGCCTTTTCCTCGACGGGCCGGTTCATCGTTTCCACCTCGGGCGATCGCAAGGCCAAGGTCTGGCGGGCGGAGAAGACGGGGGGAGGCTCCGCCGAAGACCGGCACCGCCAGAGCGTGCGCAAGGCCCTCTTCGCGCCGGGCGGCGGCCTCGTTCTTACGGCCTCGGAAGATCAGACCCTCAAGGTTTGGGACGGCCGGACGGGGGCCTTGCGCGGGACTCTCGCCGGCCACAAGGACAACGTCTACAATTGCGATATCTCGCACAAAGGAACGATGGCCGTATCCGCGTCGAATGACGGAGTCCCCCGGACCTGGGACCTGCGGACCTTGCGGAAGATGGCTACATTCTTGGGGCACGAAACGGGCGGCGGCAAATGCGTATTCTCGCCGGACGGCCTGAGGGTCGCCACGGCCTCCTTCGATTCGAAGCTCATGCTCTGGGATCCTTTCACCGGGGTCAAGATCGCGGGCTTCGTGAGCAAGGGTACGGACATGAGGGATTTCGCTTTTTCCCCGGACGGGTCGACCCTCGTCATCAGCGAAAAGGAGAATGCGGAGCTCGTCAGCTCCAGGAGCGGGAAGCCGATATCGAGCCGGCACGTGATGGACTATCCTCGGAACGGTGTCGTCCCGGACGTCCGCTGCATCGTTTCGCCTTTCGGCGACCGCGTGGCCGTGCTGGACCTCGCCGCGGGGCTTAAGCACGTCGTCTACTCGCTCCCCGAATGGCGCGAGACCGTCCTCGGAGAGGTGCGGCCTGAGGATTTTAGCTCCTGGCGCGTGACCTTCGAGTCAGAGTCCGACTTCTCGAGGGACGGACGGATCTTTGCAGCTCCGGGCACGAAGACGCTTTTTGTCTGGGACGCCGATTCCGGCGAGCGGATCGCCGCGGTGGATTACCCTCAGGGGTCCGTCCTGGGTTCTAAGGGACCGCGCCACTTCGCCCTATCCGATGACGGGGCACGCGTCGTATGCCAGGGCTCGGAACGTACGCTTCTCTGGGACCTCGCCGGCCGTCGCCAGATCACGGTCCTCGACGTCCTCCAGGCGTCGATCCGGAGCTTCACGTTCTCGCCCGACGGCGCCTGGGTCCTCGCGTGCCTGGAGGACGGTTTACGGATCTGGGATGCCGAAACCGGATTGCGCGCCGGCGATTTTGCCGCGGGCTCGCGGGTCGGCGGCTTAAGCTGGAGCCCCGACGGCCGGCGGCTCGCGGCCGGGACGTCCAACGGAGGGTTCTTTCTGCTGGAGCTCCAGAACATGAGATCGGGCCGTCCCCTGGCCTTTGCCTGGATCGGGCCTCCTGAGAAGCGCGGGCTCTTCCGCCGCGCCGCGGCGCCGGGCCCTCCGGGAGTCGACGTCAGGTGCCCGCTCTGCCTGGGATGGTCGGAGTATCCGATCGCCGCCCTCGGCGGGGAGTCCGATTGCGCATCGTGCGGAAGGAAGCTGCGGATCAGCCCCAAGTCGTTCGAGGCCGATAAGCGGCGAGTGTCCTAAAGCCGGGGGCTTCGGCCCTCATCAAGCGTCGGCGGTTTCGGCCGGGTGGGCGGCCAGGGCCCGCCGGAAATCCTCGATCAGCTCATAGACGCCGCCGTGGATCTTTGGGGACCCGTCGCCGCGTCCGGCGCTGATCGCGCCGGAATAGGTGCACTTGGCTTCGAGGAAATCGAAGTCCGTCAGCGTCTTGTAGAGGGGGTCCCAAAGGCCGCCGCAGGTCTGCTGATAGGGAAGCTCCGAAAGCTTCCGCAGGTTGGCGACCTTTTCGCCTCCGCCTTCGCGAAAGAGCGGCTGAGCCGCGAAATAGCGGGCGATCTTGATGTGGAGGTCCGGGCCGCGCTCGCCCGCAAGGTACTCTTCGTCCACCGCCTCGGCCATCTGGCGGTGGAAGAATCCCAGGAGCGCCGTGCTGTCCACGCTCCGCTCGATGAGATACGGCTCGATGTCGAAGAACAGCCGCGACCAGACGACGACCGGCAGCTGCTTCTCCGGCGGCCGATGATAGGACCGCCGCGTGAAATCGTCGAAAACGTCCTCGTCGGCCGAAAGGAGGTCGAGGAGTTCGTCCTCGGACAATCCGTTCTTGGCGGCTTTGAGATATCCCAAGCTGCGGGCCACGACGATCTTCCCGTGATTCGCTTCGAGCGACAGCCGCGAGAGCAGGTCGCGGATGATCCCCGGAATGTCGGAGCTCAGGGCGGGCGGAGCCGAAAAAGACCTCCACAGCCGGGCCTCTTCGAAAGCCAGCTTGAGATAGAGGGGGAGCCCGGACGCCCGGAACCGCTCCAAGACCAGTCCGCGCTGGTCGGGGCGCAGGGTGCGGCTCGCGGCCTTCATCCAGAGGTCCAGGATCTCCCGGCCATCCTCCTCCGTCATCGGCGCCAGCATTTCGCTCGGCGCCCCGGCGCCCCGTCGCTCGAGGGCCGACGAGCAGTCGCCCGGCGCGGTCGATACGATGAGCCGGACGTTCCCCGGAAGCCGCGCCGGCAGCCAGGCGAGGCTCCTCTCCGCGTGGCTGTTGGAGAGCTGGTCAAGGGCGTCGATGAAGAGGACGAGCGGTTTCGCCGCGGTCGCCAAGGCCATCCGTTTCGTCAGGTCCTCGACCAGCTCCTTGTACTCGGACGGGACCGACGTCTCGTCCGAGGCGTAGCGCCGCGAGATCTCGCGGCACAACCCCTCGATGAGCGCCCGCCCATCCGTGGACCCGGAGGTCGCTCCGATGAACCTGGAGACGATCACGGCGGCGGGGAGCCGGCCGCCGGTCCGTTCGGCGGCCACGGCCATGAGGGCCGATTTGCCCGAGCCCGAGGCCCCATAGACGGCCAACGGTTGTCCCCCCTCGCCGCCGGCGTAGCTGTCGATGGCCCGAAGGCTCTCGTCCCGGCCATAGAAGATCCTGGCCCGGTCCCGGCCGAACGCGGCGTGGTCGGCCGCCTCCTGCTCCACGGGGTCCGTATCCCGGAGCTGCCGGATCTCTTCCTGGATGACGGCGGAAAGATCCCTGAGGACGTCGGCGCACAGGGCGTCGAGATGCGCGGCGGTCGGACGCGCGCCGTCCCACGCCGCGACATAGCTATCGATGACGTTGCCCGGAAGGCGGCTCTTGAGGCGTCTCTTGAGATCGTCCAAGCGGGCCCGGGCCTCGCGGTCGATGTGTCCGTGGTCATCCAGGTCGACGAATGCCCCCGCGCTCCCGTCGTCCGGCAATCCCTCGATCTTCCGGAAGAAGCAAAAGACGTGCTTGACCGCGTCCTCGACCCGCATGGCCCCGGCGGCGATCTCTTGCTCGGTGGCCGACGCCGCGTATTTGACCTGCCGATCGTCGGCCAGCGCCATCCTCGGGACCGCCCGGGCGAAGATGCCGTGCAAGGCCCGTTCCGTTCTCTGCCAAGAGGCGCGCTCTTCCTCCCGCGTCCTTTCCCTCTCTGCGTCTCCGGTTCCG
>JADGNV010000178.1 GCA_017883285.1 Candidatus Aminicenantota bacterium | reverse complement strand
GAGGGCGCTCTGCGCCGGCGGCGTGATGGGGCCGTCGCCCTGTTCGTCCATCGCGCTCATGCCTCTCCGTCCATGGCTCGTGCTGTCGCGAGCGCCTGAACGGTGGCTGCGACGTCGTGCACGCGAACGACGGCCGCCCCTCGCCGCACGGCCTCAAGAGCTGCCGCAAGGGAGCCCGCGAGCCGGTCGCGCGGCTCCGCGACGCCGGTGATCTCGCCGATGAACCGCTTGCGCGACGCGCCCACCACCACAGGGAAGCCGAGCGCCGCAAGCTCCGGCAGGCGCCGCAGGAGCTCGAGGTTGTGCGTGGTGGTCTTGCCGAAGCCGAGCCCGGGATCGATCGCGATGCGGTCGCGCGCGACCCCCGCGCGTTCGAGCGCGCTCGCCTGCTGCGCCAGGTAGGCGGCGACTTCCGCGCCCACATCCGTGTACACCGGCGACTCCTGCATCGTCCTCGGCTCGCCGCGCATGTGCATGACGACAAGGCCCGCGCCGCCGGCGGCTCCCACGCGCGCCATCTCCGGATCGGCGAAGCCGGAGACGTCGTTGACGACCGAGGCGCCCGCGTCCAGGGCCTGCGCGGCCACAGCCGCGTGCCGCGTGTCCACGGATACGCACGCCCCCTGCTCGGCCAGCGCTGCGATGACTCCCGCCACCCTGCCGGCCTCCTGGGACGTGCTCACGGGTTCCGCGCCGGGGCGCGTCGACTCGCCGCCCACGTCGATGATGTCGGCACCGTCGGCCAGCATCCGGATGGCCGCGGTCACCGCGGCGTCGGTGTCGATGTAGGACCCGCCGTCGGAGAACGAGTCCGGCGTCACGTTCAGGATGCCCATCACGAGGGGACGATCGAGAGCCAGCGCGAAGCCGCCGCAGCGCCAGACCCGCGCGCGGTCCATCACCGGTTGCCCTTGATGAGCGACATCGCCTCCGCACGGGTGGCGGCTTGCGTCCTGAATATGCCGCGCACCGCCGAGGTGGTCGTGATGGCGCCGGGCTTCTGCACTCCGCGCATCGACATGCACAGGTGCTCCGCCTCGATGACGACGATGACCCCCTGCGGGGCGAGGTAGTGCACGATCGTGTCCGCCACCTGCGACGTGAGCCGCTCCTGGACCTGCGGCCGCTTCGCGAACACGTCCACGACGCGCGCCAGCTTCGAGAGCCCGCAGATGCGGCCGTCCTTGCCGGGGATGTACGCCACGTGAGCATGGCCCATGAACGGGATCAGGTGGTGCTCGCACATCGAGTAGAGCGGGATGTTCTTGATCAACACCATTTCGTCGTGGCGCTCGTGCTGGATCGCTTCGAGATGGCGTTCGGGCTTCTCGTAGATCCCGCCGAGGATCTCGGCGAACATGTGGGCCACCCGGGTCGGGGTCTCCCGGATCCCGGGCCGCTTCGGGTCTTCGCCCGCCCCTTTCAGGATGAGGCGGACGCCCCGTTCGATCTTGGCCAGGTCCATCGGGGTGGACGGAGGGATGCGCTTCTTGGGGAGCATGGTCGTTCAGCCTTGTTTGGAATACTCTGCGAGCGCCCGGCGGAGGACGTCCTTCACCGGGAGCTTCTTCTTGCGGGCGAGGGCCAGGCAGTCGGCGAACTCGGGCTGGACATTGACCCGTTCGCCGCCCGACGTGGCCACCTTGATCCCGACGGGCTCGCCCAGGACGCGGACCTTCGTCACGGTCCGCTCCAGGGCGCGGCGGCCGACGGGAAAATACCGGACGCCGATCGAGCTCGTCTCCCGGAACACGGCGGCGACGAGGGCGTCCATTTTATCCGCCGCGGCGAGGAGGGTCAGCTTCGTCGCCAGGCGGTTCTTCTTCATGACGATGGGTGTGAGGTAGACGTCGATCGCCCCGAGCTCCAGGGCGGTCTCCAGGAAGGCGGCCAGGACCTGGGGATTGGAGTCGTCGATCGTCGCCTCGATGACGTGGACCTGCTTCTCCGGGGCGAAGCCGGCTTCGTCGCCGTAGAAGGCCCGGAGGATGTTGGGCAGGCCGGGCGTGTCGCGGCCGCCCGCGCCGTAGCCGATGCGGTCGTAGACGAGCTCGGGGAACGGCAGGAACCGGCTGACGAGCGTCTTGACGATCGCCGCGCCGGTCGGCGTGACCAGCTCCTCGCGCGCGTGAGCGGAGTAGACAGGTACCCCCTTCAGGATCTCGGCGACGGCCGGCGGCGGGACGGGGAGGACGCCGTGTGAGGTCTTGACCCATCCTTCGCCGACGTTGAGCGGCGAGGCGTAGACCGCCCCGATCTTGAGCTCCTCGATCAGCCAGGCGCAGCCCACGACGTCGATCAGCGCGTCGTCGGCTCCGGCTTCATGGAGGTGCGTCTTCTCGAACGGGCAGCCGTGGACCTTCGCCTCGGCTTCGAACAGGGTTTTGAAGACGGCCAGAGCGCGGTCCTTGACGGCCGGCGCGAAATCCGCCTTCCGAACGAGGGCGGCGATGTCGTTCCAATGCCGGGCGGGAGAGGCCGTGCCCCGGATCCCGACATCGACTTTGAGGCCGCGGAAATGCGAGCGCTCGGTGTCGCCGATCCGGATCCGGACGGGGAGCCCGAGCTTCGCCATCTTCGCCTTGAACCGGCCGGGGGAGATCCCGAGGTCCAGGAGGGCGCCCAGGATCATGTCTCCGCTCAGGCCGGACTTGGCCTCGAAATAGACATATTTCATCGTCGCGCGTTCCTTTCCGGAATCTCTTAACTTGTCTGAATACAATAGCATAATGGCCGGCGATTTCCTAGGGGCGAAAGAACGGGCTAATCTAGGGCGGCCGCGAGCCGGGGCAGGATTTCGCCCGCTTTCCCGCGCAGGGAAATATCCGCATGGGGCGTGAGAGGCGTGGGGTCGGGATTGATCTCAATGACCGTCGCTCCGGATTCGGCCGCCGCGAGGGGAAGAGACGCGGCCGGGTGGACGAGGGCCGACGTGCCAACGGCCAGCACCACATCGGCCTGGGCGCATGCGGCAAAAGCCTGCCGGAGGATGTCCTGGTCGAGGCCCTCCCCGAACCAGACGATGTGGGGCCGGAGGAGCCCTCCGCAGGAGGCGCAGCGGGGAGGGATCGGGGACAGGGGAACATCCCGGTTTTCGGCGACGCGGCCCTCGTCCGGACAGCGCGTCTTCCAGATGTTCCCGTGGAGCTCGAGGAGGCGGCGCGACCCGGCGAGGGCGTGAAGCCCGTCCACGTTCTGGGTGATCAGGGTGAAGTTGGGAAAGCGCGTCTCCCAACGGGCCAGGACGACGTGTCCCGGGTTGGGCGCGACCTTGGCGATGATCCCCCGCCTCCAGTCATACCATTCCCAGACGAGGACCGGGTCGCGGGCGAAGGCCTCCGGCGTCGCCAAATCCTCGGCCCGGAATTTCCGCCACAGCCCGTCCGGGCCGCGGAACGTGGGGACGCCCGATTCGGCGGAAATTCCGGCTCCCGTGAGGACCGCTATCCGCCGGGCGCCCCGGAGGACGGCCGCAGCCTGCCGGATGCCGTCAAACGCCATGATTTCTCCCGTCGCTCTTTCTTGACTTGGTCCGCCATAAATTATATACCAAGTTCTTGCGTGAAGGAGGATCCATGCCCGCGAAAAAGACGATAAAGAAATCTCCGAAAAAAACCGGCCCCCGGGCCCCCCGCGCCGAGATCGGGATCCTCGGCGGCACGGGGCTCTACGAGATCGACGGAATGGCCGACGTCCGCGAAGTGAAGCTCAAGACGCCGATGGGCGCGCCCTCGGACGCTTATTTTGTGGGGACGCTCGGAGGCCGCCGGGTGGCCTTCCTCAGCCGCCACAGCCGGGGTCACCGGCTCCTGCCCCAGGACATCAACTACCGGGCCAACATCTACGGCTTCAAGATGCTCGGCGTGGAAAAGATCATCTCGGTCAGCTCCTGCGGCTCGCTCAAAGAGGAGCTCCGGCCGCGCGACATCGTCTTCGCCGACCAGTTCTATGACCGGACGCGCCGGGTGAACACGTTCTTCGGCGGCGGGATTGCGGCCCATGTCGGGCTGGCCCAGCCCGTCTGCCCCGACCTGGCCAAGTTCCTCTACGACACGGCCGTCTGCCTCGGCGTCCGGGCCCATTTCGGCGGGACGTATATCTGCATCGAGGGACCGGCCTTCTCGACCAAGGCCGAATCCGAGATCTACCGCTCCTGGGGCTGCTCCGTGATCGGCATGACCGTCGCCACGGAGGCCAAGCTCGCCCGCGAGGCCGAACTCTGCTACGCGACCATGAACCTCGTCACGGACTACGACGTCTGGAACGCCGAGGAGGAGGACGTCTCGGTCGAGCTCGTCCTCGAGAACCTGAGGCTCAACATCCACAACGCCAAGGCGATCATCAAAAAAGCCTTGGCCACGTTGCCGTCCGATCTGGAAGGGGAGTGCGCTTGTAACGAAGCGGTCCAGAACACGATCATGACCGCGCCGCGCCTCATCCCAGCGGCGAAGAAGAAGGAGCTGGCCCTGATCGTCGGCCGGTACCTCAAGTGAGCCTCGGGGAGCGGCCATGAGTCTCGTCATCGTCGGATCGGTCGCCTTCGACACCATCGAGACGCCGCTTGTGCGCAAGGAAAAGATCATCGGCGGCTCGTGCACCTTCTGCGCCCTCGCGGCCAGCTATTTCACCCGTCCCGGGATCGTGGCCGTCGTGGGCGAGGATTTTCCCCCGGAGACGATCGCGTTCCTCAAGAAGCGCCGGATCGACCTTCGGGGGCTGAAGATCGTTCCGGGCGGGAAGACCTTCCACTGGCAGGGCCGGTACGGCGAGGACCCCAACCATCGGACGACGATCCGGACCGATCTCAACGTCTTCCAGGATTTCCGGCCCGAGATTCCGGCCGCCTACAAGAAGGCCGACATCCTCTTTCTGGCCAACATCGACCCCGACCTCCAGGAGAACATCTTCCTCCAGGTCGAGAAGCCGAAGCTCACGGCCATGGACACGATCGGCCTCTGGATCGAATCAAAGCCCGAGGCCCTGCTCCGCGTCCTGCGGAAGATCGACCTCTTTTTCGCCAACGACGAAGAGGTGAGGATGATCACCGGCGAGCGGAACCTCATCAAAGCCGGCCAGCGCCTTCTCAGCATAGGCCCGTCCGTCCTCGTGCTCAAGAAAGGCGAGCACGGGGCGCTCGTTTTCAGCCGGGATGCCCTCTTCGGGATCGTGGCCTACCCGGCCGAGACCGTCGTCGATCCCACCGGGGCGGGCGACACGTTTGCCGGCGGCTTCTTGGGCTATCTCGATCAGGTCGGCCGGATCACGCCCCGGGAAATCCGACGGGCGGTGGTTTACGGCAGCGTCATGGCCTCGTTCATCATCGAGGATTTCGGCATTGAGCGCTTCAAGACCCTCAAACCCCGCGATGTCCAGGCCCGGTACGAGGTGTTCAAGAAGCTCGCAACGTTCTGACGACGAAGAGACGAGGAGATCACCATGGCCAGACTCCAATCCCCGGTCGAACCCTTCCGGATCAAGGTCGTCGAGCCGATCCGCCGGACGTCGCGGGCGGAGCGCGAAGCCGCGCTGCGGAAGGCCGGCTACAACGTCTTCGGCCTTCCGGCCTCCAAGATCTTCATCGATCTCCTGACCGACTCCGGGACGTCGGCCATGAGCGATGCCCAGTGGGCCGGAATGATGATGGGCGACGAGTCCTATGCCGGCGCCCGGAGCTTTTTCCGGTTCGAGGCCGCGGTGAAAGCCGTGTTCGGCTTCGCCCATGTCATCCCGACCCACCAGGGCCGGGCGGCCGAGCGGATCCTGTTCGAGACCCTGGTCAAGAAGGGCGATTTCGTGCCGAACAACATCCATTTCGACACGACCCGGGCCAACGTCGAGGTCCGCGGGGCGACGGCGGTCGATCTCGTGAACGAGGGGGCCTATGACCCCGACCTCGACCGGCCGTTCAAGGGCGACATGGACATCGCCAAGCTCGAGCGCTTCATCGAAGTCAAGGGCCGGGCCCGGATCCCGCTGGTCATGATGACGATCACCAACAACAGCGGAGGCGGGCAACCGGTCTCGATGGCCAATATCCGGGCGGTGAGCGCCGTCTGCCGGAAGCACAAGATCCCCTTCTTCTTCGACGCCTGCCGGTTCGCCGAGAACGCCTTCTTCATCAAGCGGCGCGAAGCGGGCTATGCCCGGAAATCCCTCCCGGCCATCGCCCGGGAAATGTTCTCTTACGCCGACGGGGCGACGATGAGCGCGAAAAAGGACGCCCTGGTCAACATCGGCGGCTTTCTGGCATTGAACGACGGCGCCCTGGCCGCCCGCCTCAAGAACCTGCTCATCATCGGCGAGGGGTTTCCGACCTACGGCGGCCTGGCCGGCCGCGACCTCGAAGCCATCGCCCGCGGGCTGGAGGAAGTTCTGGACGACGATTATCTAGAATACCGGACGGCCCATGTGGCATACCTGGGCGGGCTCCTCGACGAGGCCGGCGTCCCGATCTTCAAGCCCGTCGGCGGGCACGCCGTCTATCTCCTCGCGGACCGGTTCCTGCCGCACCTCCCGCGCGACCAATATCCCGGCTGGGCATTGACCGTCGCCCTGTACCGGGAGGCCGGGATCCGGGCCGTCGAAATCGGCGGCGTCATGTTCGGGAAGCGCGATCCCCGGACCGGCCGGGAAACCTTTCCCGCCCTGGAAATGGTCCGCCTCGCCATCCCGCGTCGGGTCTACTCGGGCTCGCATCTCGAGTTCGTCGCCGAAGCCCTGGTTTCGCTCCACCGGAAGAGGGATGCGATCAAAGGGTTCCGGATCGTCGAGCAGCCGCCCCATCTCCGCCATTTCACGGCGCGCTTCGAAGAGGTCAGGTAAAAGCGTTTTCCCCCAGGTGGCCGTGGACTTCGCGAGCCAAATCCTGGTGGATGCCGCCGCCGTCCCCGTTCGCGGGGCTGACCAGGTCGGCGATGCAAACCGGAGTCAGCCGGCCGTTGCGGAGGGTGGCGTCCGGACAGTGATAGCAGATCTCATATCGGCCCAGGCGCTCGTCATATTCGGCCGGATTCTGGATGATGATCGATTGGAACCGGATCGCCCGAAACGCGGCCGAGCTCCGTCCCAGGCTGAAAAGAGCTCCGGCCTGCCAGGGCCGCAAGGAGACGTCGGCCAGTCCCAGAAGGGGGGCCAGCCATCGGCTCCAGGCCGGGTTGGTCCGGAGAAGAAAAAATCGCCTCCGCCGGATTTTCCGATAGATCCAGCCGAACAGGCCGCACAGCTCGGACGACAGTCCGTAGGCTTTCCCGGTCGCTGCGTTGATCATGTAGAAATAGATCAGCCAGCGGACCCGGTCCTCCCCCAAATTGGATGGGACATAAGACACGGGCTCAAGGCGAAGCTCCTGCCGAAGGCGGACGTACTCGTTTTCCAGGGTGGGACGCGGGCCGTCCCTTCTCAACCCGTCCCGGGCCACGAGCGAGAGAATCCCGTCGAAATACCGGTATCGCGCGTAGCGCTTGACCAAGCTCGGAATTTCGCCGGCGGAATCCGGGTCGATCGTCAAGGCCAGAGAGAATGTCACCTTCCTGGCTTCCATCTTCCCGAAGAGAATCCGCCGGGCCCGTTCCAGGTCGCCGTGGACATGGCGCTGTCCGGAATCGACGTGCAGGACGATCTTGTCGACGCCGGCGGCGATGATCTGGTCCAGCAAGCGGTCCCCCGTTTCTTTCAGAAAAACGACTCCATTGGTCAACAATTGGCATTTCCTTCCCCGGCTTTTGACGGTGGCCACGATCGCCGCCAGATCCGGATGAAGGGTCGGTTCCCCGCCCAGAAGCGTTAGCGACTGGACGTTTCGCTTCGCCAGAGTCGCGTCGATCTCCCGCTTCACCGTGTCCAGAGATTTGACGAGTTCCTTGTCGAGATTGTAGCAGTGGCGACAGCGGATATTGCATGTCCGGTTGGTCTCGATGGTGGCATGCGGCGTCTCGCGCAAAGGAAACTGAAGCGGCAAGAGGTTGCGGCGGCGAGTCATCTGCTGGAGATTCATAGGTTTCCCCTTATCGGCCCCTTTTCTTTCCGCCGGAAAAAGCGGCTCTTCCGTGTCGGATGTTTTTCAGCAATCGGAGAAAAGCGGATGTCTTTCCGGCCCCATAGGCCAGGGCGTTGACGGCGAGAGTGAGTTCGTATTTAGCGCGGCTGTAAGGAAACCACCAGAACTTCGGCGCGGCGGATCGGCGGCGATCCCAGCTGGTCACCTTGATGGTGGTGAGCTCGGACAACGACTCCTTGGCGAACAACCGGCCCCAGCCGCTGTTTTTCGTCCCTCCCCAAGGGAAGGGGGGAAGACCCAGGCCGACTTCATTGATCCAGACCATCCCGACCTGAAGTTCTCCGGCGATGGCCTCCGCTTTCTTGCGGTTCCGGCTCCAGACCGACGCGCTCAGGCCGTAGCTCGAGGCGTTGGCTTCCCGGATCGCCTGTTCGGCCGAATCCACTTCTCGGACGCAGAGGACCAACCCCCGCAGTTCTTCGTCATCCCCCAACACCGCCATCTCGGGAGTCGTTTGGGAGATGACCAGCGGCCCGCGGACCTGCGAAACCTCCTCCCGAGAGAGCTCGCCTTCCGGCGCCCAAGCGCGCGCCCCCCGGGCCATAGCGTCCCGGACAAGGGCCCGCAGCCGCTCATCAGTTTTCGGATCCGAGCTTTGGCCGATGTCAGCCTCCGGGTCAAAAGGATCGCCTCGGCTGAGAACCCGGATCTCTTGGAGGAGTCCGTCCAGGAAAGCCCGGCCGACGCGGCGGGTGACGAAGACTCTTTTCGTTCCGAGGCAGGACGCGCCGGTCGAATAGAACGCGCTCCAGGCGACAGCCTGGGCGGCCAGGCCAAGGTCGGCGTCGTCATCCACAACGGCCGCCCCGACGCCGCCGAGTTCAAGGACACACGGTTTGAAGGACCGGCCGCACAGACGGGCGACCTTCCGGCCCGTCTCCGTGCTGCCCGTGAATATTATTTTCCGGACTCCCGGATGGACGATGACGGCCTCCGCCGTCCTCTCGTCTCCCTCCGCCACCTCGACGACTCCCGGGGGAAAAGCGGCCTCCTCGAAGAGGCTCTTCAGCCGCCCGGCCGTCCGGGGTGCGCGCTCCGAGGGTTTGATGACGACGCAATTTCCGCAGATGAGAGCCGCCGCGGCCTGCATGACGGGAAGCGAGAAGGGATCATTGGCCGGCCCGATTATGCCCAGCACGCCGAGAGGCTCGTAGCGCCGGCGATGGACTTTCGACCAGAAACCGGGCCGTCGATAGGGGATCGGCCGGTCCTTGAGCCAGCGGGGATAGACGGCGGCGACGAAACGGATCATTTCCAGCGCCGCGGTGATTTCTTGAAACAGGACTTCGGTCACGGGCTTGCCGGTGTCGGCGGCGACGGCGGCCGCCAGTTCCTCCTGACGGGCGGCGATCCGCCTTTGCAGGGCTCTGAGAAAGACTTTCCGCCTCGCGACGGAAAGGGCGGCCCAGCCGGGAAAGGCTCGTTCCGAGCGTTCAACAGCGTCCTTGGCATTCATGATGAAACCTCCGTCGCGCCAGCCCCCGAAACGGCGTCGCGGCTGACGAGGTCCTCGAATGTCTCGCGTTTGCGGATGAGCGAGGCGGAACCGTTTTCGATCATCGCGATGGCCGGCCGCGGTCCGGCGAAATTGTTGCCCAGAGAGGTGAAATAGGCGCCGGTGTCCATGACCGCCAAGACATCGCCCGGGTTGAGCTCGGGAAGCCGTCTCCCCAGGGAGACGATATCGAGCGGCGTGGGCAGGCTGCCATAAATATCGTATCGGAGCCGCCCCGCGTCTTCGGCCCGGCCGGCCGCAAAAACGGCATGGCTCTCGCTGATGAGAAGCGGGGACAAGCTCATCGCTCCGGCATCGCAAAAAGCGGCCCGCCGTCCCCGGGCGCGTTCACGGACGGAGCGCACCGAAAGAAGCAAGATTTGAGCCGGTCCGCTGAGAGCCCGGCCCGGCTCGACGAGGAGGCGGAGAGGCGGAATCCCCCGCTTTCGGGCGTAATCCGACAGAGTTCCGGCGCAGACGTCCGCGACCTCATCGAGGAGCCCTCGGCTTCTGGTGGCGTCGGGAGGCTCCTGTCCCCGATTCCAGACGAAGAGGCGCAGGACTTCCCCGGCGGTGGCCTCCTTGAGGGTATCGATTCCGAAACCGCCTCCGATATCCAAGGCCTCGGGCTGAAGGCCGGCCGCCAGGGCATCGTCAAAAAATCCGGCGGCGCTCGCCAGGGCATCGCGGTAGGGCCCGGCTTCCCGGATGCCCGACCCCAAATGAAAATGAAGGCCGCGGAAGGCAAAGAGGTCAGGTCGCCGGACGATCAGCCGGAGGGCCTTTTGCCATTCGCCGCTCCCGCGCCTGAATCCGATCGGGCTTGTGGAAGAGCCGCTGGCCGTTGTGAAGTGAAAAGCCCGCTTCCGAAGGCCCGGGTTGATCCGCAGGCCGATATTGGCCCTCCGTCCTTCCCGCTCGACGATCTCCCGAAGAGTCTCCAGCTCGGCCAGCGTTTCGATATTGATGAGGTGCGCCCCGTGCGTCACCGCGGCGCGGAGAAGCGCTTCGGACTTCAGCGTTCCGTTGACCACGATTCGGTCCCCGTCCAGGCCGAGTTTCCGGGCCAGCCAAAGCTCGAACTCGGAGATAACCTCCGCTCCGGCGCCGCAACCGGCCAGGATTTCGAGAACCCGAGGGACGGGATTCGTTTTGACCGAAAAAAAGATTTCCAGCGCCAAGCCTTGGGAACGGAACGCCGCCTCCATGGCCGTAAACGCTTCCTCCAGCCGATGGCGGCTGACTACGAAAAGAGGCGTCCCGAAGCGAGCGGCCAGGTCGGACAGGTCGTGGTCGTCCCAGAGGAGTTGCGTCCCCCGCCGGCTGAGCCCCCAGCGTTCCAGTCCGTTCATGCGTACGTGCCGACGCAAGCGGTCACCGTGAGCAGGACGGCGAACTTGGACAGGAGAAGCTCCGACGTGCGGAAGCCGCAGAGGATCAAGCGCCGGTTTTCAGGGGCGTGTTTTTGGGTCAGGGATAGGGCCAGGAACGACGTCAGAATGCCCACCGCGGCCAGGCCGATAAAGATCAGAGCCTGCTGGCGTTGGCCGGCGGAGAGCGAGAAGGAAATATCCTTCAGGACGCTTTTGCGGCCGAAGGCTTTGGCCACGTGTCGGACTTCGAGGAGCGGATCGCCGGTCACCATGTTCCCACCTTTTTCCAATGGACGCCGGCCACGAAGAAGACGAACGCCCCGACGAGGATCGAGACCGGAAGCAGCGGGAGGCTTTGGATGAAGGCGGCCGGGGTCCAAGGCCGGGGCGAAGGAACGGCGGAGGCCGGGAGGATGAACAGGAGAACCAGGCCCGCCGCGAACATGGCCGCGCAGCCGAGGTGCCCTTCATGAAACCGGCCGTAGAGGAAACGGCTTCTTTCCCGGCTGAACTCGATGAAAAAACGGCCGACCGGATAGACGAGGAAGGCCAGGGCGGTCAGCAGGCCGGCCGGAAGGGGATGGAGGACGAGCAGGTTCAGGACAAGGAAAAGGGCCAGCCCTTCCATCATGGAATAAGCTTGCGCCGGGCGGCAAAGAGCCTCCGCCCTTCCCGTCAAGCGGAGGACTTTGGACTGAGGATTCCGGTAGCGGATTCCGGTCCTGGCCGCCGCGATTCCCCAGCAGCAGCCGTACGTGACGCAACCGATCCGGCCGAAAGCATAAGCCAGGAACATGCCCCGGACCATGGCGTCCGTGATCAGGCTGGGCGGATAGCCGTGGATCAGACCGAAAATGGAGCTCGACAGGAAGAGGCCCGTGAGAGCTCCATAAGAAACGAAGCCGATGTTCCTCAACCCGAAACGCGGCTGGCGGATCAGCTTCCGCCAGTGCCCCAGCCACCAAAAAAGATAGCCCACGAGCGGCGCCGCCAGAACATTCGAAATATGGAGGGCGGCGGCCTGGCTTTTTGTCAGGCCTTGAGCGATCAGCAGGGCGGTCGTATGCTGGGTGAACAGGAGCACCCCGGCCGATACGAACAGCCCGTAGGTCACGAGGATGAGGTTGCCCCGGCGATAAAGAATCGGCCGGCCGGCCAGCGCGGTCAACAGGCGGCAGACCCCTTCGCCGAAAGGCCGGAAGGCCCGGGCGATGAGGCGGCCGACCCGTCTCGGGACGAGGAGCGGTGTCGCGGCCCGGTAAGCCCGGTACGACTCTCCGAAGCGGGCTTCGAGGGCCGGCTCCTCGGCGAAGAGAGCGTAGGCGATCCAGCCGACGAGCAGGAGCGGGGCGCCGAAAGCCAGCGATCCGAATGAGCCGCTGAGGAGAGCCCATCCGGCGAAGGCGGCATTGAAACCGAGATAGATGGGATGGCGAAAGAACCTGTACGCGCCGGAGGCGACGAATCGCCGGGGCGGCAAGGCGGAGATGGGCAGTCCTTTCCCCTGAAACCAAAGCTGGCCGATACTCACCGCTGTGAGCGCCAGCCCGGCGACGGCCAAGACAAGTCCCGACCATCGGCTCCAGCCTTGTTTCGGTAGAGAAATGCGGACAAGTTCGTCCAGGCGATGGCCGACGGCCGCCAAAAAACCGGGGATAAGAAACCAGAAGATGAGCGTATAGACCCCGACGGTGACCCACGGCGCGGGGGAGTTCCATCGCCACGACACCCGCTCATGAACGGCCTGGCCTCGCAGGCTGATCGCCCCGTCGGTGAGCCGGGCCTCCGAGAACATCTTTTTTTCGCAGGGATCGCCGCACATCCGCGCCGAAATGCGGCGCAGGAGCCGAGAGCGGATTCGATCGCCGGTCGTCACGGGGCTTTCTTCGATGATCGCCCGACGCTCAAGGCGCAGCGACCAAACGCCCTTGGCGATCCGGGTCGTCGCGTCTTCGTCTTGGGCTTCGATCTCGAACCGTTGGTCATCGTCTCTCCGCCCGATCGAGATCGGAGCCTTTCCGGCAGCGGCGCTCCGTCCGCTCAATAAGAAATTCTGGAGGAGAGCCCCTTGCCTCGTCGTAATCTGATTGAACACGACGGTCTGGCCGTCGACCCAAGCCCGGCCCCAGAAAAGTTCGCGGATCGGGAGACGCCAGGGCGGGATGTCGGTTTCGACATAGTCGTGGTATCCGTTTCCGACGATCTCGATCAGACGCCCGTCCGCCCGGATCCACCCCTTCACCCGGGCCGCCGGCACGGGGACGCGCCATTTGAGAATTCTCCGGCCTTGTTTGAGAAGAACAGCGTCAGGAGTCGGATCCCATCCCTGTTCGAGGGGATCATATTCAAGTTCGAGGGCGAGATTTTTGAACTCCATGACCAGCTTGGGCCGGAGTTCCGGGGAAGAAAGGATTTGGCGGCCAAAGGCGAGGTCTCGGCCGGAGGAGGGAGGGGGAGGGGATGTCGTCATCGTGCCGCGGAGAACGCGGCCGTCGGCCAGATTCAGATGGGCCGAGACAAACCCGCGTTGCCAGCCGAAGATTCGGGTGATGATGAAATACGCGTAAAGGACATCTCCGCTTTCCGCGACAAGGTCGAAATACCATTTCTTCAGGACAAAGGATTTCATTTTCGATATCCTCCCCATCCGGACTCAAAATAACGCAGAGGGAGGAATGAGTTGTCAGGGATTTGTTAAAGGATTGTTAAAAAGTCGTTAGGACGGAGATTCGAAGAAATTCAGGGGCGATCCAATGCTGCGGATTCCGTTGGTGACGCGGGACCGGGAAGAGCCGCCTGCCCCCGATCACTTCTTCGGATAGGCCGGCGTGCCCGAGAAGTTCAGCGGGTTCTTCTTGATCTTCTCCAGGATGACTTCGATCGCTTTCTCGAGCTGGGGATCGCGCCCTGCGACGACCGAAGCCGGATCATTGTCTATCAGGTAGTCTGGGTCGGCCCCGTGGTTCTCGATGAGCCACTTCCCCTCGCGGCCGTAGAAGGCGTTGTTCGACTGCTCGACCGTCCCGTTGTCGATCGTCAGCTGCTGATTAAGGATGCCGACGAGGCCGCCCCACGACGGGACGCCCACGACCGGGCCGAGCTTGCGGGCCTTGAAGTCCTCGACGAACGCTTCGCCGTCCGAGCCGTTATTCTCGTTGGAGATGACGACGTAGTTGCCGTTCGAGGCTGTCCCGGGATAGCGGAAGGGGACCATGCCCCGCAGAACGTTGAAGGCCGTGAGCTGGCGCTCGAGCTTGTCGATCAGGAAATACTCCGTCCAGCCGCCCGAATTGCGGCGCATGTCGATGATGATCCCGTCCTTATAGCGGAACGCGCGCCAGAACTTGTCGAACTCGCCGATGCCGCCCGAGTTCATGGCGTTGATGTGCATGTACCCGACCTTGCCCCCCGTCGCCTTCTCGATCTTCCGGATGTTGTCCGCCAGCCAACGGTTGTAGCGGAGGGTGGAATCGCTCCGGATCGGCTCGACCTCGTAAGTCTTGGCCCCCTCGGCCGACGGCTTGGCGTTGACCGTGACCTTGATCTTGCGGCCGGGGGTCGTCTGAAGGAGCTTGAAATAGTCGTCGCCGGCCGTGACCGTTACGCCGTCGAGGGCGATCAGGTAGTCGCCCTCCTTGAGGGCGATGTCGGACCGGGATAGGGGGCCGGGCAGGCCGAGATTGATCTCGGTCGGCCCGTAGATCTTGTCGAATCGATAGAAGCCCGCTTTCGCGTCCGGAATGAGGTCGGCCCCAAGCAGGCCGGTGAACACAGGCGAGGTCGGCACGGCCATCGGGCCCATGTCGCCCCCGCCGATGTACGTGTGCGAGACGCAGAGCTCGCCGACCATTTGAGACAGGACCCAGTTGAGCTCGTCGCGCGACGAAAGCTGGGGAATGTAAGCCCGGTATTTGTCGCCCATGGCCTTCCAGTCGCGGCCGTGGAAGTTCGCATCGTAGAAAAAGTCGCGGTACGAGCGCCAGGCGTCGTTGAAGATCTGGAGCCATTCCTTCTGGAGGTCGACGGTGTAGGTCAGGCCCTGGAGATTGAGCCGGTCACCCAGCCCCTTGGAGCCATAGGCCCGGTCCACGGGGGTGGTGAAGATGTCCGCGTCCTTCCGGACGATCAGCTGTTCGCCGTTCGTCGAGAGGCCGAACTCCCGGACTTTGTCGTTCAGGACCACCTCGCGCCGGTCGGCCATGTCGAAGACGTGGAGGGCCCACTTGGTCGCGCCCCTGGGCCGGAAGATCTCCTCGTATTCGTCCTCAGTGAACCGGTCAACGGAGGCCCAGAGGACTTTGCCCTTGCCGGCCTTGAGGTAGAAATAGTTGCCGGGGGCGACGGGCAGGGGATACGTCCGCTGGGAGAAGCCCTGGACGTCGATCCGCATCGGCTCAGGCGCGGCCTTGGCCTCGGCCTTCTCGGCTGGCGCGGCGGTTGGGGCCGGGCCCGCCGTGGCGGCGGTCTCGGCGAAGGGCGGCTTCTCGCCGTCCCGCAGGGCCACGACCATCACCTGCTGGGGCGTCCCGAGGACGTGGTTGTCCTCGTAGAAGTCCATCGTGACGTCGAAATTCCGGCTGGAGACGTAATAGAGATATTTGCCGTTGGCGTCGAAGGACGGATACAGATTGTCGTAGAAATCGTCCGTCACGGCGTATTTCCGGC
Organism: Candidatus Aminicenantota bacterium; assembly: GCA_017883285.1. GTDB lineage: Bacteria > Acidobacteriota > Aminicenantia > Aminicenantales > UBA4085 > FEN-413. Next base: position 3,808 of record JADGNV010000178.1, on the reverse strand, counting down.
CCTGGGCCAGGCTGTAGATGAAAATCTGGCTGTTCCGGTTGTATTGGACGAAGCTGTAGCCGACCCAGGCGGAGTCGGGCGACCAGCAGTAGTCGTCGATCATCCAATAGAACTCGTCGTTCTTCATCTGGTGCGACTCGTCGATCTTGGTCACGGATTTCGTGGCGAGGTCCACGACGAAGATGGCGAAGTCCTTGTTGCCGAAGAGGATCTTCTTCCCGTCCGGCGACCAGAGGAGTCGATAGACCGCCCGGTCGAGGCCGGTCGTGATCTGCGTCCACGCGCTGCCCTCGACCTTCTGAGTGTAGAGTTGGTAATCCCCGCTCTTGTCCGAGAAGAAGGCCACGGTCTTGCCGTCCGGCGAGACGGCCGGAAACATTTCGCGCGTCCCGGGCGTCTGGGAGAGGTTCAGGCTTGCGCCGCGTCCGGCCGGGACGGCGAAGACGTCGCCCCGCGCCTCGAGGACCACGGATTTCCCGTCGTTCGTCACGTTCGCGCTGTGGATATAGTCGCGGGCATTGATCGTCCGGCCGCGGAGCGTCCAGCGGTCGGAGGGCACCGCGACTTTGATCTTCCGCGATTGGTTCGTCTTGACGTCGAGGAGGTGGAGGTAGCCGTTATAGACGTAGACGATTGTTTTGCCGTCGGTATTGGGCATCATGACGTCGAAATCGCCGTTGGTGGTGACCGGCCTGGCGTCCTTTGTCCCGATTTTCTGGGCGAAGAGGTTGGCGATACCGTTCCCCCGGTCGGAGACGAAATACATCGTATCGCCGATCCACATCGGATAGGCGTTCTTGCCGACATAGTCCGAGACCGGCGTGTATTTCTTCGCGTCGGCGTCGTACATCCAGATGTCCTGGTACTGGCCGCCCTTGTAGCGCTTCCAGTAGTATTCCTCGTTGCCGCGCCGGGCGTAGAGGAACTTGCGGCCGTCGGGCGAATAGCTGACGAGCAGTCCCCGGTCGAGCGGGAACCGGCGCGGCGCGCCGCCATTGACGCTCACGGTGTAGAGGTTGGGGTCGCGGCCGACGACGTTTTCGAAGAGCGATCGGAAGACGACAGCGGTCCCGTCCGGGGTCCAGCCCACGACCTGAGCCGCGCCGGGATTGTAGCTGAGGCGCACGGGGGATCCGCCCTCGGTCGGCATCAGGTAGACGGCCTGAGCGCCGTCGTAAGTCGCGGTGAAGGCGATCCATTTCCCGTCCGGCGAGAACTTGGCGAACGTCTCGACGCCCGGGAACGTGGTGAGGCGGGAGGCCGTGCCGCCTTGGGCGCCGACGAGCCAGAGATCGCCTTCATAGGTGAAGACGATTTTATCGCCTTGGATGCTGGGATAGCGGAAGAACCGGCCTTCCTCGGCGGCGAGGCCGAGCGCGGCGACGAGCGCCAGAAGGCAGAGCGCAGTGAGGAATTTTTTCATGAGGGCCCTCCTGGGGCGCTACTTGATCCGATAGAACCACATCAGAGGCAACCAGAGCTGGTGGGCATAGGGGAGCCGCTTGTGGTTGACCAGGATTTCGGTCGTCTCCCAGTCGTGGACGAGGTTGAACAGCTGGAAGAGCTCCTCGACCTCGGCGGGGGTGTAAACGGCCGAGTGGCGGATCCACTCGCCCTCGCCCTCCTCCTTGTAGGTCGGATTGCGTTTGGCGAGGGCCACGGCCTTCTTGTACTCGGGCGTCCTCCGGTAGCCGAAAATCATCGTGATCCGGAAGCTCGTGGCGGCATTGCTCGGATAGAGGATGTCGTCGAGCTTTTCTTGCGAGGCTTGATCGGCGGCCATGGGGTTACTTTATCATAACCGGCGCGGGGTGTTCAATCCGCTGATAACCGGATGTAGGCACGGCCGGGAGCCATTTCGTGAAGCGGGGCATAGTCCCTCCTTTTTTATTCGAGGCGGCCGACGATCGTCAGGTTCTGGGCGTTGACGATGTCCTTGGCCTCCGCCGTGAACAGGTAATCGAGCCGCGCCTTGTAGAACGCGGCGATCCTGCTCCGGACCATCTTCAGCTGGGAGTTCAGCATCCGGTTCTCCTCGGTGAAGGGCTCGCCGAGGATACCGACGGCTGCAGGGAGCCAGCGCGTCGGGAACATCCCCGCGGCGGCCCCGCCCTCGCGGTAGACGGCGATGTCGCCGTCGATGAGCTTCAGGGCGGCTTCCTGCCCCTCCCGGGTCTTGCACGACAGGCCCTGGTCCTTCACGGCGCGCAGGACCGCCTCCCGGTTCGGGACGACGAGGGCCACGGTGAACGGCGACTGGTTGTTGGTGAGCATGATCTGGTCGATGAAGCGGGATTTTTCGGTAATCGTCTCCTCAATGCCCTCCGGGCTGTACTTCTCGCCGTCGTCGGCGATGAGGAGGCTTTTCATCCGGCCCAGGACGTAGAGGAACCCGTCGGCGTCGAGATAGCCGAGGTCCCCCGTGTACAGCCAGCCGTCGCGGAGCGCGTCCCGGGTGGCCCGCTCGTTTTTCCAGTATCCGGCCATGACGTTCTCGCCCCGGATGACGATCTCGCCCGGCTGGCCCGTCGGCATCGCGTTCCCCTTCTCGTCGCAGATCCGGAGCTCGATGCCGGGCGCCACCCGCCCCGACGATCCGAGCTTGTGGCACTCGGCCGAGTTGGCCGAGATGACGGGCGCCGCCTCGGTGAGCCCGTAGCCCTGGAACATCGGCATCCCGATGGCGTAAAAGAAGCGCTGGAGCTCGATGTCGAGCAGCGCGCCGCCGCCGACGATATATTGGATCCGGCCGCCGAAATTGGCCCGGATCTTGCGGAAAATGAGGCGGTCGTAGAGGGCCAGGGCGGGCTTGTGGAGCTTGCGGGCCCCTTTCCCCTTGTCCCAGCCGAGGCCGTTGTAGGCGTAGGCCGTCTTCAGGGCCTTCTTGAACAACCCCGCGGCTTTGGGGCCCTTGTCCCGGATCCCCTTTTCGACGCCCTTCCGGAAATTCTTGGCGATGGTCGGTACGCTGAGGAGGACATGGGGCCGGGTCTCCTTGATGTTCAGGACGATGTTCTTGAGCGATTCCATGTAGGACCGCGCCCGCTGGGTCGAGGCGAGGATCGCGCCCGTCTTGATGAGGGTGTAGATGCCGCAGGTGTGGGCGAAGGCGTGGTCCCAGGGCAGGAAGATGAGCGCGCACCATTCCGGCTCGAAGCGGACGAGGCTGAGCGACTGCTCGATGTTGGCCGTGTAGTTGCGGTGGGTGAGGATGATCCCCTTGGGATCGGCGGTCGTGCCGGACGTATAGCAGATGTTGGCGTAATCGTCCTCCCGGACCGACCGCCAGCGCTCTTCGAACGCGGCCCGGTCGCGGGCGAGGAATTCGACGCCCCGCTGGAAGATGTCGGCGACCGGAATCTCGTCCGCTTCATAGGATTTCAGCTCGTCGAGGACGATGATGGCCTGGAGTTCCGGGAGGTTCTTCTTGATTTTCCGGATCTTCTCGATCTGGCTCTGGGTGACGACGACCGCCCGGCAGCCCGAATGGGAGAGCCGGAAGGTCAGGTCCTCCAGGTCCTCGATCTTGACCGAGATCGGGACGTCGATCGCCCCGACGTAGAACATGCCGAGCTCGCTGATCACCCAGTCGTTGCGGGCGTCGGCGATGAGCGACAGCCGGTCGCCCTTCCGGATGCCCAGGCTGAGCAGTCCGGCGGCGAATTGATGGACGAGTTCGCGCATCCGGGCGTAGGTCGTCCCCTCATACCGGTCGGTCTTCTTTTCGAGCATCATGACCTGGTCGGCGAACCGGGCGACGCTGTCCTCGAACAGCTGGGGCAGGGTTCTCTGTACGTTCATGTGTTTC